>NZ_JBIDFG010000013.1:59199-92588 GCF_046635625.1 Gilliamella sp. BG1 | reverse complement strand
AATAATGGTGTAAGAATAATAGGTAATGATAAGAAAAAAATGATAGGTTGTGGCAGTGGCTTTTCAATGCCATTAAAATTGATACTTGAAACAAAAGTAAAAGCGTATTCGCAGTATGGTATTCCAAATGAAAGTAAACAGATTACCTTAGCCAAAACCTACCAAATCGCACCAAAATCAGAGCTATGTTATGCCAAACCAAATGCGACAAATGTGCACTCAACACTTCAATGGTTTAGCTTTGATGGTAAAGGTACTGGTAATGGAGTTGGTTGGAATAAACCTCATTTAAATATACCAGATCCTATCGGTGGTGGTGGTCGCACAAGCGATTATGTATTGGATTTCGGTTTTAAAGCTAATCCAACTGTTTCAAATAGACGTTTTCCAACTACAGGGTTTCCTGGTGCTCAGTTCCAACTAGTGATGACAGGTTCGCAGAGTGATTATGATTATCATGTAATCAATAATCCAGGAAATGGTGTTTCGGTTGATACTATGGGAAGTATTGTTATAAATAGTAAACCAGCTGGTACAGTGACAGTTCGGGCTGTTTTAAAAAGAAAACCATCAATAATTCATGATTATAGTTTTAATCCAACAAGTGTCTGGGCGCTTCCTCAAGGTGATATGAAAGGTGGATTTGATACTGCGGTAAAACAATGTGGAGGAATTAATAATCTTTTCACTAGAAAGGAATTGAGTAATTCACCAGTTAAAAATGCGCCTGAGTTATCGCCAACCCCGCCAGCTATTAATTTATTTACGCGAGCGATAGGTGATTCATTACTAGGTGAATGGGGACCGATAAATAAAGCGGCTTATCCTAAATCTCACTGGAATTCGGAGTTTTTGACAAAGCCTTATTGGACAAAAGATATTCACTCTTCATTTGCTCAATTTACCGTATATGCTGATAGTGGTTGTATTGGAATAGCAAATACTAAAGATGAAAAATGGTTGGATAATTATATAATTTGTAAAGGTTGATTTTTTATAGAAATATTTAAAAGTAAAATATTATTCTTTATTATAAACATTAATCAAACCATTCTAATACGGATGGTTTTTATTTTAATCAATAAATTGATTGCTATTTTATTGTATCGATCAACTTCTATTTATTCATATTTAGTAAGAAATAAAAACAATGCTTTTGCCTGTTGAATTTAGCAATATGAAATACTTTTATCGCACTGATAAATTATGTCTAAATTGTTACATTGAAAAGTCAGCATCTAGACTCTTAACAAAACTTTACAAAAAAGTAGGTGAAAAATGAAGTTTTTATTCTAAAATAGCGTAGCATAGTTATATACTGTTTTATGCTAAAAGTATTGAGAATGATGTTAACTGTTTATTTTATAACAATAAAATAACAAAAATAATTATGAGGAATAATAAAATTATGATAGAATATAGACTTAATCGGGCATTTTGTTTCACCTTTAATATTACAGCATAACGTTTTATCTTTAGCGTTACCTTTTTGTTTTAAACACTTCTATTGCAACTCTCGCTTTGCTACCAAAATAACGGCACTGACAGCTTACTTAAAACCGAAACTTACTCAAGTAATGAGCTTAATCTTATTATCACAATTGGCTATATCGGTTCCAGCTAATGCAATACTAACAGCAACTTCGAGTCAGATTATTACAGGAAATGCACCGCAAGTGGTTGCGTTATCGAGTGCAAATAAACATGGTTTTACTGTCAACGGTGTTTTTTACAGTGAGGCGAGTGGCACTATAAAATCTAGTGAAGTGAAAGAATTTGATGGTAATTTAACGCTTAACGATTTTAAAGTGGCGATTTATACTTCAACAAATTTAGATAAAGTTGAAAATTACAGCGATATAGATGGTGATAGTGCCGATCCACAGGAGCCGTTTAAAGTTGAATCGACTAATTATTGGTGGTATGACAATAATGGTGTAAGAATAATAGGTAATGATAAGAAAAAAATGATAGGTTGTGGCAGTGGCTTTTCAATGCCATTAAAATTGATACTTGAAACAAAAGTAAAAGCGTATTCGCAATATGGTATTCCAAATGAAAGTAAACAGATTACTTTAGCCAAAACCTACCAAATCGCACCAAAATCAGAACTATGTTATGCCAAACCAAATAGCATAATTATTTATCCTGAATATCAATGGGGTAAGCTTGGTGATAATCCAGATTTGAATTATCGAATGTATTGGAATTCGCCAGATGGGCGAACACGATCAAAAGGTGGTGGAGGTTATACTCAAGATTATGTACCAAATTATGGTTTTAGGATTAAACCAGTCGTATCGTCAAAAACATTTCCTACAACAGGCTTTCCTGGGGCTAAATTTCAGTTAGTGATGACTGGTGCACAAACGGATTACGATTATCAATTAATTAACAACCCTGGTGATGGGGTTGTTGTTGATAAGAATGGTATGGTTAAATTAATAAGTAAACCATCAGGAACTGTCACTATAAGGGCTGTGTTAAAAAGAGATGCATCTGTTATGCATGAGTATAGTTTTACACCAATTTCAGTTTGGGCAAAACCTCAAGGCGATTTTAAAGGAGATAGAGCAAGTGGATGGCAACGATGTGGTGGTATTAATAAGCTTCTAAGCGTTAATGAGTTAACAAATGCTCCCACTACCACTATAGAGATCGATCCTGCTATTTTCTGGGGAGGGATTTTTACACGAGCAATTGATGGTTCATTATTTAGTGAGTGGGGATTTATCAATCAAAGATCTTATCCTGATTCTCAGTGGCGTGGCGGTGTTTATTGGACACGAGATCGAGAATCTTCTTCTAAACAATATCATGTATATTCTGATTCTGGGCATATAGGCACGGGAAATGACTCTTGGAATAACTATGTTGCATGTAAGGGGTAATTTATTGTGTAACTTTTTTCTTTATAAAGTTGAGAGTATTGCTTTATTTGTGTAATAAAACCGTATTTATAATACTAAAATTAAAACATTTTTTAGTTGATGGAATATATTATTCATTAACTCAATTTTTAACTGGTGTAGTAGTGCTTTATCGTTATTCCATCAGTTAAAAATTTAGAATGAAAAACAATGTAGCTACAATTTAAAGTGCAGTTCCTTTAGTTGGAATGAAAAAATCTTTGATATAAACATCTTCTATTTCTAATAACTTTATTTTTTTATCTATTCCACCAGCATAACCTGTTAAATTACCGTTTGCGCCGATAACTCGGTGGCAAGGAATAATGATTGATATGGGATTATGACCAACAGCCCCGCCTACGGCTTGGCTAGACATGTTTGCTTTGTTTGTTTTAATGGCGATCTGTTTTGCGATATCGCCGTAAGTAATGACCTGACCATATGGAATTTTGCATAAAATTTCCCATACTAAGCTTCGAAAAGGCGTGCCATTTGGCGCAAGTTCTAATTGGTATGGATTCGGTCTTTTTCCTGAAAAATAATCGTCAAGCCATTTTTTTGTTGAGTTAAAAATGGGTAAATTAGATTTTTCTTCTGTTCGTGTATTGAGTGTGTGACCAAAATATTTTTCACCTTCAATCCAAGCCCCAACGAGCTTATTTTGTTGACTGGCTAGGGTTATTAGTCCCACTGGAGATGAATAATTGCATAAATAAAACATATTGGCCTTTTAGTAACATTTAATAAATACACTATTAAATTATGCTTGTTTATGGCGATAAATACTACAAATTTATCGATTAATATTATGAGCTAATAGTAAATGTGGAATATGGCTCATTGGTGAGCCATATATTTTGAAGTTATTTTGCTTGATTTTTGCCTTTTTCGACGTAGCTCATATCTCCAAGGCTTTCAACAATAAATTTACCATCGTCGGTGTAACGAATTTTAGTAACACTTGCGTTACCTAATCCAGCTGTAATTGGTTTATCTTGCCACTCTTGAACCATAGCCATAATTGCTAAACCGTGAGATACTACAAGTACGTTGCCACCACCTTGTGATTTGGCTGATTCAGCTATGGCTTTTAATGATGCTTGCATACGATTTTTTACTTTATTGTAGTCTTCGGCTTCGCCTGATTTCTCAACTGCGGCGATTGCATCCATCATTGTTTTTAGGGAAACCTTGCCTTGAGCCATATCCGCCATTAGCTCTTTATCTGATGCATAACCTAAATGCTGTGCAGCTGGTGTCCACATGTTCGGATCAAAATCTCCTTCATAATCGCCAAAACACTGTTCACGTAAGCCTTCCATTTCATTAATTTGAATTTTATCGCCTTTAGCTTCTAAAACAATGCGAGCAGTTTGTCGTGCTCTACCTAAATCACTTGAATAGACTGAAATAAATTTGACATCTTTCAACCCTCGTCCTAGTTGTTCAGCCACCTCGACACCAGGTTTTGTTAGCGGTGTATCAGACCATCCTTGTGCACGGTGTACGTTATTAAACATAGTTTTACCATGGCGAGTGACATAGAGATAAACATCATCAGCAAAAGCTTGTGATAAGGTTGTTATTGAAATAATTAATGCACTAATTAATATAATAAATTTTTTCATTGTTTTGTCCTCTTTATAATAAATTAAATCGGTAATCAATTACTGTTTCCGCCGAAAGTGAAGGTGAACGTTGGTATTTTCCATGTCTAAGTTTAGGTGTAAGGTCTGAAGCACTGACAGTTTTATAAGACCAACCATATCCAACCTTCGATAGAATAGAAAAATTTTTAAAAGCACCACTAGTTGGTTTCCATATATCAAAAACGTTAATTTCGCCATTTTTTAATGTATTATGTTTGTAGTTAAATTGTCCATAATTCATATATAGACCAGTGCTATTATCTTTAACAAAATCATAACTCATTACTGTTGTTAGTACCAGTTCACCATCACGTAAATAATCTGAGCCAGCAGCGGCAAGACCGTTAAAGCGAGCACGAGTATTTTTACCTAAATGTCGATTATAATATCCGATAGCGTTATGTTTGTTAGCGTCTGTATAGGCTAAACCGACTTTAATACTCCAGTCTTCTTCTTTCCATTCGACATCGGTTGCATAGTGCCATGCGTGATCTTCAAACTCTTTTTTGTTTTGTTTCATGGCATCATAATTGTCAAGAGCATAACTTCCGTAGAATTGTCCGCCTAAGATTAATTTTTGTATTGGTTTATACGATAATTCAATGACATGGCGTCTTAAATAATCTTTAGCAACACCATAAGAATAATCTAAAGTAAGATCTTTATCTTTATAAGCGATTTCAGCTGTTGAAATATTATTAATGATTTTTTTACGATCGGCCGTTAAAAAACGTAATTTTTTAGCGGATTCGCGGGGTAGGGTGCTATCAATATAAGCCAATGAAAAATAAACGTTATCATATTTTAGAATTCCGCTATAACCAAGATAACTATTGCGGGTAAGATGTTGGGTTGAACTTATGATACCTAAATCCTTCATGCTATGCCAACCAGCTTTCCCATTAAAGTTAATAGCATCATTACCTAATTTTATTTTGGCATAACGTTGGGTAAATTTATTAAATCCGTGAGCGTTATGTTTGTTATAGCCTTTACCATCGTTATAAAGTAGGTTACGGGTCGCAAAGTAATCACTAGCACCTAATCTTATTATGTTATCATAGGTGACATCAAAACCAATCATGTCAAATAAATAACCTGATTTATAATCAAAGCTAAATGCTTGCCCCCAAGCGCTGTGTACCTCTTTAGGTTGGGATGCATTTTCTTTTAAATATTTCCAATAGTTTCGAGTAGAAAATACAAATTTGGTGTCTTTAAAAAATGTATCATCGAGAATTGAGTTGTTGTGGGCTGTTGCATTTGCTAGCATAGAATAACTTGATATCCCTAATAGCATTATTGTGAGATATTTTATTTTCATTGTTCTTTTTCCTAATCGTTTTTATATTAAAAAACCTAAATACCAAATCAGAGAATAATTCTCTAATTAATATTTAGGTTTTGCCTGCCAAAAAGCAGTAACAATCCAATAATTTAAAGTTTTGTTTTATTTTTATGTATATATGTTTTTTATAGTAATATGATTAATTTAAATAATTTATATCTCCATTCAATTAGCTATTTACCTTTTCACATGTTTATAAAAAAATAATAGGGGGGATGAGTAGCGTCAATCCTCCCAGATTATCTTATGCTTTCAAATTTTCACCTTTTGAGGAAATCACAGATTGATACCAGTAGAAGCTTTTCTTTTTATAACGATTTAGTGTGCCAGTGCCATCTTGATTTAGATCTACATAAATAAATCCATAGCGTTTAGTGACTTCGGCTTTAGATGCACTGATAAGATCTATTGGTCCCCAACTGGTGTATCCCATGACTTCAACACCATCGTTGATGGCTTCTCGGATTTGTACTAAATGATCATTCATATAATTAATCCGATAATCATCATTGATTGTATTGTCTACTTCTAATTTATCTTTAGCACCTAAGCCATTTTCGACAATAAATAACGGTTTTTGATAACGCTCATAAAGTAAATTAAGAAGATAACGAATCCCAATTGGATCGATCTGCCATCCCCATTCGGATGCTTTAAGATAAGGGTTAGGTACCATATCTAAAATATTACCTTTGGTTTTTTGTGACTCATCATCTGTTGCACAGCAACTCATGTAATAACTAAATGAAATAAAATCGACTGTTTCTTTAAGATCTTGTTTATCTTGTTCAGTAATATCAAGCTTAATATGATTTTCTTTAAAGAAGCGATCCATATAGGTTGGATAATAACCACGCACCTGAACATCCCCAAAAAATAACCAACCATGATTTTCTTGATGAGTTTCCCAAACATCTTCAGGTTTTGGCGTAAGAGGGTAAGCCACAGCACCTAATAACATGTTACCAATTTTTGCATCTGGAATGATTTGATGACAGAGTTTAACCGCTCGACCACTGGCAACTAATTGATGATGAATTGCTTGGTAGATTTGCTGTTTGGTGCTGTTTCTGTCCAAACCAACACCAGTGAAAGGTTCATGTAATGACATGTTGATTTCATTGAAGGTAAGCCAATATTTAACCTTATTTTTATAGCGTTCAAAAACAGTTTTAGCGTAACGAGTGAAAAATTCAATGACTTTACGATTTTCCCATCCACCATATTGGGTAACAAGATAATAGGGCATTTCATAATGTGATAAAGTGACTAGTGGTTTTATGTTGTGTTTTGCCATTTCATCAAATAATTTGTCATAAAAGGCTAAACCAGCCTCATTTGGTTGTTCTTCATCGCCATTAGGAAATATGCGTGTCCAAGCAATTGATGTGCGTAGACAAGTGAAACCCATTTCAGCAAATAGAGCAATATCTTCAGGATAGCGATGATAAAAATCGATAGCTTTGTCTTTAATACTAGCAATATCAGTTTCATTGCGATTGATGATGTCACCAAATAAACCATTTGGCGTACAATCTGATGTAGATAAACCTTTGCCTCCTTCACGGTAAGCCCCTTCAACTTGATTAGCGGCAATGGCACCGCCCCAAAGAAAATCATTAGGAAATTTTGTTGACATGTTTTACTCCTTATTTTGGGATAACGCTAATAAAGCCTCTCCGCTTTGAATATTATCTTGTTCAAAGATACATTGTATATCTTGATAACTATCACTATTAGTAATGATAATTGGTGTGGTAACTTCAAAACCAGCTTGCTTAATTGCCTCTATATCAAAACTGACTAGCAAATCACCTTTTTTTACTTTGCTACCAGCTTCTACGTGAGCTTCAAAATGTTGACCATCTAATTTAACGGTATCAATACCGATATGAATTAATATTTCAGCTCCAGATTCGGTTTGAAAGCCAATTGCGTGTTTAGTTCGAAATAATGACACAACTTCACCATTATCAGGTGCAACAGCTTGACCAACAGTTGGGATGATTGCTATTCCTTTACCCATTAATTCACTGGCAAATGTAGGATCTTTTACCTCACTTAATAAATTGACCTTGCCTGACATTGGACTGTAGATCGTGGTTTTATTTTCAGTTTCCATATTGTTAGAATATGAATTATCAATTTCATCCGTTTGAGATTTATCTTTAGGTATACCAAAGAAGTAAGTAACGATTGTTGCAATTGCAAAGGAAATAATTGTAGCAATAACAACCGCATAAAATCTTGCATCGACCCCTTCAATTGGAATTAATTGTAAAAATGAAAATATACTAACCATACCAAACGAATAAGTGACAGTGTGATGATAACCAACAATAGCCCCACCAATTGCGGCAGACAAGCAACCAATAACAAATGGTTTTTTTAATGGTAAATTCACGCCATAGATTGCTGGTTCTGTCACACCAAAAATCCCTGATAATACAGATGAGCTTGCTAATGCTTTAAATTGCTTATCTTTAGAACGTAACATTACCGCTAATGCTGCCCCTGTTTGTGCAAAAACAGCCGGTAATAAAATAGGTAACATAAAGTCTTCATGATAAAGAGCCAAGTTATTCATCGAAAATGGTACTAATCCCCAATGAACCCCAAATATCACCATGATTTGCCAGCCAGCTGCTAAAATCATTGAAGCAATTACAGGATTTAATTGATAGATGAAGATAATTCCAGAGGCAATAAGGTCACTTAACATTGACACAACAGGGCCAATAACCGCAAAAGTTAACGGTACGGTAATTAATATGCTGAGTAATGGCGAGATAAATTTTTTAAACGAATCATGCAATATTTTATTAAAAGCTCGTTCCAATATAGAATATCCCCAACTTGCTAAAATAATTGGAAATACCGATGATGCATAAGGGATTAGACTAATTGGGATTGAAAAGAATTCGGTTTGTAATTCTAATGCGCCTCCCATCATACCGACAATATTAGGGTGAACTAATGCACCGCCAATTGCCATGCCTACATAGGGGTTACCGCCAAATTTTTTAACAGCAGAAAATCCTAAAATAATAGGTAGGTAATAAAAAGGTGCATCAGCAATGGCAAATAGGAAATTATAAGTAGGTGTTTCAGGGATAATGACATTGATTACTTGTAACAACGAGATTAGACCTTTTAAAATCCCGCCTGCAACAAGTACAGCAAGAGCTGGAATAAAAATGCCCGAAACCAGATCAATCAATTTAGAGAAAATCCCCGATTTTTTGCCTGATTGCAAGGTTGGTTGATTATTTTCATTAAGATTTGTCAGTTGCATAATGTCACTATATACATCAGCAACATTATTACCGATAACAACCTGAAATTGTCCTCCACTTTGTACAACTGTAATCACACCAGCTAACTTTTTTAATGTTTCTGCATCGGCTTTGTTATCATCCTTTAATACAAATCTTAAACGAGTAGCACAATGCACTAAGCTGATAACATTGTCCTTACCTCCAACATGTTGAATAATTGATTCGGCAAACTGTTTATTTTTCATACCTTATCCTTTTCAATGCAAAAAAAAACCTAAATCCCTTTAATTTAAGGAATTTAGGTTTTGCTCGCATAGCTAACTGCTTTTCTATGCAATAACAATCCAAAAATGATTTAATAAAATTAGCATGATTTAAGAATAATAGATATAATTTGTTCAAATATAATGATTAAAATGTGAGTTATATCACATTATTGATTTTTCAATTCAGTTCGTAATCGTTCAATATGAATAGTTAAATAGAGACTTTCGTCATCAGAAAGTGGATGTTGATATTGTTGTATTAAATGTAAATCTATCTGTTTAGTACAAATATAGGCTAGTTCGTATTTTTGTCGTACTAATTCATACAAAGAGTTATCTTGTTGTGTTTGCTTGCTGTGGCTTAAAATACGGTGAGCAAAAAATTTTAAATGAGTAACAAAACGTTGATAAGATAGGCAATTTTCGTCATATTCAAAGTTAAAGTGGTATTTCACTATATTAAGAATTTCGCGCATGATTTTAGTCATATTAACAATATTGGGCATTGTGTCATTTAATTGCGCATTGATAATATGAAAAGTAATAAAACCAGCTTCGTCTTCAGGTAATTCAACAGATAATCGTTCTTTTATTATTGATAAGGCATACAAACCGATTTGAAACTCTTTAGGGTAAAACTTTTTGATTTCCCATAGAAATCCATTAGGAATATCAAATCCTTGCTGGTGGCGCTCAATAGCAAAATGGATATGGTCGGTCAGCGAAATATAAATGCTGTCTTGTAATATGCCATCTATGCATTGTTTTGCATGATTAATAATAATTTCAGATGTGGCTAACACTTCAAAAGGAATCTTTGAAAGCAATTCTTCAAATTTAGGGTATGTTTCTTTATTATCGAGTGAAAACTGCTTTTCTATGAGACTTGTATCAATTAAGTCACCTTCACGTTTTTTAAATCCAATTCCACGACCAGTAACAATTAATTCATTACCTTTAGCATCAAGTGTAACAATAACATTGTTGTTTAATATTTTATAAACTTTCATTGGGTATGATTAATTATATATGTCTATTTATTATGAATAGACATAAAAAAATCGGAAGCAAAAATATAAAGAAATGTGATAAATATCATATTTTAAAAAAATATTGCTTTTCTTTTACTATAAAAAAGCCCCGATAGGGTTAATGTATCGAGGCCGCTTAGTCTATTATTTTATTATTGTGTTAATAATTTATTCATGGTTTGAATAAATTTACTTGGATCACTAAGTGAACCTTTTTCAGCAAGTAAAGCCTGATCTAGTAGTAGTTCTACCCAATCGTTAAATATGCTTTCATCTTGTGTATCGGCAATACGTTTAACCAGCTTATGATCTGGATTGATTTCAAACGTGTATTTGATTTCTGGTGCTTTTTGACCTGCTGCTGCAAACAATTTAGCCATTTGTGTGCTCATTTCGTCGGCGGCTGTGGTAACAATCGCAGGTGTATCAGTTAAGCGATGCGTGAATTTTACTTCTTTCACTTTATCGCCTAATGCAGTTTTAACACGTTCAATAAATGGCTCAAGTTCTTTTTCAACTTGCTTTTGTTGTTCACTATCTTGATCGGCTAGTTTTTCGATTGATTCGTCTGATTTACTGATAGATTGGAACTGTTTGCCATCAAATTCAGTTAAGTTACTCATCATCCATTCATCAATACGATCGGACAATAACAATACTTCAATACCTTTTTTACGGAATAGCTCAAGATGAGGACTATTTTTTGCCGCACCATAGCTATCAGCAGTAATATAGTAGATCTTTTCTTGACCTTCTTGCATACGGCTAATGTAATCATCTAACGAAACAGTTTGCGCATCGCTATCAGTGTGAGTTGACGCAAAACGGAGTAATTTTGCAATTGCTTCACGGTTTGTAAAGTCTTCACCAGTACCTTCTTTTAATACTAAACCAAACTCACTCCAGAACTGTTGATACTGTTCTTTATCGTCTTTAGCAAGTTTTTCAAGCATTTGTAACACACGCTTGGTACATGCATTACGTAAGTTTTGGGTGATTTTGTTATCTTGCAAAATTTCGCGCGATACATTTAATGGCAAATCATTTGAATCAATTAAGCCTTTTACAAAACGTAAATAGTTAGGCATAAATTGTTCAGCATCATCCATAATAAATACACGTTGTACATACAGTTTTAAGCCGTGTTTATTATCACGATTCCACATATCCCAAGGCGCTTTTGCTGGAATATAAAGTAAGCTAGTATATTCTTGTTTACCTTCAACACGGTTATGACTCCAGCTTAATGGATCGGCAAAGTCGTGTGACAGATGTTTATAAAACTCTTTATATTCCTCGTCAGTCACTTCTGATTTACTACGAGTCCAAAGAGCTTGTGCTTTGTTAACTTTTTCCCATTTGACTTCTTTGCTTTCTTCATCAGTAGTTTGTACTTCAACAGGAAGTGAAATGTGATCAGAATATTTGCTGATAATAGAGCGTAAACGCCAATCGTCTAAAAACTCTTTTTCATCTTCTTTTAAGTGTAAAGTAATTTCTGTACCACGGGTTTCTTTATTATCATCAGATATAGTATATTCACCTTCCCCTGTTGACTCCCACATAACTGCTTCGTCAGCTTTTGCGGTGGCTGCGCGCGTTCTAACAGTGACTTTATCGGCAACGATAAAAGCAGAATAAAAACCTACACCAAACTGACCTATTAATTGGCTATCTTTGGCTTGATCGCTACCAATGGACTCTAAAAATGCTTTGGTACCTGATTTAGCAATGGTACCTAAGTTTTCAATCACTTCATCACGAGTCATACCAATACCATTATCGGTAATAGTCAAAGTGCCTGTTTCTTTATTAGTTGAAATGCGCACACCAAGTTCACCATCGCCAGCATATAGATCTGGATTTTCTAACGCTTTAAATCGAAGTTTGTCGGCTGCGTCGGATGCGTTTGAAATAAGTTCCCTTAAAAAAATCTCTTTATTTGAGTATAAAGAGTGAATCATTAAATGTAGAATTTGTTTAACTTCGGATTGAAATCCACGAGTTTCAGTGCCTTGCTTACTCATTGACTAGTTCCTCTATTATATTTAGTCATTTCAATTAATTCTAATGACGAAAATGATTTGTTATTAACTAACTTTTATCATTTTGCTCATTTAATAGTGCATTGCCAGTTAGATTAACCGAATAAAATTAACATAATGGTTTGATTTATTGATGTATTGCTATATGGGAGTAAAAAAGCAGATTTCAATAGAGGTTAAGACATTTATTCATTGTTTGGTTATTTTTTGTTAAAAATGCAAAAAGAGAGCAAAAAAAAAGCCTTGAAGGGATTAAGGCTTTTTAATTAAAGGTTATTTTAAATTAATAAAAATTACATAAATCCATAAACAAGAATTAAAATAACAGCAGCTGGAATAACGAATCGTGATAAAACAGTCCAAATGCTAAACCAGAAATTATTTAAATTTAATTCTTCTCGGATGTGTTTTTGGTTCATCATCCAAGCACCAAATATCACTGTGCCTAAACCCGTAACAGGTAACATTATTTTACTAGTTAAGTAATCAAGCAAATCAAATATATTTTTACCAAATAGTTTCACTTCTGCCCATTCATTAAATGATAAAATACATGCGATACCTAATGCCCAAATAATTAAACTACTTAAAATTGTTGCTGATTTTCTACCCAATGGTGTTTTTTCTTCTAACAATTCAACTGTTGGTTCAAGTAATGAAATAGAAGAAGTTAATGCAGCAAAAGTAAGGAAAATAAAGAATAAAACACCTAAAACAGTGCCGCCAGCCATATTACCAAAAGCAATCGGTAAGGTGACAAAAATAAGTCCTGGGCCTTCACCAGGTTGTAAACCGTTAGCAAATACCAGTGGGAAAATCGCCATACCAGATAGCATCGCTACAATTACATCTAAAATAACTACAGTACGTGCAGTTGATAGTAAGTTCACATCTGAACCCAGATAAGAACCATAAGCCATCATAATACCCATACCTAAAGATAGACTAAAGAATGCATGTCCCAATGCTGCCAATACTGCTGTACCGTTAATTGCAGACCAATTAGGGGTGAACAAGAATTTAAAAGCATCATAAAAAGATGGACCGCTAACATAGGCAGCATAACCAACTAAAACAAGTAATAATACACCTAGCCCAGGCATCATCAATTTGCAACCGCGTTCCAAACCAGCACCAACACCAAGAGCAACAATAAATGCTGTAGCAAACATAAATACGGTGTGCCAAGTTAGTAGACTGTTAACATTACCAAGGAAATGGGTAAAAAGTTGACCAGTAGCTTCGCCATTAGCACCTTCGAAAGAACCTTGAGCAGCTAAAACAATGTAATCGGTCGCCCATCCCCCGATAACACTATAAAATGATAGAATTAAAAAAGAACCTACTACACCAATAATACCAACCCAGCGCCATGATTTAGAACGACCTTCTGAAACAGCGACATCTTCCATAGTATGAATTGGATTTTTTTGCCCTCGACGCCCAATTAACCATTCTAAAACTAAAATTGGCAAGCCAATAACAAACATAAATAGTAAATAGGTAAGCACAAACGCAGAGCCACCCATTTCACCAGCCATATAAGGGAATTTCCAAATATTACCTAACCCAACAGCAGAACCAGCCGCGGCAAGCATAAATCCCATGCGCGAACTCCACTGTGAGTGACTTTTTTTCATAGTAACCGTACTCATTAATATTGTTTCCTTTAATCTTAATTAGTTTAATTTAGCGTTGTGAAAAAAGTGTGTCATTTTATAAATGAAATTTTAATCATGCCATGAAATACTTCTATAAACAAGATATTATGCAAGTTATTGGTTATATCCGTATAAATTTTTAGCGAGTATCGATAGGAATGTATCATATTTATTTTTAATAACGATTATACTAATCAATATGTCATATTAAACATTTTTAAAACACTCAAAAAGAAGAAATTTACAATAAAAAATTACAACATCGCCAATTAACGGCAAAATCAATTATATTTGTTAAAAATTATGATATGTTTTGAACTAAATAAATTCATTTAAGAACGATACCTTCTCACTGTCTTATTAATTGACGTAATAATCTTTTTGTAGGATAAATTATAAAGTAAACGCAGTGTTTAATATGTTATTTTTTTGATAAACAAGTTTAATTAGGCCGATTTATTGATAATCACAAGAACATAGCATATAGTTAATTTTAGATTTTACTGATATCAAAGAGCTACTATGTCACAAAACATCGACCAAAATGAAATTGACAAATTTTCACGACTTGCTGCCGATTGGTGGAACCCAAATGGTAAATGCAAACCGTTACACATCATCAATCCACTGCGTGTGGATTATATAAAACAAAAATGTGGATCACTAACCAACAAACTTGTGCTTGATGTTGGCTGTGGGGGAGGGATATTATCTGAAAGCCTAGCCAGATTAGAGGCAAATATTACCGCCATTGATCTTGCTGATGAATCGCTTACCGTTGCCAAAATTCATGCCGAACAAAATGGCCTTACGATCGATTATCAAAAGCAAACGGTTGAAAAACATGCACAACAACATCCTGCCAAGTATGATGTCATTACTTGTATGGAGTTATTAGAACATGTACCTGATCCTTTTTCTGTCATACAAGCCTGTGCAAAATTGCTTAAACCAGGAGGTAAACTTTTTTTATCGACTATTAACCGTAATCATAAAGCAAAATTGTTATTGATTTATGGAGCAGAATATATTGCTCGCTTAGTGCCCAAAGGTACGCACGACTTTAATCGCTTCATTCGCCCATCAGAGTTAATGGCGTTTGTTGAGCAAGCAAAATTAGATGTAGAGGCTATTATCGGTATGGAATATCTTTTATTTAAAAATCAATTCAAATTAAGTCCAAATGTGGATATAAATTATATATTAATGGCACAGAAATCAGATTCATTTTAAAAATGTGATCAAATTCTCATTTTAGATATTTCCACCTGTATTTTTTTTAAATTTCTCTATAATTTAGCATGTTACCGATAACAAGGGATATTTTATTTTAGAGGACCTATTTATGCCGTTAATAATAATTGCTATTGGTGTAGCACTGCTACTTATTTTAATGTTACCACTTCGAGTCAATGGTTTTATTGCTCTAATTCTAGTTGCGCTAAGTGTTGGTGTAATGGAAGGCATGCCAGTTATGGATGTGGTGAAATCCATAAAAAATGGAGTCGGAGGTACGCTTGGTAGTTTAGCCTTAATTATGGGCTTTGGAGCAATGTTGGGAAAATTATTGGCCGATTGTGGTGGAGCTCAACGTATCGCAACAACGCTAATTGAAACATTTGGTGACAAGAAAATCCAATGGGCGGTTACACTTACCGGTTTTATTGTTGGTTTTGCACTTTTCTATGAAGTTGGCTTTGTCCTGTTATTACCATTAGTATTAACTATTGCTGCCACGTTACGTATATCGCCACTATATATTGGTATTCCTATGGCTGCGGCTTTATCTGTGACCCATGGCTTTTTACCTCCTCATCCTGGTCCTACAGCTATTGCTGAAATTTTTAAAGCAGATATGGGACGAACCTTACTCTATGGTACTATCATCGGTATCCCAACGGTAATTTTAGCTGGGCCTGTATTAGCAAGATTACCATTTATTCGCGTAATTAATCATCCAATTGAAGAAGGCTTATATAATTCTAAAAAATTTACTGATGAGCAAATGCCAAGCTTTGCAGTCAGTGTTTTTACCGCTTTAATTCCAGTTATTTTAATGTCAATTCGTGCGGTTTGCGATATGACTTTAGATAAAGGACATGCAGTGTTACCTTATGTAGAATTTCTAGGTGATCCAGTCATTGCAACTTTGATTTCTGTATTAGTTGCGGTATTTACATTTGGCCTTTTACGTGGGCGCTCCATGGCTGAAGTTAATACTACTCTAGTTGATTCAATCAAAATTATTGCCATGATGTTATTAATTATTGGTGGAGGCGGAGCATTTAAACAAGTGCTTGTTGATAGTGGTGTAAAAGTTTACATTGAACAAATGATGCATTCATCGAATATTTCACCTATCGTTATGGCTTGGTTAATTGCGGCATTGCTTCGATTAGCGCTTGGTTCTGCGACTGTTGCAGCGTTGACAGCAGGAGGCATTGTGTTCCCTCTTATTGCTTCAACAGGAGTAAGTCCTGAACTGATGGTTATTGCAACAGGAGCTGGAAGTGTTGTATTTTCGCACGTTAATGATCCTGGATTTTGGTTATTTAAAGAATATTTCAATTTAAGTATTGCTGAAACCATGAAATCTTGGTCACTATTAGAAACTACAATTTCTGTTTGTGGATTAGTAGGATGCTTAGCTATTAATATGTTTATTTAATAAAACATTAAGAGCCGATTTTTTACCTCACCAGTTTTATTTAATTGGTGAGGTGTTTTCAATATATCTTCACTTATATTTAATTCTATTGTATTTTTATTTACTTTTTTATTTCAATATAGAATAAAATTTTCCTAGCCTTTTAAGTTAAAAGTAAGTAGAATGTCTCGGCAATATTTTATCAACAATTTAACTCAATGGTGAATATTGTCATGTCCCGTATAGTCAAAGAAGCTCTCACGTTTGACGACGTGTTATTAGTTCCAGCCCACTCAACAGTATTACCTAACACTGCTGATATTAGTACTCAATTAACCCAAACCATCAAGCTCAATATTCCAATGATTTCTGCCGCAATGGATACTGTAACTGAATCTGATTTAGCTATTGCACTTGCTCAAGAAGGTGGTATTGGGTTTATTCATAAAAATATGTCAATTGAAAATCAAACCAATCATGTAAAACGTGTTAAGAAACATGAAAGCGGCATAGTACAAGATCCTGTATCAGTTCTACCAACTGCAACTATAAAGCAAGTTATCGAACTAGCTAAAGAGTATGGTTTTGCAGGGTTTCCAGTTGTGACTGAAACTCAAGAACTAGTTGGCATTATCACCGCACGCGATGTACGATTTGCAACGGATCTTTCTTTACCTGTTACTGCGGTGATGACACCGAAAGAACGCTTAGTGACTGTAAATGAAGGTGAACAACGTGAAATCGTGCTGCAAAAAATGCACGAATACCGGGTTGAAAAAGTCCTTGTTGTTGATGGTCGATTCCACCTAAAAGGTATGATTACCGTCAAAGATTATAACAAAGCTGAACAAAAACCTAATGCTTGTAAAGACAAACAAGGTCGTTTGCGTGTTGGAGCAGCTGTTGGCGCAGCCGCTGGTAATGAAGAGCGGATTGCAGCATTAGTAGAAGCAGGTGTAGATGTATTATTGATTGATTCATCGCACGGCCATTCAGAAGGCGTACTTGAGCGTATTCGCCAAGCAAGAAAGTCCTATCCAGATTTACAAATTATTGGCGGTAACATCGCCACAGCAGAAGGAGCTAAAGCCTTAATTGATGCAGGTGTTAACGCCGTTAAAGTAGGAATTGGCCCCGGCTCAATTTGTACAACACGCATTGTAACTGGTGTTGGCGTACCTCAAATTAGCGCCATAATGGATGCTGTCGAAATTGCACAAAAACACAACATTCCTGTTATTGCTGATGGTGGAATTCGATATTCAGGTGATATTGCTAAAGCTATTGCAGCAGGTGCATCTTGTGTAATGGTTGGCTCAATGTTTGCAGGTACTGAAGAAGCACCAGGTGAAATTGAACTATTCCAAGGCAGAGCATATAAATCATATCGTGGAATGGGTTCGCTTGGTGCAATGACAAAAGGATCTTCTGACCGTTATTTCCAAACTGACAATGCTGCTGATAAACTTGTGCCAGAGGGTATAGAAGGTCGTATTGCCTACAAAGGTTTACTAAAAGAAATAGTTCATCAACAAATGGGGGGATTAAGATCTTGTATGGGATTGACCGGTTGCGCAACAATTGATGAGTTAAGAACTAAACCTAAATTCTATCGCATTACTGGTGCTGGAATGAAAGAAAGCCATGTGCACGATGTACTTATCACCAAAGAACCACCAAATTACAGAGCTGGAGCGTAAAAAAAAGAGGGATGCTTCCCTCTTTTTATGTACTGATTTAACGCCGTTTACCAATAAAGTGAACATTTAAACAAACATAATAATTGCTATCTAATATCTTAAATGGAGTAAATAAAGGTTATTTGGAAAAATTATCTTGTTTTTAGAGTTAATTCTAAATTTTGTGTATTTGCTAATTAAAGGTGAAAGGCAATTTAATCACCGAATTTTATATTAAAAATGCTCGAATATTGAAATTTCATATTAATTTATTCACATTGGGTAAAGTCCTGTAAATGATAATGGATGAAATTTAATAAGTGGCTATTCAACTTAAAAGCTTACTATCTGGGAAAAAGATTACGGCTACACTTTGCCTTATTTATAACCCTCCTTATTTCAATTTGCCAAGCGCTAAGGCGATATCAGATCTCAATAAAACTAAACGGTCTGGACTTCTGAATTATTTTTACTCTCTGCAATATCAGAATGTACGATGATTATTTGCAATGAAAGCGAGCAAAAACAAAATAGGGACTATCTTTTAAAGATAGTGCACGTATTAGTAAAACATCGATTCAACATTGATTATTTTATTGTGTTTAATAGACTTTGTTGTGTCTTTAATAATATCACATAGTAAAGTTGCAGACTGTTGTCCCATTTTAAATAATGGTTTATTAATTCTACATAAATTATCTAATTCATTATATTTAAGTTCTTTAGAAGCGCTAAAATACGAGATAGTGAGCGGTTTAGTTAGTTTGGATTTACTTTCATTGGCTTGATGTAACGCCCCTAAAACCATGCTATCAGGAGATTGATTGTGTAGATCTTTAAAATAAATTTCATCTAAATAGGTTAAGCTAAAATTATCGGCACAAATGACTGCTGATGGCAATTTACTTCCGTTTATTAATTTTTTTATAGCTGATCTGGAATGTTGATAAGTAAAGCAACCTTGAATAATATATCGAGGCTCAATAACAATATTGGCACGTAGCAATGCTTGTTTATAACCTTGTAGCAAAAGTGCTGAACTTATCAATTGGTCATTATTAAGTAAAATAGCAACTTTGGTATGAGAATTTTCAGTTAAATATTTCGTCATTTGATATCCGATCAATAAATGATCAAAGTGAACGCAAATAAAATCAAGCGAAAAGTGATTAACTAATACAATGGGGGGTAATGTATCTTTATAAGAAACCAGTGTTTTTAAATATGGAGCATCATTGATAATTATAATCCCGTCAAATGCATTTTGGGCTACATAACGAATAATATGATGGATATCGTTTCTATTATTATAAGGAAACTGCAAATAAAACAGTTGATACTGCTCTTTTTTTAAAGCTTGTTCTAAACCAAGATTGATTAAACTTTTTGAAAAAAGTTGATTATCAATAATTAATATCTTTCTACTGTTATGTATTGATTGAAAGGGTTTGAAATTTTTTGATGTATCTATATTTAATTCTTCAATAGCTTGATAAACGCGTAGTTGAGCTTGAGGAGAAGTTAAATGTGGTTTTTTTAATACTCTTGAAACCGAAGCAACTGAAATATTAGCTTTTGTAGCAATATCCGATAGAGTGATTTTTGTCATATTAACGAATAAATTTTGATTAAAGTGGCTTATTACTTTACGGATATTAAGCTAATTTGTAAGGGCTCAGATTTTGTTTTGTCGATCTGTGTTCCAAAATTGAAAAATATCTTTTCCGCTATATTTGACAATATAGTGATATAATTACCGTTAAATTTTTTATTTGGGTTTATAAATATGTCTGCATGGAATATTGCTATTGTGGGGGCGACAGGGCAAGTGGGTTCTGCGCTAGTTGAATTATTACAACAACGTAGTTTACAAGACAATAGTCTAAAAATTGAAAATCTCTATTTGGTCGGTAGTGACAATAGTGCTGGTGAAGTTGTTCGTTTTGCTGGTAAAAATTTAACTGTTACCGATAGTGCACAAATGGATTGGAGCCAGTGCCATTTTGCCTTTTTTGTTGCTGGTTATGAAACAAGTGAAAAATATGCACAAATTGCGGCAGAATCAGGTTGTGTAGTGATTGATGCAAGTGGCTATTTTGCTCAGCAGGATCATATTCCATTAGTAGTACCTAAAGTTAATAACAGTGTATTAACTGAATACCGTAATGAAAACATTATAGCTGTAGCTAGTGCCACAGTGTGCCAATTATTGCGTTGTGTTGCGTCTTTAACTGATATTGAGTTATTAACCAATTTACATGTCACCAGTTTTATTCCGGCCTCATTGTATGGTAAGCCAGGAGTAGATGAGCTGGCTGGGCAGAGCGCTCGCTTATTAAATGGCATGCCAGTTGATAATCAGTTATTTGACAAGCAATTAGCATTTAACTTATTACCCGTATCGCACGAACATGATGATTTAATATTAGGTGAAAAGTCACAAGTTAATCAAATTCGTAAAATATTAAGTAATTATGAACTTCCTGTCTCTATTGAGTCAGTGATTGTGCCTGTGTTTTATGGGGTGTCACAAGCTATTAATGTATCAAGTAGCTTACCGATTGAGTTAGATATGGCACGTTTTAGCGAGTTTGGGGTTGAAGTGCAAAGCGATAATCTGCCAACTCCAGTGACCGAAGTTAGTATAGAGTCTGAAGGTCAGCTAACTATTAAATTGGCTAATTTGAGACACAGTTACGGCCATTATGAACAAATTCAATTTTGGTCAGTTGCTGATAATATTCGTTATTTAGGTGCATTAATGTTAATTGAGACACTTGAGATCCTCATTAATGACTATATATAAAATTGCCCTTGGTATTGAATATGATGGTAGTAATTACTTTGGCTGGCAACGACAGCAGTATGTTGATTCTATTCAAGAAAGACTAGAATCCGCACTATCGACAATTGCTAATTCACCAATAAACGTCTTTTGTGCTGGTCGCACAGATGCTGGTGTACACGCAACTGGTCAAGTTATTCATTTTGAAACCCAAGCCATGCGATCAGCTAGTGCTTGGACAATGGGAGTGAATTCTCATTTACCTGATAATATTGCGGTGCGTTGGTCACAAGTAGTTGATGATAGTTTTCATGCGCGGTTTAGTGCTACTGCTCGGCGTTATCGTTATGTGATTTATAATCATCGTTATCGGACAGCAATTTTAGCTAAAGGAGTATCGCATTATTATTTACCTTTGGATGAAACCTTAATGCATCAAGCTGCACAGTATTTATTAGGTGAGAATGATTTTTCATCCTTTAGAGCAGCGCAGTGCCAATCAAGAACACCTTGGCGTAATATTCATCATATCGAAGTTTGGCGACAAGGTGAATTTATTATTGTTGATATTAAAGCTAACGCGTTTGTTCACCATATGGTACGTAACATTGTGGGCAGTTTACTTGAAGTTGGTGCGGGTAATCGACATCCAGAATGGATTAGCGAACTTTTACAGGCTAAAGATAGAACGAAAGCTGCTGCAACAGCAAAACCTGAAGGATTATATTTAGTTCAGGTGGATTATCCATCAGAATATCAAATACCAACCCAAGCATTAGGCCCATTATTTTTAAAATAAGTTGGATAATAAGCAAACAATAAAAAGTTAATTAAATTAAAAAGATAAATGTAATGAAGACTGATCGAACAAGCACAAATAAAGATTCTAGAAATCAAGAAGCGAAAAAATCAAACTTGCATAATATCAAGCTTCCACCACACTCAATTGAAGCTGAACAAGCAGTACTTGGTAGCTTGATGCTTGATAATCAACGTTGGGATGCCGTATCTGAAATGATCACTGATCGCGATTTTTATTCGCGCCATCATCAACTAATTTTTTCTGAAATGCATACATTGGTCAGTAAAGGTACACCAATTGATTTAATTACCCTTTCTGAAAGCCTTGAAAGTAAAGATGTTTTAGCTGATGTCGGTGGTTTTGCTTATTTGGCTGAACTTTCAAAAAACACACCAAGTGCGATAAATGTTGTTGCTTATAGTGATATTATTCGCCAACAAGCGATTTTACGTGAATTAATTAGTGCATCAAATGATATTGCTGATAACTGTTATGCAACAGAAGGGCGAGATAGTACCGAAATTTTAGATTTGGCGGAAAGCAAAATATTTCAAATCGCTGAAAGCCGAACTAAACAAGGTGAAGGTCCAAAA
The DNA here is from genome assembly GCF_046635625.1 of Gilliamella sp. BG1. Classification (NCBI taxonomy): domain Bacteria; kingdom Pseudomonadati; phylum Pseudomonadota; class Gammaproteobacteria; order Orbales; family Orbaceae; genus Gilliamella; species Gilliamella sp. BG1. Next base: position 69,892 of record NZ_JBIDFG010000013.1, on the reverse strand, counting down.
AGTATTACCGAAGTGCTAGAAGCAACGGTAGCTAAAATCGAAGAGTTGTTTCAACGTCCACATGATGGTGTGACAGGAGTTTCAACAGGTTATATCGATTTAGATAAAAAAACGGCTGGTTTGCAGCGTTCCGATTTAATTATCATTGCGGCAAGGCCATCAATGGGTAAAACCACTTTTGCTATGAATTTGTGCGAAAATGCTGCGCTAGAACAAGAAAAACCAGTATTAATATTCAGCTTAGAAATGCCTTCAGAACAAATCATGATGCGTATGCTAGCTTCGCTTTCACGTGTTGACCAAACAAAAATTCGAACAGGACAACTGCAAGACGATGATTGGGCAAGAATCTCAAGCACAATGGGACTATTGCTCGAAAAGAAAAACATCTATATCGATGACTCATCAGGTTTAACGCCAATGGAATTACGCTCAAGAGCAAGACGTATTTATCGGGAACATAAAGGCTTAAGTATGATAATGGTTGATTACTTACAGCTTATGCGTGTACCGAATATTTCTGAAAATCGTACTTTAGAAATTGCCGAAATATCGCGTTCACTAAAAGCCTTGGCTAAAGAATTACAAGTTCCTGTTGTTGCACTATCTCAGCTTAATCGTAGTTTGGAGCAACGAGCCGATAAAAGACCAGTTAACTCTGATTTACGTGAATCAGGCTCTATCGAACAAGATGCTGATGTGATAATGTTTATCTATCGTGATGAGGTTTATAACGAAGCCTCAGAACATAAAGGCATTGCTGAAATTATTCTAGGAAAACAGCGAAACGGACCAATTGGGAAAGTTCGATTAAAATTCCAAGGTCAGTTTTCACGTTTTGATAATTATGCTGATAATAGTAAATATTTGGATGATGAATAACAATTAAATTAATAATAACAGCGTAAAATGGCTTAAAAATATCATTACGCTGTTTTTTATAGCTGTAAAAAAGTATTTCTAAAGACGGCTTCTTTACAATAGTTACAAGAATAATTTTAGTGGCGTAATTTTTTGCTAGTAATAAACTGATAAACCTGAGCAAATAAAAATATGGTTGCCTGCAAAATAACAATACAAGCACTAGTTGATGCATCAGCATAATAACTTATCAAGGTGCCCGCCACCGTTGAAAATATGGAAACTAACACAGCAATTACTAACATCCATTCAAAACGTTTAGTTAACGAAAAAGCAGTTATACCTGGAGCTATTAGCATAGCAATAACTAAAATCATACCCGCTATTTTTAATGAACCTACAATGGTTAAAGCTAACACACTTAATAAACCATAATGTAATAGTTTAACTGGTAGTCCAACAACTTTGGCTTGCAGCGGATCAAAGCAGTAAAGCATAAGATCGCGGCGTTTTATAATAACTAAGATTGATACAATTGTAGCAATAAATATGATCTTTTTAAGCTCGTCATAACTAGTGCCAAGTACACTACCAAATAGGATATGATTTAAATGCTGTGAAGTATCTACTTTTGAAAATAATACTAAACCAAAAGCAAACATACCCGAAAATACAATCCCCATTACGGTATCCTCTTTCAATCGGCTATTTTCTTTGATGTAACCTGTTGCAACCGAGCAAAATAGGCCTGAAGCAAAAGCACCAATTATAATGGGAATACCTGCTAAATAGGCTAGCACAATTCCAGGTAAAACCGCATGCGAAATTGCATCCCCCATTAAGGACCAGCCTTTTAAAACTAAAAAGCAAGAAAGCAAAGCACAAACTATACCAGTTGCTAGTGCAGCTAAAATTGCACGCTGAATAAGAGGAAGGGTCAGAGGATAGTAGATAAATTCCCAAAACTCTGTCATACCTTTCTCCCTTTATTTAAACGGCTTTTACGGATCTGAAGATGATTGGCAATAAATCCTTGCTTTGGAGCAAATAAAAATGCGGCAATAAAAATCAGCGTTTGTAGCGTTACAATAACGCCACCAGTTTCGCCATTTAAAAAGTAGCTAATCCAAGCACCAACAGCACTAGTTATAGTGCCAATAAGAACCGAGATAATCAATAGCCGAGAAAATCGATTAGTCAGTAAGTAAGCGGTTGCCCCAGGGGTAACAACCATAGCTATTACTAAAATAGCCCCAACTGTTTGTAATGCTGCAACGGTACATGCGCTTAAAATAGTAAAAAATAGGATTTTTAGTTTTAATGGTTTTAATCCAATCGATCTGGCATGAGTTTCATCAAAAAAGACAACTAACAAATCCTTCCAAAAAAAGAAAAGTAGTATAAATGATACCAAAATAATGATTTGCACTTGCCACATATCGCTATCATCAATTCCAAGAATATTACCAAATATAATAGTTTGTGCATTAACAGATGTTGGATTGAGCGAAATAATTAACAAACCGACAGCAAAAAAGGTTGAAAAAATAAAACCGATAGTGGCGTCTTCTTTTAAGCGTGTAAAGGCACGAACCAACGTAATTGCAAGTGCCGCCAGTAACCCAGTAAAAAATGCTCCAATTGAATAAGGTAGTCCAAGTGCATACGCACCAGCAACGCCAGGTACAACAGAGTGCGATAGCGCATCGCCCATTAGTGACCAACCTTTTAACATTAAAAAAGCCGATAAAAAAGCACAAGCAGCGCCAACAATACTACTTACCCAAATTGCTTTAAGCATAAAATCGTAGGTAAATGGTTCAAGTAAAAGTTCCATTTATTGTTACCCCTTGGGTTTATTATCGTGATGGTCAATCAATAAATCTCGATGGGGGGAATCATGCTTACCTTCGCCATAAAAAATAGCAGCACGCTCATCGTCAGTTAATATGGATACTTTACGAGGATCTTCGTCATTATGCAGTTTCTCGCCTGATAAACTAAGGTAACGTAGTGCACCACCAAAGGTGGTCATTAAATTTTGCGGTGTAAAAGTTGTTTTAGTTGGACCAAAGGCCAGTACGGTTTGATTAATTAATACCACTTGATCACAAAATTCAGGAACACTACCTAAGTTATGGGTTGAAACTAAAATTAAATGGCCTTCTTCACGCAGATCTTTCAATAAATCAATAATGGCATTTTCGGTTTTAACATCAACTCCAGTAAAGGGCTCATCTAGCAACAGCACTTTACCTTGTTGAGCTAATGCTCGAGCTAAAAATACTCGTTTTTTTTGCCCACCAGAAAGTTCGCCAATTTGACGATGCTTAAAATCAAGCATGTTCACACGTTCAAGAGCAATATTAACTTGTTTTTTGTCTTCTTTGCTTGGAATACGTAAAAAAGACATATGCCCGTATCGTCCCATCATTACTACATCCGACACCAGAACAGGAAAATCCCAATCGACTTCTTCGGTTTGTGGCACATAGGCAATGATATTTTGCTTTAAAGCTTGATTTACTGAGAAATCATTAAAAGTTACACGCCCACGGGTTGGATGAACCATTCCCATAATGCTTTTAAATAACGTTGACTTGCCACTACCATTAATACCAACTAAAGCACAAATAGTACCACCGTTTAAGCTAAAGCTAGCATCATAAATTGCAGTATGGCCATTATTATAAGTCACCGTAATATCATCAACTTTCAAGCAAATTTGAGTCATTATTTTTCAAATCCTTTAGCAATGGTTTCAACGGTCACTTTTAACAAATCAATATAAGTTGGAACAGGACCATTTTTAGTTGAAAGCGAATCGACATACAAAACGCCACCATATTTAATATCGGTTTCTTTGCTCACTTGTTTAGCGGGTTTATCTGAAATAGTACTCTCACTAAAAATGACAGGAATATCATTTGCTCGCACTAAATCAATTAATTGCCTAACTTGCTGAGGTGTGCCTTGTTGTTCAGCGTTTATTGGCCATAAGTAAGCTTCTTTCAAATTATAGTCGCGAGCTAGATAACTAAAAGCTCCTTCGCTGGTCACAAGCCAACGTTTTGCCTCAGGGATTTTGGCCAACCGTTCGCGTAATGGTGCATCAAGCGCTTTAATTTTAGCAATATAATCAGCAGCATTTCTATTATAAATAGCCGTATTTTTAGGATCATATTTGACAAATGCCGCGCGAATATTTTCAATATAAATTAAGGCTAGTGTTGGCGACATCCAAGCATGTGGATTAGGGTTACCTTTATAGCTTCCTTCGCGGATTGGCATCGGCTCAATACCTTCAGTCACAACAACGGATGGGACATCTTTTACATCTTCAAAAAAGCGTTTAAACCAAAGCTCCAAATTAAGGCCATTCCATAACACTAAATCTGCTGAAAGCACTTTGGTAATATCTTGCGGGGTGGGGTCGTATTCATGAATTTCTGCGCCGACTTTGGTAATTGACTCTACTATAGCAGCATCACCAGCTACATTTTGCGCAATATCTTGAATAACCGTAAAGGTAGTAACGACTTTAAATTTCCTTTCTGACGCTTGTGCAGATTTGTGCATACCTGTCAAAATAATTAACGAAGTTAAAATAACCTTTAATAATATTTTACGATTTTTCAAAAAATTGAACTTCATTAGCGACTCCTAGCGTTTAACTCATAAACAAATAGCAAAATTCAGTGATTGTTTCTAACAAATATCTTTCAATTTAATTACTTGTAGTAGTGACACTTCATTGCCAATTATTTATAGCAATAAATTTAAATGTTAATGAGAATTATTATCATTTAAAAGGTAAAAGTCAATTTTTTTTAAAGTTCACGATCTCAATTAACTTTAGACATAGCTATGTTATTAATTCATTGTATATAAAACCAAAATAATTAGTAGCTAATTCCATCTATTTAAATAATAGTTAAAGTAGAAAAGATTATTTATTAAATCATACTAATCTAGCTTTATACTATGAAAAACACTTGTTGTTTTACCTTATTTTTTAATAAAGCGAGGCTTAATATGAAACTGCGAAAAGTGATGATTATCGGCGTGGGTAATGTGGGATCAACAACGGCTTATACATTGGTTAACCGAGGTATTTGCGAAGAAATTGCACTTGTTGATCTTAATAAAGAATTAGCCTATGGGCATGCACAAGATTTACTAGATGCGGCAGCCTATCGGCAAAATATGGTTAAAGTCAGTTTACGCGAATCGACCAATTGCGCCGATATTGATATTGCGATTATCAGTGTAACTTCAGGCATAGCTCAAAAAAGCCGTGCAGAAGAGCTTGCAGGAACCTCTAAAATCATTGCCAACATAGTGCCTGATATGATGAACAATGGTTTTAAAGGCATATTTTTAATTGCCACCAATCCTTGCGATGCCATTACATATCAAGTCTGGAAACTATCTGGCTTGCCTCGTCATCGAGTGATTGGTACAGGAGTATGGCTTGATACGGTACGTTTGCGTCGATTATTGGGTGAAAAAATGGATATTGGTCCACAAAGCATTGATGCCTTTATTGTAGGTGAGCATGGTGATTCACAATTCCCTGTTTGGTCGCATTCATCGGTTTATGGAATTAATCTTAATGATTTAGAAAAAAACAAAATTGATTTTGAACAAATTGGCACGCAAGCTCGAAAAATGGGCTTTGAAATTGCTAACCGTAAGCATTGCACCGAATATGGCATAGCTAGCACTATCACCGAAATTTGCCAACATATATTCACTAATAGCCACCGAGCATTAGCGCTTAGTTGTATTTTAGACGGCGAATATGGCTATAAAAATGTTGCAATTGGTGTTCCTGCTATTTTAGATCAACATGGTATTAAAAAAGTGATCAAGCTCGACTTTAACGAAAATGAAAAAAAACTCTTTGAAAAAAGTGTAAATATTGTAAAAGGGTATATTGATCATATCAAATTACCGTAGCACAAATTATTTTCGCTATTGCTTGAATAGTGCGCTAACCTAGCGTTATCTATTTGTGGCGTCATTGCATACACAATACGCCACGAACAAGGTTTTTATAACGATCATGGAAGAAAAAGAAATAGTTTTGAAATATAACTGCTAATCTTCTAAGATGATTTTAAGTTGGTTTTCAAGTTGATTATAGTTAGCATCACTTAAAAAATGGTAATGAGTATCTCTGATATGGCTGGCGATTTTTTTATATGTATTAAGATGTTCAGATACGGGATAGCAAGCAATATAATCATTAAAAGCGGCAACATCAGCAACGTCAGCAAACTGCTTTTTATATTGAGATGATGCAGTTTGAGTATTGGCGAACGTATAATTAGTATTAAACCAACTAAACAACAATATAGTTAATAACAATGGTATTTTTTCATGGTTGCAGTTTTCCTAGTTATTTCCTTTTATCAGTGAGATATTGCACACTATTATTTCTTATTTTAATTTAGCATATTAAATCGATACTCTGTATAGAGTTATTAAAATCAATCACAATCAACATGCAACCTTTTTTTAGCACATTGCACACACTCAAACAAATAGCCAACGAACGTCCCGTCTTTCGATAAAGACGATTTTATCAATTCTTCGGGATAGTCTTGGATATCATCTAAGATTTCATCAAAATAGGGTTCAATTTCTTTGGCTCCAACATAACCAATAAAAGCACAAGGTTCGTTACAATGCGATAACCAAACTTCCTGTTGCCATGATGAATAACTCGGGGTTTTTAATACTATTTCGTCTAACATTTCGGATGGCACATCTTCTACACCATAATTATCGTTGAATTGACCTTGATATTTTTCTGCAGCCGAACCATCGGCAATACACCATGGGCAGATATAATCAGGATCTTCAACACAATAAGGTACCAAATTATATTTTATTGTTCGTTTTTGATTACAAACGGAACAAATTCCCTTTTCATTAACAAAAATATCGAGTTGATATGCATTTGGGTGATATTTAAACATAGGTAAGCACATCACAGACTCCTTTATTATAATAAAATTAAGATTATATAACCTAAGTGAGTTCAATACAAAATAATTAAATGCCAGATTACTGTCATCAGCAAGTTGATAGTTGAATAGTAATTCTTGAAAGTTAAGTCTAAAACATATACTAAGTTAAAATACAAAAAATAGCTGTAACAAAAATCACACTATTAACCAACACTTCAAGTGCGACAAACCCGATTAAGTTACCAGTGGGTGAGCAAAGTTTTGCAGATATAGGCATGATGGTTTCTACATTAAGATCAAGTAACTTAGTGAGTATAAGTTACTTAGTCACACGTTATAACTATTGGGGAGATGATGATGGAGACGGACAAAGTGGAGTAACGACATTTAAGAATTTGATGTTGAGTATTATAGATAAAAATAACCAAGCAATAGGCTGTAGTGATGTATTAACGATATGTAATGCACCTTATAAAGTGGAATTAAGTAGTCATAATAACAAAAATGCTAATCTATAAATGTTTGATTTTATTTAAAAATATAAAATAAATAATTAAATAAAATCAATAGTCTACCTGAGAGATTTTAGAGCAAAAAACACGCTTATAGCACCACAATATTAATAAGCTTGCCTTATCAGAGCGTCAAAATATGCCGATAATGAAGTAAAGCTAGCACGCCAAACTGGGCTGTTGGGCGTGTTTGTGTTTTAGATGTTATCAGCAATATTAATCATTCCACAAAAGTTAAAAAATCCTAAAGATAACACCGTATTTTAATTATAAAATTAACTTATCACTAAAGCCGAATCGTTTTCATCTTTACATTTCTTTACAAAAAAGTCCGCTAAAAAACTAGCCAACTATTTTATAAATGGTTATACTTTCATCGCTTTAGAAAGATAAGCTTATTAAATAAGCGAGTAACTACAAAAAATCGAAATAAAACAAAATATTACTTGACAGGTGGAACAAAATGCAGTACCATTTTAGGCACAAGGCACAAGGCACAAGCACTGGCAAACCTATGTCTTAAATTTATCAAATAATCCTATTCGACGAGTTTTTGCACGAAACTCATTTATATCATCGAAATTATCTCTCGAATTATTATCGAAATTATTCACAAAATTATTTGCAAAAATCCCATTGGCATTAGCACCGTTGTTGTTATTGCTGTACTCATTAGAATCACAGGCATTATCGGCCACGACTTCTGAGCGCATTCACGGTACTGCGCCTTATTTAACCTTTGATGGCGGTGCAACCCATGCCGATTCAATTAGTCCCTTATTATCAGTAACATTGCCCGGAAACAAAATTATTACTGTATCAAATGATAGCTCAAGTATGGAAAACCCATTAGTGTTAGATAAACTTTCGGCCACTTTTGCAGATATTAAGACATTAGTACCTCATGGGGATTATCCAGAAGTATTGGCAGATAAAGTGATTGCTGATAATGGTTATTGGAAGGATGATGATGGCGATACACTTCATCGTGTCAATTCAAGTAAATTAAAAATTAAATGGCAGAATTTATATGGTCAAGATATTACTAATTATGTGAAGGATAACTCAGATAAAGCATTAAATGGCTGTGATGCACCTTATCAATTGACGTTAGAAGTGGAAGATGTGAGCATTAAGACAGAATATGGTATTCCTTCTGAAAGTGATAAATTTACTGGAAATAGGCATACCTATTATCTTTATCCCAAAATGGATAAACCACAATTCTGTTATGCTATGCCTAATTTAGAATATGATTGGCATTCAAATGATATACCTTACGATGGTGCAGTTTCTTCTCTTAACGATCCGCATGGAGATTGGAATAAATATAGAGGATTTTATGCCTATAATCCAGCGAATCCTGGAGCAAACTTTCCAACCACAGGCTCTCATAATTTATTTTTTTACTTGAGTGTTGCAGGAATGAAAGCACAAGATATCGTTAATACGAATGGTCGAACGATTTCGACAGGAGGGGTAACATTAACGTTAAATGCTGAAAATACGCTACCTACAGGGCTTGTAAAAATTAACTTAACGGGTCCTAAGGAGAGTAATCCTGGTTCTTTTATTCCTTCAACATTTTATTTACACGATAAAAACAATGACCCATTGTATAATTTTAGATTAGAGCGTTGGTATGTAGCTAAAAAAGGCGGTGCAGGCGGTTATCAAAATGCCGTAGCGTTTTGTAACAACTTTAATGGTGGTGGATATCGTATGACCAAAGTGCTTGACTTTACCAATGCAAATAGAAATGATGGTATGCCAAATTGGCAAAATGGTATAACAGACAGAAGCTATTTACGAAAAATTAGTTATAAAGTGAATGGTTATTGGATGGGAGGATTACTTAGCGAATGGGGACGTATGACTCAGATTTATTATAAATATAGTGATTGGGAATTTTTTCGTGTTGGCGATCCTGCTTGGGGGGATATAAGCGGATATTATTGGGCATCAGATCAACTTTCCAGGGATGTTAACTTTGTTGTAGAAGCTAATAGTGGTCTTGTCGGTGCCAAAGAGCATTCTGATCAAGATTATAGAGTAGCCTGCGTTACACCTTAGTTTGCAGCTACCATCTAAAACACGTCTAATCATGGTTATTTAGGCAAGAAAAAACTAAATTTTTTGCCAAGATAACCAATAAAATTCACATTGATGTAGACTAAGAACTAATAAAGAATTAAAGAAAAATGCCATCGTTATTTCAATTGCGGCAGGTGTTACCATTAAAACAATTGCCAAATGCGTGGGTTATGAGCAAAAAATTATACGAGTTATGCCTAACACATCAGCCCTTGTTAATGCCGCTATGTGTTCAATTACCCCCAATACCGAAATTACCGATGAAGAATTGTCTATTGTTCAACAATTATTAAATTGTATTGGTGAAACGGAAGTTGTTCCTGAAGATTTAATTGACGCAGTTATTGGCGCAAGTGGATCTTCCCCCGCTTTTGTGTTTATGTTTATTGAAGCATTAGCTGATGGTGCGGTTAAAGGCGGATTATCAAGAGAACAAGCTTACAAGTTTGCTGCCCAAGCAGTTTTAGGATCGGCAAAACTACTATTAGAAACAGGTAAACATACAGAGGAGTTAAAAGATATGGTCTGCTCACCTGCGGGTACAACCATTGAAGGAGTGCAAATACTTGAAGCCAAAGGATTTAGGTCAGCTGTTATTGATGCAGTGGAAGCAACGATTACTAAATCTAAATATCTTGCGGAAAAGTAAATATAAAATTATCTATATTTTATATTTATTAAGTAATTTTAAAGGCATTACAAATCAAAAGATATGATTGAATATTAATCACTATTGAGAGTGGGCAATTATAGAAAAAGTGTTTAATGAGGAGTAGATAAAATATCTTTCTTTAGCTATGAACAATATTAACTAAAAAATGACAACTAATACTTGATGATTTGAATAAGTAAAATAATAGCTAGTAAATTAATACTAGTTATTATATTGTTGATGTACGAAAATATCCAACAAAATATTACAAACTTTTAATTCTCGATTATCAGCTTAAAATTTAACTCTATCAATATAATTCATAAATAAAAAGTTAAATTTACAAATCTTAACAAAAAAATAAGTTTATTTACTTTAAAGCGATACGTTTTTATGTTTATAATCTAATGCATTATTTATGCTAGTTATCAACTATGTATTTCAGACCCTAAAAATAAAATATATTAAAAGTGAATTAAGAAAGAGTAATTAATAAATTATTAGTTACTAATTTGTTCATTTAATTTTATAAAGACAAAAGAAAGTGGAAAATTTTTGAAACATGAGATAGGAAATGATACAATGAAAAAGGAACA
>NZ_JBIDFG010000013.1:0-59099 GCF_046635625.1 Gilliamella sp. BG1 | reverse complement strand
GCACACAGCACACAGCACACAGCACACAGCACACAGCACACAGCACACAGCACACAGCACACAGCACACAGCACACAGCACACAATTTGAACAACTAAAAAAAACAACTTTACATATCCGGCCGTTTTTTAAAGTTTTTATACCTTTTCTTTATTATCAAGCCTGTTTGTGCATAATATCACCCAATTCAAAGATTAAACGTTATATTTCCCAAGCAATTTGGGCATTATTTGGATTAGTGATATCGAATAATGCTATGTCAGCATTATCCGCTGTGACGGTAAAAAAGATCCATGGTACTTCCCCCTATTTAACCTTTGACGGCGGTGCGACTCATGCCGATTCAATTAGTCCCTTATTATCAGTAACATTGCCCGGAAACAAAATTATTACTGTATCAAATGATAGCTCAAGCATGGAAAATCCATTAGTGTTAGATAAACTTTCGGCCACTTTTGCAGATATTAAGACATTAGTACCTCATGGGAATTATCCAGAGGTATTGGCAGATAAAGTTATTGATGACAATGGTTATTGGAAGGATGATGATGGCGATACACTTCATCGTGTCAATTCAAGTAAATTAAAAATTAAATGGGAAAATATAGAAGGGCAAGATATTACTGATTATGTGAAGCACCATGCCAATAGCTTACTCAATGGGTGTGATGCACCTTATAAATTGACGTTAGAAGTTGGGGATATGAGTATTGAAACAGAATATGGCATACCATCTCAAGGAGGGCATTTTACGGGAGGAAGACATACCTATTTCATTTATCCGAAGGTGGATAAACCTAAGTTTTGTTACGCAAAACCAAATTTAGAGTTTGATTTTCACTCGGGTAAAATCCCTTATGATGGAGCGATTTCATCTATTAACGCAGGTAATGGTGAGTGGAATAAGCACAGGGGATTTTATGCTTATAATCCAGCGAATCCTGGGGCAAATTTTCCAACCACAGGCTCTCATAATTTATTTTTTTACTTGAGCGTTGCAGGAATGAAAGCACAAGAATTTATTAATACGAATGGTGATACAATTTCCAAAGGAGGCGTAACGCTCAAATTGCATAGGGAAAATAGTTCTCCTACTGGTTTAGTCAAAATTACCTTAACTGGCCCAAGTTTAGAAAATCCCGGGGCTTTTACACCTTCGACATTTTATTGGCGAGATGAAAGTAATCAACCATTATATAGTTTTAAGCTTGAGCGTTGGTATGTAGCTAAAAAAGGTGGTGGTGCTGGTGGGTATCAAAATGCAGTAGCATTTTGTAATAATTTTAATGGTGGTGGGTATCGGATAATAAAAGTACTTGATTTTACTAATGGAAGGGCTAGTAAAGTCAACTGGCAAATAGGTATAGTTGAACCGTTTTATCTGAGAAAAATTAGTTATAAAGCAAATGGTTATTGGATGGGGGGATTACTTAGTGAATGGGGTCGTATGACACAGCTTTACTATAAAGACAGTGATTGGGAATATTTTCGTGTTGGCGATCCTGCTTGGGGAGATTCTAGAGCCGCTTATTGGACTTCAGATGATCAAAATCGTTGGAGATATAACTATGTTGTAGAGGCCAATACTGGTGGTGTTGGTGATAGAGATCATTCGGATCAAGATTATAGAGTAGCCTGCGTTACACCTTAGTTTGCAGCTACCATCTAAAACACGTCTAATCATGGTTATTTAGGCAAGAAAAAACTAAATTTTTTGCCGAGATAGCCAATAAAATGTACATTGATGTAGACTAAGAACTAATGTGGTTGCTAATTAGTTTTTAAGCAATATGCCAGTAAATACTACTTTTCTTATTTAAAAAGTAAAATGTATAACAAATATTGAGCACACACTTTAATAGAAATTAACCTTAGATTTAAAATATTTATAAAAATAATTAACAATAAACTATATTGTTAAAAAGTGGGTTTTGTATCAAAAAATATTCTATAATTGTGAAAAAGCATTGATATTAAAAAGGTGGTAAATAAATGGAACAAAAAATTGGTTTTATTGGTTTAGGTAACATGGGGAATGCCATATTGCAAGGTATTTTGGGCAGTAATATTGTGCCGGGAACCCAAATTTATGTTTATGATCATCATCCAGAAAAAGGTCAAGTTCTTAATCAAACTTATTCAGTAAATAATCTTGATTCAGCGAGAGATGTTGCTCGAGAAGCCGATATAGTTTTTGTTGCGGTTAAGCCTAATGTGATTGTTGATGTACTTGTTGATATTCAAAAAGAATTAAAGAAAAATACCATCGTTATTTCAATTGCGGCAGGTGTTACCATTAAAACAATTGCCAAATGCGTGGGTTATGAGCAAAAAATTATACGAGTTATGCCTAACACACCAGCCCTTGTTAATGCCGCTATGTGTTCAATTACCCCTAATACCGAAATTACCGATGAAGAATTGTCTATTGTTCAACAATTGTTAAATTGTATTGGTGAAACGGAAGTTGTTCCTGAAGATTTAATTGACGCAGTTATTGGTGCAAGTGGATCTTCCCCCGCTTTTGTGTTTATGTTTATTGAAGCATTAGCTGATGGTGCGGTTAAAGGCGGATTATCAAGAAAACAAGCTTACAAGTTTGCTGCCCAAGCAGTTTTGGGATCGGCAAAACTACTATTAGATACAGGTAAACATCCAGGGGAGTTAAAAGATATGGTCTGCTCACCTGCGGGTACAACCATTGAGGGTGTGCAACTACTTGAAGCCAAAGGATTTAGGTCAGCAGTTATTGATGCAGTGGAAGCAACGATAAAAAAATCTCAAATGATGGCAAAAGATTAATGTTATAAAATTCATAATGTTATATCTTTAAATTAGCGTTATGAATTATTTTTACTGATATAATAGGTAATCTTTTAAAAAGATTGCTTGCATTAGTAAACTAATTATGAGTAAATAGAAACAAGCATACGACATGCGGATTTATTTTGTAACATTTCGATATATGTAGTTTGTAGTTTACTATAGCTTAGAGATTAGTTTTCTTTAGTATATTCTTCTTAGTGTTAATAAGTAATCTAGGTTTTATGTTTTTGAATATAGTCCTTTAAGGGCTAAAGTTAATTTATTTATAGGAAGATTATTATGTCTAAGAAAACTGGTCAAGTAAAATGGTTCAACGAAAGTAAAGGTTTTGGTTTCATTTCCCCCGCTGATGGTAGCAAAGATGTATTTGTACATTTCTCTGCAATTTCTGGCGATGGATTCAAAACATTAGGTGAAGGTCAACAAGTAGAATTTTCAATTCAAGACAGCCCTCGTGGTCCTTCTGCTGCTGATGTTATTGTAATCTAAGTCTTTTATTATCTTATCAGCATTTGCTGGTAAGATTTATATATTTCCATCCTAAAATTCTTCGCTACATCCTAGCTATTTTATAATATTCAAATTATTTTTTATAGATTATCAATGAAATGTAATAAAGGATAAAAATTAGTATTTTTATGGCGCCTTTAGGCATTTTTTCAGTAACTATGACTGATTTATCTGAAGTTTGTAAAAAGTTTTTATAAAATTGATACTTTACTCAAAACTAGCCCTGATGATTTAGCAATTAAATAACAAACTGACATAATCAAACAAAGCTTAGAATATAATAAACAATAAATTTCTGCACCACCAGTCGATAATCAAGAAGTGGACTGTAAACTAGTTATTGGTTCACATTGACATGTTGAAGCTTCACTCCCCCCTAAAAAAATAGGTATTTTATAAGGTGCCTTATTTGTTATTATGTCGAAAATCCCAAGGAGCTATTGGATGTTTATCTTTCCATAGTCCTTTTTTATTTTGTTTTGCTCTAGTCTCTAATTTTACCATCATTTTGTTATTAGCTACTCCTTTATAACGGTATGCCCAAGCATAACCTTTTTCGACCATTTTGGCATTGATATTAACTTTATTTAAAAAAATAGTACCTAAGGTTCTTTTATAGATATCTTTTTTGTTTTCTTTAACAAAAACATTTTTACCAGCAATGAGTGAAGCTAAATATTTCCGTGATACATTACCATAGGCTTGTTTACTTTCAGGCGCATCGATATCAAGCAAACGAACACGGATTTTTTGTTTTTTGATAGTTAAGATATCAACTGTATCGCCATCAATTACTTTGACAACTTTACCATTGAAATCAGCATAAACTAGTGTGTTTGATAAAAAAAATAAAATAATACAAATTAATAAAGGTTTTAAACGATTCATTATAAATAAAAAAGTATAAAAATTTGTAGCATTATACATGATTATTCATGCTATAACTAAATATGGATTTAATAAAAAAAGAGATGATGTCAACCTTACTTGTATTTAATAAGGCTGACAGAATGAGTAGCTTTAAATTAAAAAGCGTTGGTATCTTGGAATAGACCTACTTTTAAATCAGATGCTTGATAAATAAGCTTACCATCAACAAAAACTTCACCATCACCGATACCCATAATTAATTTGCGATTAATAACACGTTTGAAATGGATTTTATAGGTTACTTTTTTATTAGTTGGTAGCACTTGGCCAGTAAATTTTACCTCACCAACACCTAAAGCGCGGCCTTTCCCTTTACCACCAATCCAACCTAAATAAAATCCAACTAATTGCCACATAGCATCAAGTCCTAGGCAACCAGGCATAACTGGATCGTTTTTAAAATGACATTTAAAAAACCATAAATCGGGATTAATATCAAGTTCAGCTTCAACAAAACCTTTGCCAAAGTTGCCACCGTTTTCATTCATTTCGATAATACGATCCATCATTAACATTAAATCAGATGGTAATGGTGGTCCATCATGACCAAATAATTCATTATTGCCTGATTTAATCAGATCTGCTTTATCGTACGATGATTTACGTTCAAATGTCATAAAAAAACCTTTTATTTAATGTAAATTAAAACATGTTTTGAAAAATTGAAAGTTAGCTAACTCTCTTTTTCTATTTCGTAATTAATAAAATTTTGAACCAAAGTTTATTTGGTATTGTTACTTTTTGCAATATTTTTGCCATCTACTTAACCAACTATCTTGTTTTTTGTCCTGCAACAATACTGCTTGCATACGTGCATGAATCAATTGGTAAAGATTAATGCTATCTTTATCTTTATAAGGAATACCTGTTAGTAGGTAAAGCGCATCAGCAACATGTTCAACAGACCATATTGAAAACTTTCCTTGATCGATTGCTTCAATAACATCATCATTTAAACTTAAATGGCGTTGATTGGTGGCTGGTATGATCACTCCTTGTTGACCTGTTAAGCCTTGTTGTTTACAAACAGCAAAAAATCCTTCAATTTTTTCGTTCACTCCACCAATTGATTGGACATGACCAAATTGATCTACTGAACCAGTAACAGCCAATTGCTGATCAATAGGTTGCTGTGATAAAGCGCTAATGATTGCACAAAGCCCTGCAAGTGAAGCGCTGTCACCATCTATTTCACTGTAAGATTGTTCAAACACTAAAGAAGTTGAAAAAGGTAATTGATGATTGATAGCAAATTCAGACATAATAAATGCCTGCATTATCATCATTCCTTTTGAGTGAATATTACCAGCTAATTCTGTTTTGCGTTCTATATCAATTATCTCTCCATCACCAAAATGAATAAGACAACTTAGACGAGTGGGTTCACCAATCGCTTTTGGATATCCAGGGTATTCAATGACTGATAAGCCATTTATTTGACCAACAACTTGCTCTTTAGTATTAATCATTATTTGATTACTAAATATCTCCTCATGTAGCCTTTCTTGCAAATAATTTTCATGCCATGATTTTTGCTTTATAGCAGAAGTGATGGCTGATTCATCGATTACATTATTTTGCATAAAGTGTGTAGCATTAACTAATAGCGAATTAATCCAATCTACTGAAAGAGGGAGGTAATGTTGATCACCAGTATAGCGCGTTGCTTCTTTGTAAATTTTTGCAAAAGCTAAGGTATCAATATTGGGTAATTGTTGTTTGTTCGCAATAAAATTTAAATAATTAATCCATTGTTCGATTTGTTCTGGTGATTTGACCTGCAATTCATTTTCAAATTCAGTATAAATAGAAGTTGAATAAAATTCAGGTTCAAAATCTTGTAATTCTGCTAAACTTAATCTATCTCCAACTAAAATGATTCGTAAATCAAGTGGCATAGGAGGAATGGACAAAGGTAAAGGATGAGATTCGTCAGCTGAAACCCATTCAAACTCTTGCTTTATTACCATTTGTTTTAGTTTAGACCATAACAATGGTTGGCTAAGTAGTGAGCGAAGGCCTAAAATTAAAATGCCGCCATTAGCACGATGAACAAGTCCAGCTTGTAATTTTATAGGGCTATTTTCAGGTTGTCTAACACAACCAAATAGTTTTTCACTATCAACAGAAGATGCAAATAAACAATTGTCTTGAGCTGCAAAATTATCTTGTTTGCTCTTTGCATTGGCCAGCGTAATTTTACTTTCGCTAAAAAAATAACTATAGCCTAATGAAGGTGAATATAAATCAGATTTAATGGCTTGTCTTAGTAAATCAAAAAAAAGCTCGCTTTCAGGTGCTTTAAGCAACATAAAACGTGGGCTATAACATACTCTTTTGGGTGGGCATAACAGTGCTAAGGCTGAGGCCACACGTGGTTGCCACATGAGTAAATGTTCTGATTTTTCTGATGCTAATGATATTGAATTATTAGTTTTGTTTCTAAGTTCAGAAATATAGGATAAATCAGGCTGGATCTGTTTTGCGTTGAGTTGTTTAATTGCCAAAGTTTTTATCTTTTTGTTAACTTATTTCATTTTGAAATTATAACAAGTATCCGATGTATCGCCAACAGATTACCAAAATCTTTATGGTAGCAAATAAAAAATTTACAGAAAGATTTTTTAAAATCAGGTAAACTAAAACATAATTTATTGTTTATTCATCTTAATAATCACCATTAGCAACGACTTAATATGCTCAAAATCAAAAATACTTACTTCAAAGACTATCGTGCCTCACAAATTGTTAGTTGGGGGCATTGGTTTACGTTGTTTAATATTTTTGTTGTAATTTTACTAGGTAGTCAATATTTATTTATTGCAGATTGGCCTCGTACTTTTATGGGGCGATTTTATGCAATTATTAGTGCAATCGGACATTTCAGCTATTTGACCTTTATTGCTTATTTGATTCTGCTTTTTCCGTTAAGTTTTTTCATTCATTCATCTCGATGGCAAAGGATAATTGCAACGGTTTTTGCAACAGTAGGTCTTTCATTACTAATTATTGATATTGAAGTTTTTTCGCATTTTAGAATGCACCTTAATTTGTCTATTTGGCAATTATTTTCATCGCAAAAAGTCACTTATTTAAGTACGGTATTTATTGCTATTCCGTTTATTTTGTTGATTGAAATTTTATTTTCGGTATGGAGCTGGAAAAAATTACGTAGTTTAAGTAAACGTAAACGTTATGCAAAGCCCGTAGTAATTCTTTTTATTCTTTGTTTTGTTACCTCACATTTGATTCATATTTGGGCTGATGCTAATTTTTATCGACCAATTACTATGCAGCGTTCAAGCCTACCTCTTTCTTATCCTTTAACTGCTCGCCATTTTCTTGAGCGCTATGGCTTTATTAAAGAAAATGATTATCGTGATCGTGTTGCTCAAGAAGGGAATCCTTTTGCGATGGCAATTGAATATCCGTTGGGAAATATTGTTTATAATCAAAAGCCAATAAAAAATAATGTGTTAATGATTGTTATTGAAGGGTGGAATACTAATTTATTAACTCAACATATGCCGTGGTTAAATGAATTTTCTCAAGATAATATTTTCTTTGCTAATCATTATGGTGCAAGTAATCAGTCCTATTTAAATGACTTTTCATTGTTTTATGGATTAGATCCTAACTACTATAATAGTATCCTTGTTGGACATAAACCGTCTGTATTGCTTGATGTCGTTACAAAACAGCACTACAACTTAGGTCTATTTTCGGAAGATGGTTTTGCTGAGCCTTTATATCGTTCAGCTTTGTTATCTAATTTTTCAATACCACAACCTAAAAAACAATCTAATAAACAAATAACAGAAAACTGGAGGACTTGGCATGAAGAACAAAATAGCCTTGCTAATCATGCACCTTTGTTTTCTATAATCCAATATTCATTGGGTAATAAAAATAAAAAAATCACGATATCTGATCTTCAATCAGAAGCTAAAAGGCTAGATCAATACATTGAATCATTAATTGCCTATTTAAAATTATCTAATGCCTATGATGATACGATTATTGTTATTACTGGTTCGAATGATATTAAAATTGATGAGGTGAAAAAAGTAGCATCACGCAATACAAGTAGTGATTTTAAGAGAGAATCATTAAAAGTACCATTGATTATATCATGGCCGAATAAAGGAAGTGCTCAAATAACAGAAGCAACTTCGCAAACTGATATTATGCTTACATTAATGCAAGACGCATTTTATGTTACTACGCCACCTCAACAATACAGTCAAGGTAAAAACCTATTTACTCAAAAGCCTAGACAATGGCTAGTTGCTGGTGATGAAAATACTATAGCAGCACTTTATGATGATAAAACGGTTGTTTTAGATGCTTTTGGTCGTTCTAAAATTTATGATATTAATGGTAAATTGCAAAAAGAAGAAAAAATTAGCTTACCCATCTTTTTGCAAATCGTTACTGAAAATCGCCGTTTTATGGTTGTCGATAATTAATTTAGCTTTTGAGTAGAATTATAAAAAGGGGGGTGAAGATTACTTCACCTCTTTGCCCATTGCTTGTAAATCAGCATGATAAGATGAACGTACAAATGGTCCACAAGCTGCATGTGTGAATCCCATGTCTAATGCCGTTTGCTTTAATTCTTCAAATTCTTGTGGCGAAACATAACGTTCAACGGGTAAATGATATTTACTTGGTTGTAAATATTGACCAAGCGTCAACATAGTAACACCATGGCTGCGTAAATCTTTTAACACTTGAATTAATTCTTGATTTGTTTCGCCAAGTCCTACCATTAAGCCAGATTTTGTAGGAATTTCAGGATGTCGTTCTTTAAATGCTGCCAGTAATTTAAGTGATCCTTCATAGTTAGCACCAGGTCGAATCCTTTTATATAAGCGAGGTATATTTTCTAAATTATGATTAAATACATCGGGAGGATTATCACTTAAGACATCAATTGCTTCATCAATACAACCACGAAAATCAGGAGTTAATGTTTCAACCTTTATATTTGGATTTAATTCTCTGATTTCTCGAGTACAATTAGCAAAATGGCTAGCTCCACCATCTTTTAAATCATCCCTATCAACCGAGGTAATAACAACATAGCGTAATTTCATTTCTTGAATGGTTTGCGCTAGCTTAATGGGTTCTTTACTATCTGGTGGTAATGGTCTACCATGAGCTACATCACAAAATGGGCAACGGCGGGTACAAATATCACCTAAAATCATAAAAGTAGCCGTGCCATGATTAAAACATTCAGCTAAGTTAGGGCAAGATGCTTCTTCACAGACTGAATGTAATCCATGTTTGCGCATTGTGTTTTTAATATGTGCTATATTATCAGAGTGAGCAGATAATTTAATTCGCATCCAGTCAGGTTTTTTTAGCGGTGCGACATCTTCTAATGTTACAGTTGGAATTAAGCGCGTCTTTTCGGCATCACGATATTTCGAACTTCTGATTATTGTTTCATTATTTTGCATAATTGGTATCTTATCTTTGAGGTAACTGCTTAATAAAATTATTAGTTAATAGTTGTTTTATCTCTTTACGGTCAATTTGAGAGACATATTCTTTTAGTTGCGTCATTTGTAATCCAGCGTAGCCACAAGGGTTAATGTTATTAAAAGGGGAAAGATCCATATCAACATTGAATGCAAGTCCATGTAAAGTGCAGCCACGACTGATATGCAAACCAAGTGAACAAATTTTCTTTTCGTTAATATATACTCCTGGTGCATCAGACTTTGCATTAGCTATAATACCATAATGGAGCAATGTTTGAATGACACTATTTTCTAAATAACTAACTACATCTCGGATACCTATCTTAAGTCTTTTTAAATCAAATAAAATATACATGATTTGTTGACCTGGAGCATGGTAAGTAATTTGACCACCGCGATCGGTCTGAATAACAGGGATATTTGTCTGATTTAATAAATGTTCTGCTTTACCAACTTTACCTTGGGTAAATACCGGTTCATGCTCGACTAGCCAGATTTCATCAAGAGAATGCTCATTGCGTTGTTTGGTAAAGTCATGCATAGCTTGATAGGTATACACATATGGTTTAATTTTTAAGTCTTTGATTATGACATTATTAATGATCATAGTTTTTTCTGTTGTCTTCAAGTAATATTATCGAAATTTTTACAAGTATATAACAGATTTTGTAATAACTTGACAACTTGTAGTTATTCTAAGCATAGCTGTTAGGAATAATATTTAAATTTATTATTAAGTAAAATTTAGTTATTTATCAGATAAATACCATTTATTTTATTATTAGTATTGAAATAGTTGATTAATTTGATAGGAATTAACATTCTTTTCAAAGCGGCAGTTTGCTTTACTTTTTTTTTTTAAATGGCAGACTGATATTAATGAAGCTCCGTAATGCAGAGTTTAAGCTTTCTTTTATTACGTTTTTTAATGTAATTGAGAATAGCAAATAATGCATTTTTCTAAACAAAAAAAGAGGTTTTTATATGTCGGACATGCAAATGAATGATGTCGATCCCATTGAAACACAAGATTGGCTCAAAAGTGTTGAGTCTATTATTCGAGAAGAAGGAATCGAACGTGCACAGTATATTATTGAACAAATAGTTAATAAGGCGAGAGATGGGGGTGTTCCAGTACTTTTTGGATCTTCAACAAGTAATTATGTCAATACTATTCCAGTAGAAGAGCAACCTACTTATCCTGGCGATTGGGAAATAGAAAGACGTATTCGTTCAATTGTCCGTTGGAATGCAATTATGATGGTGTTACGAGCTTCAAAGAAAGATTTAGAGCTTGGTGGTCATATGGCATCGTTCCAATCTGCAGCTACTTTTTATGAAGTCTGTTTTAACCACTTTTTCCGTGCTCGTAATGAAAAAGATGGCGGTGATTTAATTTACTTCCAAGGGCACATCTCACCAGGTATTTACTCTCGAGCCTTTATTGAAGGACGTTTAACCGAAGAGCAATTAGATAATTTCCGTCAAGAAGTTCATGGTAAAGGTTTACCATCATACCCTCATCCTAAATTGCTTCCAGAATTTTGGCAATTTCCAACAGTATCGATGGGGCTTGGTCCTGTTAATGCCATTTATCAAGCACGTTTCTTAAAATATTTAGAAAATCGTGGGTTGAAAGATACTTCTGAACAAACTGTCTATGCTTTCTTAGGCGATGGTGAGATGGATGAACCAGAATCAAAAGGTGCAATTACCGTTGCAACACGAGAAAAACTAGATAATTTAGTTTTTGTTATCAACTGTAATTTACAACGTTTGGATGGTCCAGTAACGGGTAATGGCAAAATTATCAATGAACTAGAAGGTGTATTTGCTGGTGCTGGTTGGAACGTAATTAAAGTTCTTTGGGGTGACCGTTGGGATAAACTTCTCCAAAAAGATAAATCTGGTAAGTTAATTCGACTAATGAATGAAACACTTGATGGTGATTATCAAACATTAAAATCAAAAGACGGTGCTTATGTTCGCGAGCATTTCTTTGGTAAATACCCTGAAACTGCTGAATTAGTTAAAGATATGTCTGATGAAGAAATCTTTAGATTAAACCGTGGTGGTCAAGATCCTGCTAAAATGTTTGCAGCATTCCAACGAGCAAAAGAAACTAAAGATCGCCCAACTGTTATTCTTGCTCACACCATAAAAGGTTATGGTATGGGGGCTGCTGCTGAAGCAAAAAATATCGCTCACCAAGTGAAAAAAATGAATATGGATGGCGTGCGTCATGTTCGCGATTTCTTCAATATTCCAGTGACAGATGAAGCACTTGAAAAATTACCATACATCAAATTTGAGGAACACACGCCAGAATACAAATACATTCATGAGCGTCGTGAAGCGTTACATGGTTATGTACCATCTAGATTAACTCATTTTTCAGGAACAGTTTCAATTCCTCCATTAAGTGAATTTGCGTCATTACTTGAAGCTCAATCGAAAGAAATATCAACCACTATAGCATTTGTCCGTGCGCTTAATATTATGCTTAAGGATAAAGAACTTGCTCCACGTTTAGTACCTATTCTAGCTGATGAAGCACGTACTTTTGGTATGGAAGGTTTATTCCGTCAAATTGGTATTTATAATCCACACGGTCAACAATATACACCACAAGATAAAGAACAAGTGGCTTATTATCGTGAAGATGAGAAAGGTCAAATTCTTCAAGAAGGAATTAATGAATGTGGTGCAACGGCTTCTTGGATTGCTGCGGCCACTTCATATAGCACAAATGATTTTCCAATGATTCCATTCTACATTTACTATTCAATGTTTGGATTCCAACGTATTGGTGATCTAATGTGGGCAGCAGGTGATCAACAAGCACGTGGATTTATGATTGGTGGAACCTCTGGTCGAACAACGCTAAATGGTGAAGGTTTACAACACCAAGATGGTCACAGTCACATTCAAGCATTAACCATCCCTAACTGTATATCATATGATCCTGCTTATGCTTATGAAGTTGCGGTAATCATGCAAGACGGTTTACGTCGTATGTATGGTGAGCAAGAAAACGTTTACTACTACATTACAACTCTCAATGAAAACTACGCACAACCAGCAATGCCAGAAGGTGCAGAAGAGGGCATTCGACGAGGTATTTATAAACTAGATACCGTTGAGGGTCAAAAAGGCAAACCGACTGTTCAGTTACTAGGTTCAGGCTCTATTTTACGTCATGTTCGTGAAGCGGCTGAAATCTTAGCTAAAAATTATGGTATTAGCTCAGAAGTTTATAGCGTAACATCATTTACTGAACTGGCTCGTGATGGTCAAGATTGTGAACGATATAATATGTTGCATCCAAGTGAAACACCAAAAGTGCCTTATGTTGCACAAATTATGAATAACAATCCAGCGGTGGTTTCAACTGATTATATGAAATTGTTTGCTGAGCAAATTCGTGGATTTGTACCTGCTGAAAGTTATCGAGTACTCGGTACTGACGGTTTCGGTCGCAGTGATAGCCGTGAAAATTTACGTCATCACTTTGAAGTCGATGCATCTTATGTTGTGGTTGCAGCATTGGGTGAACTTGCTAAACGTGGCGATATTGAAGTTAGTGTTGTTGAAGATGCGATCAAAAAATTCGAAATCAATGCCGATAAACTTAATCCACGAATTGCATAAGAGGTTATTATAATGAGTATTCAAATCAAATTACCTGATATCGGTGGTGACGAAGTAGAAGTAACCGAAATTCTGGTTAAAATAGGTGATAAAGTTGAAGCTGATCAGTCAATTATGACAGTTGAAGGTGATAAAGCATCAATGGAAATCCCTGCACCACAGGCTGGTATTGTTAAATCTATTTCTGTAAAAATTGGCGATAAAGTCAAAACAGGTGTTGACATTATGGTCTTTGATGGGCAAGGTGGCGAAACTGCTGCTCCAGCTCCAGCTCCAGCTACAGCTACAGCACAAGAAGCACCAAAAGTTGAAGTAACGCCAACTGCAACTAGCCAAATTGTAGATGTAAAAGTTCCAGATATTGGTGGTGATGAAGTCGAAGTAACGGAAATTTTGGTAAAAGTAGGCGATACTATATCTGTTGATGATTCATTAATTACCGTTGAGGGTGATAAAGCCTCAATGGAAGTACCAGCAACCATTGCTGGTACGGTTAAAAGTATCACGATAAAAGTGGGTGATAAAGTGAAAACAGGTTCCAAAATCATGGAATTTGAAACCACATCTAGTGCAGCTCCAGTTACTCAAGCAGCTCCAGCTGCCGCAGCGCCTGTTGCTGAAAAAGCAGCACCTGAGCCAACGCCAACGCCAGCACCAGTTGCTGCAAAATCAGCGCCTGCTTCATCAAGCAATGAGTTTGTTGAAAACGATGCTTATGCTCATGCAACACCATCTGTACGTCGTTTAGCACGTGAATTTGGGGTAAATTTAGCAAAAGTTACTGCTACAGGTCCTAAAAACCGTATTTTACGTGAAGACATTCAAACTTACGTAAAAAATGCTGTTAAACAAATTGAAAGTGGCGCTACAGGTGGTGCATTACCTGGTCTATTACCATGGCCTAAAGTTGATTTTAGCAAATTTGGTGAAGTTGAAAGTTTACCATTAACTAAAATTCAAAAAGTATCAGGTGCAAATTTACACCGTAACTGGGTAATGATTCCGCATGTGACAGAATTTGATGAAACAGATATTACTGATTTAGAAGCATTCCGTAAGCAACAAAATGCAGAAGCAGAAAAGAAAAAACTTGATCTTAAGATCACGCCACTTGTGTTTATCATGAAAGCGGTAGCAAGTGCATTAACAGCGTATCCACGCTTTAATAGCTCATTATCTGAAGATGCCCAAACCTTAATTATCAAAAAATACATTAATATTGGCGTTGCTGTCGATACACCAAATGGTCTTGTAGTACCAGTATTTAAAGATGTTGATAAAAAGGGTATTGTTGAACTTTCTCGTGAGCTTGCGGCAATTTCTAAAAAGGCACGTGAAGGTAAATTGACAGGTAGCGATATGCAAGGTGGATGTTTCACTATTTCTAGCCTTGGTGGCATTGGTACAACCTCGTTTACACCAATTGTTAATGCGCCAGAAGTTGGTATTTTAGGTGTATCTCGCTCTAGCATGAAACCAGTTTGGAATGGCAAAGAGTTTACACCACGGCTAATGTTGCCATTATCATTATCATTCGATCACCGAGTTATTGATGGTGCTGATGGTGCACGCTTCTTAAGCCATATTGTTAACGTCTTATCCGACTTACGTCGTTTAGTGATGTAATTAAGGAGATCAAATTATGAGTCAAGATGTTAAAACACAAGTTGTGGTTTTAGGAGCAGGACCAGCGGGTTATTCCGCTGCGTTCCGTGCTGCCGACCTTGGACTAGAAGTTACCCTTGTTGAACGTTATTCAACACTTGGTGGTGTTTGTTTAAATGTAGGCTGTATTCCATCAAAAGCATTACTTCATGTTGCTAAAGTAATGGATGAAGCAAAATCATTAACCGAACATGGTATCCATTTTGGTACACCTAGACTTGAATTAGACAAAGTGCGTGGCTGGAAAGAAAAAGTTATTAGTCAACTGACTAATGGACTAGCTGGTATGGCCAAAATGCGCAAAGTCAATGTTATTCAAGGTGAAGCACAGTTTACTGGTAGTCATACAATGGAGGTAACTTCATCAAAAGGAATCACTAAGATCACCTTTGATAATGCAATTATTGCAGCGGGCTCTCGTCCAATCAAGTTGCCTTTTATTCCACATGATGATCCTCGTATTTGGGATTCTACAGATGCCTTAGCCTTAACCACCATTCCTAAAAAATTATTATTAATGGGTGGCGGAATTATAGGTCTTGAAATGGGGACTGTATACCATGCACTTGGTTCAGAAGTCGATGTAGTTGAAATGTTTGATCAAGTGATTCCGGCTGCTGATAAAGATGTAATTAAAGTCTTTACTAAGCAGATCCAAAAGAAATTCACTTTACGATTGGAAACTAAAGTTACTACCGTTGAAGCAAAACATGATGCAATTTATGTTACCATGGAAAAGAAAGACGGCAGCACCGAAACTCATACTTATGATGCGGTATTAGTGGCTATTGGTCGTACACCAAATGGTAAATTAATTAGTGCGGAAAAAGCAGGCGTTAATGTTACTGACCGTGGATTTATCGAAGTCGATAAACAGATGCGTACCAATGTTCCGCATATCTATGCAATTGGAGATATTGTTGGTCAACCAATGCTTGCGCACAAAGGCGTACACGAAGGTCATGTGGCAGCAGAAGTAATTGCAGGTAAAAAACACTTCTTTGATCCAAAAACCATTCCTTCTATCGCTTATACTGAACCTGAAGTTGCTTGGGTTGGTTTAACTGAAAAAGAAGCGAAAGAAAAAGGTATTGATTATGAAGTATCAATCTTCCCATGGGCAGCTTCAGGACGAGCTATTGCTTCTGATTGCTCTGAAGGGATGACAAAACTGATCTTCAATAAAGCAGATAATCGCCTATTAGGTGGTGCGGTTGTTGGTGCAAATGGTGGTGAATTACTTGGTGAAATCACCTTAGCTGTCGAAATGGGTTGTGATGCCGAAGATATCGCATTAACTATCCATGCTCACCCAACATTGCATGAATCAATTGGCTTAGCCTCTGAAATTTATGAAGGCTCTGTCACTGATTTACCAAATGCTAAAGCGAAGAAGAAATAGTTAATAAGTCATTTATTTACTTAATAAAATGCCGTTAGCTTAAACTAACGGCATTTTTATTTTTTTATAAGATAATTTTTGTCAAAAAGTTTCAGGTAACTATACGTTTCAGTAAAAAATGAATTAAATAACTAAGTGTTGATCTTAATGAAAACGAGAGATAAATAAGTTATATATCATTGATAACTTTCGTAAACGTTAATACTCTAGTACCTGTTATTAACAGGTGTCTTTATATTATTAAAAAGATTAGAATACTTAGGATTTTATTCAGATGATTTATCGCAGATAAATTTGTCTGTAAATATATAAAAAGATTTTTCAGAAAAACAATACCCATTAATAATAAATTGAAAAAATGAGGTTTATATGAATACACAGGAAATACAAACAAAATACGGCATTATTTATACACGCAATGCATTGATATTATCTGACGTTAAATTAGAATGTATACCATTCACTTTGATGGTCAATACATCATTATCATTAGCAGGCTGTAAGCCAGAAATCCTGGATGCTCCAGAAGTTAAAGTTACATTTATTTTTAGTGATATTGATAGCTTATCTATTTATCTAATAGATGAATACCCTTATGAAAAATATTCAAAATCTAGTTTTGATTTAGTAGATGAAGTTCATAAAAAAGGCAAGCAACGTATAATTCTTAGTACTTATGATCATATTTTTGATGTTATAGGCAGATATAAAATTGAATATGATTAATTGATAGAAGCAATACCAACATAAACCTATCTATTGTTGGTTGTTGACAGCCTAAAAATACTCAGTAATCATTGGTAATAGAAATTATTATAAATAAAATTCATAAAACACGGTTCTATCTTTCTGCCTTTGATTAAATAGCTTGGAATATTGATTCACACAGTATTAAACAATATTTGGATGTTGGTAACAGAGTTTGATATGTTAAAACTGAATGTTTTTGCTGATCAAAATTTAATATTTGAACACGCCTTTCCTGTTGCATCCTTATTTACTTAATAAAATGCCGTTAGCTTAAACTAACGGCATTTTTATTTTTTATAAGATAATTTTTGTCAAAAAGTTTCAGGTAACTATACGTTTCAGTAAAAAATAAATAAATTATCTATAACTATATTTTTAAATGAAAGTAATTTTATAATGAATTCATTATATTCATCAGGCTTTGATAACTATCAACATCATGATAGCGTACCTTACTAGTCGAAAGTTCGTTAAAAAGCTTTTTCGCGCACGAAATTTTTGCTTGTTCAATTGGCCTTAAATTTAAACTATCCATAGTACCTTTGGTTTCAGCAATAAAAAAGATATGCTTTACTTTCCCAACATGAAAAGCAATTGCCCAATCGGGTGAATAATTACCAACAGGTGTTGGAATATGAAAACCTTTTGGTAATTTTGCATATACGCACACTTCTTCTGCCGTATCAAGATCTTCAACAAATTTCCGTTCAATACTTTTTTCGGCTAGACCATCGGTAAATACATAATTTTGAATTGCTTTTTTCGCTAAAAACGCTTTATCGTAACTTTGTAAACTTTTTTC
Organism: Gilliamella sp. BG1; assembly: GCF_046635625.1. Classification (NCBI taxonomy): domain Bacteria; kingdom Pseudomonadati; phylum Pseudomonadota; class Gammaproteobacteria; order Orbales; family Orbaceae; genus Gilliamella; species Gilliamella sp. BG1. The sequence goes on along the minus strand of NZ_JBIDFG010000013.1, from coordinate 41,071 downwards.
CTGAGTGAAAATAGTACTGTCATATTTGCCTGAAGTTTTATTGTATGTAATATGTTCTATAATTGTAGTTGCTTTTTGTTCTTTAATTAATTTAATAATTTTAGCAATAAATTCTTCTGGATTATCCTTGAACATATCTAGTTTTTTTGTATCTAACCCCTTTAATATGGCCACTACTGTTTTGCGGGTTAATGTGGTTTCTTGCGCAATCTGACCAATCAAGTCGTATTTTATTGGTTTAAAATAAGCATGTTCCAAAGTGGTAGTCTTTGTTTCTTGAGTTTTAAACGCATCATTTTGATAGATACTTTGTGTCGTTATCTGCTCTTTAAGTTGACCGACAGCCGTAATGTATTGTAGCTGCGAGACAAATAACTTATCGTTGATATGAGCAATTGCTTTGTTGATTAATTCATCACTATCAAAGTCAACAGTATAGGCATATTGCTGATTAATTTGCTGCCATAATGCTTGGAATTCGGCTTTATCAAAATTCTCATTAAGTGGATTATCTTTAATCTTTGTTTCATGACCATCGGTAAACATGGCGTCTAACTCGCTATCATTATAAATAGTCTGAATTAGGCGATGAATTCCGTCACCCATTGGTTGTAATTCATCTGGTAATGGTGCCACTGAGTTCATTACAACATCGTTGCGGTATTTATCGGTTATTTTACGCTCGATATCAACATAGCCATGACTAATTAAATAAAATTCAATTTTATCAGCTACTGCTTTATCGATAATGGTTGATACACCATTAACTTCTACATATTTACCGAAAAAGTACTCACTGGTGGCAACAGTTGGTCGATCATAAATGACTGTTTTTATGTCGGCTTGAAGATCATTAACAAAGTTTCTATAACTTTCACTAGCGATAACGGTTAACATGTTGATATCGTGGACTTGTTCGCCGCAGCTTTCAATATCCATACGATTACCATCTTGATTAACACATAAACGAAGACCACGACCAACTTCTTGCCGTTTAGCTGTTTGGTTATCGGAGTGTTTTAGTGTACAAATCTGGAAAACATTGGGATTATCCCAACCTTCACGTAGTGCTGAGTGCGAAAAGATAAATCGAGTGGGCTCATCAAAGCTTAACAGTTGTTCTTTATTTTTAAGAATCAGGTCGTAAGCTGAAATATCATCTGAAGATTCGCTACCTCGTTTTAATTGGCTATCAATACTTTTGCCAGTTTTTTTATCAATGCTAAAGTAACCTTTATGTACTTGGCTTGCATCATTACACTTAGTTTTTAAATATTGTTGATAAGGTGTGTTGCTGGCTTGGTCTAAGTATTGTTGCAAAATCGTTAGGTATTCTTGTTCAAATATTTGTCCATATTCGCCCAATATTTCGTTATTGTTATCATCATATTGGCGGTATCTTGCCACTTCATCAATAAAAAATAATGATAGTGACTTAATGCCCATATTGAACAGTTTTTCTTCTTTGTCAAAGTGGGATAATATGGTTTCTCTAATTTGAATGCGGCGCATATTTTCTTCAGAAATATCACCTATCACTTCACCGGTTTTAATTGAAACACCATTGGTAAAAGTGACTATTCCAGTCAAAGGATTGATCTCAGATACTGTATATCCCTTGTATTGCTGCATCTGTTTTGAAACAGAATAAAGATTATCACCCTCAGTAAAATGACGAATTTCACGTTTGATACCATTCTTATGATTTATTTCTAGCTCAATATTTGCCAGTGGTGGCTTTTTACTGGATAAGACGATTTGTTCAAGATACAAGTAGCTATCAGTACCTCTTAGATTTTTAACTTCAAAACCCTTTACTTCAATTTTTTTAACTAGCCGTTTATTGTATGCATCAAGTGCATCAAGGACATAAATTAGATTATTCTGTTTTTTATGGGTGGCAGAATAATTTAATGAAAATAATGGATTAAAATTTTTTAAAGCTTTTTGCGTGACTTCACCACCCATTTTTTGTGGCTCATCCAAAATAATAATGGGATTATTAGCGGCTATCACATCAATCGGCCGGCGCGAGGCAAATGCATCGCGTTTTGAGTAAATAATTCGTGCTTCTTTATTTTTGCCATCTTCTTTTAGCGAGGAAGCAAAAGCTTGGGTGTTAATGATCATAACATTAATGCCCGAATTGGCAGCAAAACTATCTAATAAAGTTAAATTTTTACTGTCATAGACAAAAAAGCGAGCCTTTTGACCATAATGCTCCATAAAATGGTCTGAGGTTATTTCAAAGGTTTTTTTTACTCCCTCACGAATGGCAATAGAGGGTACCACAACAATAAACTTGCTCCAGCCATAATGCTTGTTCAGTTCAAACATGGTTTTGAGGTAAACATAGGTTTTACCAGTACCTGTTTCCATTTCAATATCAAGACTACACCGACCTAAGTTTTTAATTAAATCAGCCGACTGTTTGATATTGTTTATATTTTGTATTTTTTTAATATTAGCGAGTAACTCGTTATCGGTTAACGAAATAATTTCATTTTTAAAACCAATATCGATTGCGCTATCATCTGATGTATAACTTGAAGCCGTTTCATAACTCATTTCTGCCTGAGTAGGTGCATTGCCTAAATCACGCACATAACGCAGGCTATTTTGATAACCTTGCCCGTTAAAAACTTGAACTACTGCATTTACTGCATCGGTTTGATATTGTTGAATTTTAAAATTAAATTTCATTACAACACCTTCCTCTTGGTTTCAGGGCTGTAGGTAGTAAAAATTTGTTCAAAATTGGTGGCAACACTATCATTTTCCATTGAGCTGTCACGCATAACAAAATAGTAAGGTTTTTGTTTGGCAATAGCCGTGATGACCTCTTCATTAATGTCTGTATCAAAGCAAGCCATTAAAAAGTTATCTGCTACGTTAAATACGGTTTTACCAGCAATGGTGGTTTGCTTAATATCACTAGAAAGTAATACCCCTAAATCCAGCATAACTTGGAACAATAAATCTTCCGCCGTTCTATCGGTTTTGATATTGTCAATCAGGGCGTCAAGAAGATCGGTATTATACTCAGCAGGGTTGTAATAAACCTCTTTCATATTACTGCTATCGCACTTTAAGACGCGAAAGCCTTTATCAAATTTAGCCTGTGGATTTTCTTGAGCAATTTTATTGCCTGCCCGGCGAATGCGCTCTTTACCAATTTCGCAGATATTTTTATAACCAGCCTTATAAGCTTCGCTTTTCTCATCCGTTGTTTCTGGCAGTTGCACCATGATAAATTTGCGGTTGCCGCCATCTTCTGCGTTGAGTTGCATAATAGCGTGGGCGGTAGTAGCGGAGCCAGAGAAAAAGTCGAGGATTATATCGTTATTATTAGTTCCAATTTGTAAACATCTATTAACTAATGATGTAGGTTTGGGATTATCAAAAAGTCCCCTAATACCGATTGAAGTTCCAAGTTCCTTGCTTCCTACATTATTCTCTGCTAAATCATTCCAAAGGGTATCAATTCTTTTTCCTTCATTCTCTCTTTCATTCCAATAGTCTTTAACTCGTAGACTTTTCCCTCCAAATACAAGCCTATTATCATTTTCAAGTGCTTTAATTTTGTCATATACCATACGCCAGCCTTTTGGTGGACAAAGCCATACACGTCCGCTATTATCGATGTAATCAAAACTTGTTTCAGGACCAGGATCCCGTGGTTTTTGTAAGCTTACTGTTTGATATAGCCCTCTACCATCGTTATCATCCTTGTTATACATTTTTCTTGATGAATCTGCTAAAGGCTTGTATGCTGAATTTAATAAAAAATTACGAGTTTTTGTGTAGAGTAATACATACTCTGTATTTATCGTAAATTTATCTATTTCTGTTTTACCACTCGAATTTCTAAGCCATACAAATTGGTTAACAAAGTTATCCTCGCCAAAAATTTCATTACAACACATCTTTAAATTTTCTTGTTCATTATCATCAATACTAATAAAAATCACACCATCATCAGTTAATAGATCTCTGGCGAGTTTTAAACGTGGATAAATCATATTCAGCCAATCGGTATGAAAGCGGCCATTCGTTTCTGTATTTTTTACTAAACGGTTGCCTTCATCATCAAATTGCCCACTGTTTTCAAGGTATTCTGATGAGTTTTGGGTAAAATCATCTTCATAAACAAAATCATTACCGGTATTATAAGGCGGGTCGATATAGATCATTTTGACTTTGCCAAGATAAGTTTCCTGCAATAGTTTTAATACCTCAAGATTATCACCTTCAATATATAAATTTTCGGTATCATCAAAATCAACACTTTCTTCACGACAAGGTCGTAAGGTTTTAGCTATGGGGGCATTGGCAAGTAGAATCGATTTCTTTTTATCTGGCCAAGTAAATTGGTAACGTTCTTCTCGACCTTCAACAATCACTGATGAAAGTTCTTGTTTGAGCATATCAAAGTCGATGGCGTATTCCACTTCACCCTGTTGGTTTTTGCGTTCAGTAATACAGTTCGGGAATTGTGCGCCGATTTTTTTGATATTTTCATCCACTTTATTGAGTGAATGCATCTTTAATTTATCCATTTAAGAATCCTTTAACTCTTGTTTCAATTGGTTAATTTTTTGCACCAATTCAAATACTTTTTTAGGCTGTAGCTCTTTTCTTGCTTGCTTTTCAAGACGTGCAATATTTAAAATCAGTTTTTGTCTTTTATCGGCAATGATAATCTGCTGCTCAAGGCTATTGCCTTGCTCAATATTGAATTTGCCGACTTGTTGAATGATGTTTTGCCAGACATTATCAAGGTTTAATCCTTTTAATTCAATGTGTAATTCTTCTTTAGCTTGCCAATCACTTTGTATCAATTTATGTTGAAAAACGGCCAATTTAGCCTGCTTAGCATATTGCAAAATAAATAGTATATTTTGCGGTATTAGTTTGGATAATAAAACAAGGCTTGTTTCATTAAAATTGATTTTTTTTAGTTGTACCAATGCCACAAAAAAAGCATTAATGTTGTTTCCTGCTGCGAGATTTATCTTTGCTGCGGAAACCTCGTTAACAAGGGTAATTTTAGCTATATCCGCATCGACTTTTTCTTTCGTAGCATTGTTCAGTTGAAACTTTGCATAGATTGTTTTTTTAGCTAACTGGTGATTTATTTCTGTCGTTTTGGGCAAACCAAGCATTATGCTACCTTATTTTCTGATTCACTGACAACTAAAAAACAGATTAATTCAAAGTCATCTAGACCTTTTATACTATCGGTAACAAAACTAACTGAGTTACCGCTTAAAAAATTATCAATATCACTGTGTTTTTTTACTTCAATAATTGAATTTATGGCATCACCAAGTCGTTGTGAAAAATGAGTCATATTACTGCCATCGGCTGTGATTTTGTTAAATTGCTGATACAATTTTGCAATGGGTTCTGTTTTGCCTTTGCAAAGTAAGCGTATTTTATCAAGTAATTGTTTTGGTGATAAATGATCACAAATAACTTCGCCATTATTAGCTACATACACCATGTAAAATGGATGAAGTCGATTTTGATTATTAATATTAATGCTGTTTGCCCGATTTTTTAATATATAAATAACTCCTGCGGGTATATCTGGTGAAGCTGGCACAACTGCATGTAATCCATACGGTGTTTTATCAAGCTCAGGATGGTTTTTGATATACTCTAGCAAATCAAGTCTAAATTCATTTAAACCTAAATCCATAATTGATATACTGTTAGTGATATCTTCAATATCAACCACTTCATCTTGTAAGCGTTTGAGCTGTGCTTTACGATAGGCTAAATCGGATTTTTCTTCTTCACTTAAAATATTGTCATCACCTGTTGCAGTCATGTCGACAATTTTCATGCGAGTTTCTACCTTAGCTTTTAGATCAATATATTCATCTAAAGTAACATCAGGCCAAAAGTTAACTAGCTGAATCGACTGATTTTTGCTGCCTATGCGATCAATACGTCCAAACCGCTGAATAATTCGTACCGGATTCCAATGTATATCGTAATTAATTAAATAATCACAATCTTGTAAGTTTTGCCCTTCAGAGATGCAATCGGTTGCAATTAATATATCAATCTCATGAGTGTTATTCGGCATTAACAAGTGTTTATCTTTTGATTTGGGTGAAAAGCAGGTTAAAACAGTGTTTAAATCACAATGCAATTTAGGTACAGTAGATCTTCCGTCAACCGAACCTGTTATCATTGCGGTATGTAGGGAAAAGTTATTTTGTACATACTGGCTAACGTGATCAAACAAATAACTTGCTGTATCGGCAAAAGCGGTAAATATAATCACTTTTTTATTATTGTTATTAATGGGGTTTAGTTGCTTATTTTTAATAATAGTAAGTAAATTTTGTAATTTAATATCATGTTTTGCGGTGATATCACTTATCATATGAGTTAATAATGATAAGATTTCATAATCTTTAGTAAGATAGTGTTTCCATGAAAGATAATCCATATCGGCTAAGGCAATTTTTACTTTTTTGCCAAATGTAAATAACTGATCATTATTTTGTTCATCTTCATCAAGATCATTGAAATTAGTAATATCGGTAAGCTCTAATTCTTTTTTTATACTTTGATTATAAGATTCAATAGTAGCTATTGTTTGCTGAATAAAGTTTTTTATACGCTCTAATGTATGATTAAATGAGAATACTGAGCTTTCCAGTCGTTTCATCAAGTTGATTGCCATTAAACGACGAATTCCTTGTTCTCGATTAGCTTGGGTAAATCCTACATTGATTGTGTTGTCCTCATATATTTCTGCATACTTTTCCATTTTACTTGGTAAGATAAAGTGGGTAGGGGTATAAATTGATAGATTCAGTAGCATTAGTTGTTCGAAAATTTCGTTATAACTTATTGCATTAGCTAAATCAGTTAGTTTAGGTCTTACTGAAATAGGCTTGAGCCTGGTTGGAAAAGTACCTATATCTGTGGTATCGTAATATTTTTGAATGTGTTTGCGTGAACGAGCAATCGTAACAGAATCCAATACTTCGAAAAAGTCAAAATCCAACATCCGTAATAGGCTTTCTGTTGTTCTTTCAGTTGTATCTTGTTTACTCCAAATGTTAAATGCTTTTTGTGCATTCTTAAAAATCTCATCCAATGAACGATGAGTATTGAGATTTTCATCAATATGACTGGTTTTTCCTTCGTAAGCAAGGGCTAATTGATTTTTTAAATCATTGAAACGATTATTAACAGGTGTTGCGGAAAGCATCAATACTTTAGTTTTGACCCCTTTTCGGATCACTTGATTAAGTAATTTTGAATATCGATTTTCTTTTTCATTTTCGTTGTCTTTGCTTGATAATTTGCCACCATTACGGAAATTATGTGATTCATCAATCACTACAAGGTCGTAATTATTCCAATGAATTCGATCTAAATCTATACCATTTGATTTACCACAAGAGCGATTAAGGTCGGTATGAAAAAGCACATCATACCGTAATCGATCTTCAGCGATGGGGTTATTAATGTAATTTGCTTTGTAAGTGTTCCAGTTATTGTTCAGTTTTTTAGGGCATAAAACGAGCACAGACTTATTTCGGTTTTCATAATATTTAATTACTGATAAAGCAGTAAATGTTTTACCCAGCCCAACACTGTCAGCTAAAATACAGCCATTATATTTTTCAAGTTTATTGATGATTGCTAAGGCTGCATCTTTTTGAAAGTTGAATAGCATATTCCAGATTTTGCTATTTTTGAATCCAGTAGCTTCGTTGGGCAATACATCTTCTGAAATATCTTCAAGAAATTCATTAAAAATATTATAGAGGATAACAAAATAGATAAACTCAGGTGAATTTTCATTGTAGGCGCTGGCAATATTGTCGATAACAATATTGGTTACATCCTGAAGTTTAGTTTTATCTTGCCAAAGTTCATTAAAAATGGAAAGAAATTTAATTGAATCTGGAGAAGGAATCTTTTGTACTATGTTGTAAGCATTGTTTCCTCGTTCACAACCTAGATCAATAGTTGTAAATCCATTGATTGGTATATAAGCATTATCGTCTACATGTATGAATCCAGCCATATTTTCATTAGTGATGTTGGATTTAAATGTAACCTTTTGTCTAATCCAATCAGCACATTCTTTAGCAATCGCTTTTTGTGTTAATTCGTTACGAAGTTTAATTTCAAATTCGGTACCATAAAGGCTACGTTCTCGATTAAGGCGTGGTATGTAGAATTCTCTTTGTGCTTTTGGGGTTTGCTCGGTTATAAAGGTTGGCGAAGTAAAGATGAAACGGAGTTCATCTATATTTTTCAACTCTTTTTTGAGTTTTTCAAAAGCAAAAAATGAAAAGCATGCGGCAACGATTGCTAATTTACTCCCTTGCTTTATTTCGCCTGATAGATCTTCTTGGAGCGTTTTCGTTATGTTATCTATGATTCCCATTGTTTTATTTTCTCTGCGATATTATCTGTACTAATGCTAACTTCCCTTATTTTAAATTAGCTTCTACAAAAAAGTATTGTCATTGGAGATTAACTATAGCGCAATTTATTGTGATATTTTTATTATTGTAAAAATGTAAATTATTGTCTAGAAATGTTTTTATCTATTTTTTGCTAAAAAGTATGGTTGTTGATAGTGGATAAAAATTGGAAAAAAATTTACTGATACAAATAAAAATCATAAGCGAATATCTCATGGCAAAAAAAGTTAGTGTTAAGTTTAAATAATAATTAATTATCTTTTAACTCTTTCTAAAAAATACACTCACAAGTAGAAAATTTTTTATGATCAAAATAGAATTTAAATATGAAAAAATGATAGTGCAAAAAATAACCTAACATTAAGTTTCTAATATATTGGTTATTTACATATAATATTTCATTTATTCAATCGATTTGCTATACATTATTTATGTAATTATGCGATATATACCTGATAACTAGCTCAAACTGTATTTTAAAAGTGATTAAGTATATAATGCCCCACAAATTTAATTAATTTATATCATCTAATATATATTTTTATGAAATCTTCAATTATCAACAAATTAGAAATGCTACAAGAGCGTTATGAAGAAGTTCAAGCATTATTGTCTGATGCTTCGGTTATTGCCGATCAAAATCGCTTTCGCACTTTGTCTAAAGAATATTCGCAATTAACAGGGGTGGTTAAGTGTTTTTCTGATTGGAAGCAAACTCAAGAGGATATTGAGACAGCTAAAATGATGCTATCCGATCCTGAAATGAGTGAAATGGCGCAAGAGGAGTTAAACGAAGCATTAAGTCGAGTTGAAGAACAAGAAAAGCAACTACAAGTTTTACTATTACCTAAAGATCCTAATGATGACTATAATTGTTTTGTCGAAGTTAGAGCAGGAACGGGGGGTGATGAAGCGGCTATTTTTGCAGGTGATTTAGCTCGAATGTATACAAGATTTGCCGAATCACAAAATTGGCGTGTTGAGATTATGAGTGCAAATGATGGTGAACATGGTGGCTATAAAGAAGTTATTATGTTAGTTAGTGGGGATGGTGTTTATGGTAATTTAAAATTTGAATCTGGTGGACACCGAGTCCAACGTGTGCCAGAAACAGAATCTCAAGGTCGTATTCATACCTCTGCTTGTACTGTTGCTGTTTTACCGGAAGTTCCTGAAGCAGAAATGCCTGAAATTAACCCCGCTGATTTAAAAATTGATACCTATCGTTCATCTGGCGCAGGTGGTCAGCATGTTAATACAACAGATTCTGCTATTCGTATTACCCACATTCCTACGGGCATCGTTGTTGAATGTCAAGATGAGCGATCGCAACATAAAAACAGAGCCAAAGCAATGTCAGTTTTAGCTGCAAGAATTCAAGATGCGGAACTACGTAAGCGCCAACAAGAAGAGGCTTCAACACGTCGAAATCTATTAGGTTCAGGCGATCGTTCAGATAGAATCAGAACATATAATTATCCACAAGGTCGAGTAACCGATCATCGAATTAATTTAACGCTTTACCGTTTAGACGAAGTCATGGAAGGAAAATTAGAGATGCTAATCGATCCGATTGTGCAGGAATATCAGGCCGATCAACTAGCAGCTTTATCGGAACAAGATGAATGACATACTTACAATGGCTTAAAAGTGCATCTCAAACCTTAACAGATAGTGAAAGCCCAAAGCGAGATGCTGAAATTTTACTGAGTTTTGTTACGCAAAAAACGCGGACATTTTTAATGGCGTTCAGTGAAACATTGCTAACTGATGATGAATTGATTGCTTTATCTGAATGTTTAGAACGCAGGAAAAATGGTGAGCCTATCGCTTATATAACTGGCGAAAAAGAGTTTTGGTCTTTAAAGTTTAATGTTTCTAATGCCACTTTAATACCTAGACCAGATACCGAAAAATTAGTTGAATTAGGTTTAGAGTACCTTCCTAAAGTGCCTTGTGAAGTATTGGATCTTGGCACGGGAACAGGCGCGATAGTTATTGCAATGGCAACCGAACGTCAAGACTGTTTATTTACCGCAATTGAAAAAAATAAAGATGCCCTAATCTTAGCTCAAAAAAATGCTGCCCAAATTGGGGTGAATAATGTTTATTTTTTACAAGGTGATTGGTACAAGCCAATAAAGAATAGAAAGTTTTCAATGATTGTCAGTAACCCTCCTTATATTGAGCCAACAGACATCCACTTATCCCAAGGCGATGTACGCTACGAACCAAGAAGCGCATTAGTTTCTGAAGATGATGGTTTAGCTGATATTAAACTAATTGTACAAGGTGCAACTAAGCACTTAAACCAATATGGGTGGTTACTAATAGAACATGGTTGGAAACAAGGCGAGGCAGTGCAAACTGTTTTTAAACAACACGGATTTCAATTAGTAGAAACCTTCACCGACTACAGTGGTAATGATAGAGTCACCCTTGGTCGCTGGTTTAAACCTTAACTAGGAAAATTTTATGATGCAGCAAAAAAAAGTAAACATTGGTGACATTACTGTCGCTAATGATCTACCCTTTGTACTATTTGGTGGTATGAATGTGCTTGAATCTCGTGATTTGGCGATGAAAATCTGTGAACATTATGTCACCGTTACCAATAAACTAAATATTCCTTATATTTTTAAAGCCTCTTTTGATAAAGCAAATCGCTCATCAATTCATTCCTATCGTGGACCAGGATTAGAAGAAGGGCTAAAAATATTTCAAGAGCTTAAACAACAATTTGGCGTTAAAATTATTACTGATGTACATACTGAAGCACAATGTCAACCCGTTGCTGATGTGGTTGATGTAATTCAATTACCTGCCTTTTTAGCAAGACAAACTGATTTAGTTGTTGCAATGGCTAAAACAGGCGCAGTAATTAATGTCAAAAAACCACAATTTGTTAGTCCAGGGCAGATGGGTAATATTGTTGAAAAATTTGAAGAGGCTGGTAACAATCAAATCATCCTTTGTGATCGTGGTAGTTGTTTTGGTTATGACAACTTAGTGGTTGATATGCTTGGTTTTAACATTATGAAAAAAGCAAGCAAAGGGTCACCAGTTATTTTTGATGTTACTCATGCTCTTCAATGCCGTGATCCTATGGGAGCAGCATCAGGTGGACGTCGTGGTCAAGTAACAGAACTTGCACGTTCGGGCATGGCTGTTGGTATTGCTGGGTTATTTTTAGAATCCCACCCAGATCCAAGTCATGCAAAATGTGATGGACCGTCAGCGTTACCACTAGCAAAATTGGAACCTTTCTTAAAACAGATGAAAGCCATTGATGAACTAGTAAAAAGTTTTGATGAAATTGATACTGAACATTAAGAGTTTAATTATTTAGCTACGATTAAAAAAACGTTATTTATTATAAGGTAAACGGTATTTTTAGCATATTAATAAAAAAGAGAAACCAAATGTGATTTCTCTTTTTTATTTGGTTATGTGGTCATTTTACGTTATTAATCTTTAGAAATTACTTACTTTTTAATTTTCAATTTTTCAACCACAGTAATAAATATACATAAAAAATGCCATATCCTAAATCATAGGTAGCGTGTTGATATTATAAATAAAATTGGTGATAGACTAAATATTGACACCAAACGTTCATTTAGAACATATTCATTAGCATCTTCCAAAATCGTCATAACACATTAAATAGTGTGACTTTAATGATTAATACTAACGTAATTTTGTACGTGGGTTGTCCATTTACAATGGGATATTTATACAAAGGTTTATATTTTTGGTGATATTTTTGTAAAAAATATTCAGGATTCTATACCGTCATAAGTTTAAAAAACTCTAAAAAAAGTCCGTCATATTATTTTTTACAATAAAAAAAGTTGTGACTTTTATCTAAAAATTAGCATAAAAATCGATCTTTTTAGTGATTATGATCACGATTTAGAGTGTTTAATTTGCTAGATAAAATATGTTTATGCATTATAAAAATACATATTTACCTCATATCTGAATTTAAATATACCACCTAAACATGTCACCTAAATATAGTTTAGGAGTTAAATATTTAAAATAAAAATTAATTTTAATTTACCTATAAATCACATTTTTATAGTTTATTGTAAGTTAAACAGCATAAATTTATCATTTTAGGAAAACCAATATGAATACCTATAATGCACAAATAAAACCTCGTCCATTTAATCATTTAACTAAATTGATTTTATCCTTATCTATTTTAAGTAGTGCCGTTCCTGTTTATGCTACCTACGAAAACCATTTTGTCGATGATTCTTCATTAACTGGTAATGTCTTTTTTTGGAATCGAGATCGTGAACGCAAAGATATTGATACACATAAGTATGAAAAAAACCTAAGACATACTTCATTCAATACTAATTTGGATTTTAAATCAGGCTATATTGCCGATAGATTGGCTATTGAACTCGGTGGTTATGGCGCTTGGGAAGTCAGTAATGGCGGTAATGGACACCCAAATGAAATAGGATTTAGTGGTGCTCATACCCGTTGGGATGAGGATTGGAAGAAAGATGTCAGTGGACTTAGTTTTTATAAAGCACAAGCAAATTTTAAAATTGACGAATTATTTTGGGTAAAAGCAGGTTATATTCAGCCATCAGGACAAACATTACTTGCGCCACATTGGAGTTTATTACCGGGTACTTATCGTGGGTTTGAGATAGGTTCAACGCTTGATTTTGATAGCGCTGGAGCATTGTCGATGTCATATATGTGGAGTGATAAATATAAAGCACCTTGGTATAAACGGCTTTATGAATTTAAACAGTGGGGAAAAGGTAAAAAAATTGATTATTTACATTCTGCCGGTTTGAAGTATGACTTTAAAAATGACTTAGTATTAGAAAGTGCATTTGGACAAGCACAAAATTATATGAACCAATTTTTTGGTAAAGTATCTTATAAAATGGAAGTATTTGATAATCCTATGATTATGAGCTACCAATTTTATGGCGCTAAAGATCAATCTCATAAAGGTACAGATGTATATGATGGCTTAGCGTGGTTGCAAGCAGCAACATTAGGCTATCAAGTTGGTGCTATAGGTCTACGATTTGAAGGCGTTTCGGTTAAAGCTGATGGAGAACAGGGATTCTTTTTACAACGTATGACACCTGATTATGCTTCATCAAATGGTCGTTTAGATATATGGTGGAATTCTCGCTCAGACTTCAATGCTAATGGTGAAAAAGCCCTGTTTGCTGAAGTGACTTATGATTTAAGTCACTTATCTCATTATTTAGCGGGTTGGAAAACAGGTGCGTCTTATGCCTATGGTTGGGATGCAAAACCTAGCACTAATCGTCAATACAATCAAAAACAGCGTTTGATTGAATCTGCATATAACTTTGATTTAGGTTATACCGTGCAAGAAAGTTGGGCAAAAGATACAACCTTCCAATTGCACTATACCAAATATAATAACCATTCAAATATACCGAGCTGGGGTGGTGGATACGGTAATATCTTCCAAGATGAACGGGACATTAAATTTATTGTTACAATTCCATTCACTGTTTTTAGTGCTAAACAAAAATAGGTAAAAAAGATGAAAAAGATTAAGGCAACGATATTAGCAACTTCAATCCTTTCTTTGTTAAATATATGTGCGATCCAATCAGTACATGCTTCTCAACAAATTGCTGATTTGATTAGTTCTCAACTTAATGTTAAATATGAAGTCGTCGACAATCAAGCAAACGCAAATGGCGTTAACTGTTCAGCTTTAGGTGCTGATTGGGCTTCTTGTAATAACGTCATGATTTCAATTAAAAATACTGGAACAGCCATTAATAATAAAGATTGGGCTATCTATTTTGATAATATCAGAATGATTCTAGCTGTAGACAATGATCAGTTTAAAATCACCCATATTACAGGTGATTTACATAAGCTCGAGCCAACAGAAAAGTTCACTGGTTTTCCTGCTAATACAACGGTGAATATTCCAATTATTGGGGAATATTGGATTGTAAGTGAAAGTGATGTTATGCCTCGTTGGTATGTAACTTCAAGTGATGCTAAACCCAAAATTATTGTTAACACTAACACGGATTCTGACAATTTATCGGCATTTGTTGCACCAATAAAACAACAATGGAAAAGAACGGCTGATGATCACAATATTTTAATGACGCCTGCTAACCGTTTTGAATATAACGCCGATATTAATAAATTATCTGAATTATCGTTACGAGGGCAAATTCTACCAACACCAAGCAAACTTACAATAGGTAAAGAGGATGTTACGATTGATCAGCAAGGCGTTAATTTAATTCTTGATGGTTTAAATCAAGATAGTTTAGCTATTCTAAAGGCACAATTTAAAGCATTAAACATAGCTGTGACAGAAAAAGGTTATCAAATAAAAGCAACGATTGATCCTAAACAATTCGAACAAGGAAAAGTAGGATCATATCAATTAGATATTAAAAATGATAAGACATTAATCACCGCTTATGATGAAGCAGGAATTTTTTATGCAGTTCAGTCAATTTTATCTGTTATTCCTGTAAATCATGCTAATTCAATACCAACGTTAAATGCAGTCGATTCGCCACGTTTTACATATCGAGGGATTATGCTTGATATTGGGCGTAATTTTAAATCTAAACAAGCCATATTAAGTTTATTAGATCAAATGGCAAAATATAAAATGAATAAATTTCATTTTCACTTAAGTGACGATGAAGGTTGGCGAATTCAAATTCCTGGATTACCTGAGCTAACCGATATCGGTAGTAAACGCTGTCACGACCTCACGGAGCAAAATTGTTTATTACCACAATTAGGTTCGGGACCTGATAGTAATACAAGTGGATCAGGATTTTTAAGTCGTAATGATTACATTGAAATTGTCAAATATGCAAAAGCACGCTTTATCGAGGTTATTCCTGAAATCGATATGCCTGCACATGCCAGAGCAGCAATAGTATCAATGGAAGCACGTTATAAACGCCTAATGAATGAAGGAAAAGAGCAACAAGCTAATAAGTATCGTTTAGTTGATCCAACCGATACATCTAATACCACAACGGTACAATTTTATAATCGCTTAAGCTATTTGAATCCTTGTCTTGATTCATCTAAACGCTTTGTTAATAAAGTTATCGATGAAATCGCAAAAATGCATATTGAAGCAGGGCAACCGCTTAATACTTGGCATTTTGGTGGTGATGAAGCTAAAAATATCCGTTTAGGTGCAGGTTATCAAGATCTGCAAGCAAAAGAAAAAACTAATATTAAAGGTACTATTGATCAAAGTATTGAAGATCATCCATGGGCTAAATCACAAGCTTGTCAAACTTTTGTGAGAAAAGGCGAAGTGAAAGATATTGAGCATCTACCAAGTTATTTTGCACAACAAGTCAGTACCATTATTAAAGATCATGGCATAAACCATATGCAAGCATGGCAAGATGGTATGAAACATGCTAAAAATGCCAAATCTTTTGCAGTCGATAAAGTTACAGTTAACTTTTGGGACACATTATATTGGGGGGGATTTGATTCAGTTAATGAATGGACAAATAAAGGTTATCAAGTAATTATCTCTAATCCAGACTATGTTTATTTAGATATGCCATATGAAGTGAATCCAAAAGAAAGTGGTTACTATTGGGCAACACGTTTTAGTGATGAACGTAAAATATTTAGTTTTGCGCCCAATAATTTACCACAAAATGCTGAAACTTCGGTTGACCGAGATGGTAATCCATTTACAGCTAAAGGTACTATGAACTGGTCAGGTGCTTATGGGCTATCAGCACAAATTTGGACTGAAGATATCCGTAGTGATAACAAAATGCAATATATGACTTTTCCTCGTTTACTAGCGGTTGCTGAAAGGGCTTGGCATCAAGCTGATTGGGAAATGGCTTATCAAAAAGATCGCCAATATCAGCAAGGTGAAACACATTATGTAGATAGCAAAGCGTTACATGATGATTGGAATCGCTTTGCTAATTTACTTGGACAAAGAGAGCTAGCTAAACTTGATCTTGCGGGTATAAATTATAGATTACCTATCCCTGGTGCAAAAATTGTAAATGGTAAATTAAACGCCAATATTGTATTTCCGGGATTAAACATTGAATATTCAACAAATAATGGAAAAAATTGGAAACTTTATACTGTTCCAGTGGCAATTAATAAAGATAACACTATCTCTATTCGTAGTATTTCATCAGATCAAAAAAGAACAAGTCGTATAGAAAAGCTAAATTAAGCTTTAAAACACTAATATTCTTATCCGTTTATCGGATAAGAATAAAGCCTAAGAAAGGGAGTTGATGATATTTAATGAAGCGTTTCCATTAGCTCCATTTCGTCAAAATCGTCATCATTCCCATCTTCAAAATAAGTGCCCCAACCATCATAATTGACGTCAAATTGAGTAGTAAGTGTGATGATTTCTGCAATTTGTGCATTTATTATTTCGGCATTGAGTGGGCTTTCGGTAACAATATCAAAAGCGATAACAACATTGCCTGCATCGTCAATATCTTCATCGGGATCGGTTGCTTCATAGCCTAATTTATAGGCTTCTACTGCCACTTTTTCTAATTTATCAAAATTTTGTGATGAAATGTGATGCTCAATGATATAAAGTGCATGAGGATCGCTACCATCTTCTAATAGTTCCTCAATAATTGCGCTAGTATCTTGTTGAGCAAGGCGAATTTGATCTTTCATAATATACCTTTTAGTGGTCATGCAAATTGTGTGGTATATTACACGTTTCAAAATAATTTTCGAGAAAAAAATGATCGTTGATTTACATTCACATACTACGGCATCGGATGGTCTTTTAACACCTAGCGATCTTGTCAAAAGAGCTGTGGATAACCAAATTGCTATTTTGGCTATTACCGATCATGACACCGTTAAAGGTTTACCTGAAGCTCAAAAAACGATTGCTAACGAAAATTTACCTATTAAATTAGCTTGTGGTGTTGAAATATCAACTTCTTGGAAAAACAACGAAATCCATATTGTTGGGTTAAATATTGATATTGCACATCCTGAGTTAACGACACTGCTATCATCACAAGAACAAGGAAGAATCGATCGAGCGTTGGCTATAAGCCATAAATTAGCTAAAGTTAGTATTGCAAACGCTTATCAACAAGCACAACAATTTGCAAAAGGAGACATTGTTTCGCGTGCTCATTTTGCAAGATTTTTAGTTGCTAACGGCTATGTTAAAGACATTAAACGCGCCTTTAAAAGGTACTTAGGCAAAGGTGGTTATGCTTATGTACCAGCAACATGGTGTAGTATTTCAGATGCAGTTAATGCCATTCATGCGGCAAAAGGACAAGCAGTACTTGCACATCCAAGTCGATATGATCTAACTTTAACTAAATTGAAATTATTAATAAGTGAGTTTAAATCTAGTGGTGGTGATGCAATTGAAGTTTCACAAAGCAGGCAAACGCAAGATGATTTACAAAAATTAGCTAAATTAGCCAATGAATTTGAACTATTGGCATCACAAGGATCGGATTTTCATGGTGTTGACACCTATTTAGATTTAGGAAAAACAACCCCACTACCCGGTAGTGTTACACCAATTTGGCATAATTGGAAATTCTAAATAAATCTGGATTAAAATCGATTTATATTCGTGCTTCACTATAAGGTTAACGATATAAAATTTAATTATGCAAATCAGATTAACAATAATATTGATATAGAAGAAAATTATGAGTCAAACTTTTTATATTCATCCAGATAATCCGCAAACTCGATTATTAAATCAAGTTGTCAACATATTAAATGATGGTGGTGTTATAGCTTTTCCGACCGATTCAGGATATTCACTGGGTTGTTTACTAGACAATAAATCGGGTGTTGATCGAATTTGTCAAATTCGTCAACTTGATAAAAATCACAATTTTACCTTGATGTGCCGTGATCTTTCTGAACTATCTAGTTATGCTTTTGTCGATAACGCAACTTTTCGGTTACTAAAAAATAATACCCCGGGTAAATATGTTTTTATTTTACAGGCAAGTAAAGAAGTACCCCGTCGATTGATGAATGAAAAACGCAAAACAATTGGACTAAGAATTCCTGATAATAAAATTGATTTAGCGTTGCTCGAATTATTAGGGCAGCCATTAATGACTGCGACATTAATTTTACCTAATGATGACCAAGCGCAATCCGATCCCGACGAAATAGAAGATAAAATAGGTTATCAGCTTGATGCGATTGTGCACGGTGGTTATATAGGTCAACAACCTACCAGCGTAATTGACTTGACTAATGACTATCCAACAATTATTCGTAAAGGGAGTGGAGATACTAAGCCATTCGAATAAATGTTCATTTTTTATTGTCAATATATCGACAATATAGTTAATAGAAAATTGATACCTGAGAAGGTAACAGCGAGGATTTTATGAAAAATAGCAAATTAGCATTCCCACAACTTGGCAAAAAGACAAATAGCGTTAAAGCAAAGGAAAAGCAACTCTACGAAAAACCAAAAACCTCAAAAGTACCAGCTATTACACGCAAAACATCGGCACATGATAATACTGAAAAACTCCAAAAAGTATTAGCTAATTTAGGTAATGGATCACGCCGAGAGATTGAAGCAATGATTGTGGACGGTAAAATCAGTGTAGATGGTAAAATTGCCTCATTAGGTGATCGAGTTGATGTAAATGCAAACCCTAAAATTCGTATCAATGGACATTTAGTTCAGCTTAGAAGTAAAGAAAAAGAAGTTTGCCGAGTACTAGCTTATTATAAACCAGAAGGTGAAATTTGTTCACGCAATGATCCGCAAGGACGGGCAACTGTTTTTGAACGTTTACCTAGATTAAAAAATGCCCGTTGGGTGAACATTGGCAGACTTGATATCAATACATCGGGTTTATTATTATTCACAACTGATGGTGAATTAGCTAATCGATTAATGCATCCACGGCACGAGATTGAGCGTGAATATGCAGTGCGAGTATTTGGTAATGTGACTGATCAACAAATTAACCAACTTCGTAAAGGGGTGCAACTAGAAGATGGCCCAGCCTCATTTCAATCAATTAAAGCACAAGGTGGTGATGGAATTAACCAATGGTTTAATGTAGTTATAACAGAAGGCCGTAATCGGGAAGTTCGTAGAATGTGGGAAGCTATTGATGTGCAAGTTAGTCGATTGCTACGCATTCGCTATGGCAATATCACTTTACCCAAAGGATTATCACGCGGAACTTGGCTAGAACTTGGTATTGACTCAGTCAATTACTTACGTGAACTAGTCGGTTTGCCACCTGAATCTAAAAGTTTCACCACAAATTCTTCTTCTGACAAAAGAATAGTAAGACCTAAACGAGTCAAACTTAATCAACAGATTAAAACAACACGGCAAAGAGTAACTCAAAAAGCAACTCGAAAATAACCTTTACCCTGCCCTTAAATAGTTTAGTTATTTAAGGGTACCAGTATAAAATATAATTCACACCTTTCCTATTTCAAATAAACTGACTTGTCACCCAATAATAATGAGTAACTAGTTAATCAATTTTTAGCAAAAATAGTTAATAAATTAGAACTAATTTATAATAGACTCACCAACTAGCTTATTAATCAAGCTATATTTAAACAGTTTTCATCTTAATAACAAGATGAACAAGCAAAAAAATAAACTAAAATGAATTGAAAGGAAAATTATGCGTATAATTATAGCTGTTTTTTTTATGTTCTTATTAGCCGCTTGTCATACACGTACAGCAGAAGAAGCTTATAAAGAAGGAAAATATTTAGAAAGCATCAACTTATTGGCGGATAGTATTGAGGATAAGGGTACTGCAAAATTAGGTCAAAAAGACGTACAACGACTACAAAATATCGTCAATAACGTTATGCAACATTATGAAACAACTTTATCAAATGCCAATAATCAGGATTATGCCAAACGAATAGAATGCTACCAAAATTTATTAGCAATGAAACTGCGATTAAGTGATCGCTTTTATAGCCAAGAAATCAGTTTTTTTGATAATAAATATGATTTTACTAAATTACAAGAGAGTATCGCAAAAGAGTACTATGACTATGGTAATTCAATCACAGGAACCGATAGTAAAAGTTATAGAATAAAAGCCGATTTATACAAAAAAGGATTTGAGCAATACAACTATAAAAACATTGAAAGTTTGTATAACAATGCAAATAAAAAATATATGCAACTTGCTGCTAAAGATTATTATGACCAAGGAAAAATGTTAGCACAGCAAGGTAATTATAAAGCTGCTGCGGATGCATTTAATAATGCCTCGGAAGTATATCAGCCTCTTGGCAAGTACAAAGATAGTGACAAACTTTCTATTGAGAATGATAGAAAACACTGTACTCAACAAGCAGAAAATGCTTATGAACAAGCACAACAATTAGCCAGAACAGCAACACGTCGTTATCAATTTCGAGAAGTTGCCCAATATTACGCTTCAGCTGCTTCGGCTTATCGCCAATACGGAGCGTTTCGCGATGCAGATTTCCAAGCAGATAAATATAAAAGAGAAGGGAAAATAAAAGTTTATTATAATTCTTCAGAATTAAAATCTTATGTAACAGATCTATTAAGTAAAGACTTTATAGAATTTGTTATCTACCAACCAGGACAAGCAGATGTCACGATCCGTGTAACGACAAATGTTGAATTTTCTGATCTTGGTAAATCAGTTAACAATGAAACCAAAACCGAAAAAATATTTGATAAATTTATTGAATTCGCTGACGAAAATGGTAATAAAAAGCAAGTTAAAACCTATAAAGATCAGCAGTTTAATTTACAAACTGTGACTCACAGCAATAAATTAACCTTAACCACTGAAATTGAGGCTCATGGAATCTATAGTTACAGTAAATCATTTAACATTGTACAAACGTCAGCAAAACATGATTATATCTACTCTGGCAATGTGCCATCAAATTTACATAATTACAGTAAAGGAACATTGCAAACCAAAGATAGCTTGCTTCGAGCGGCAAAAGAACAGCAATTAACAGAATTAAAAGTATATATTGAAGATATGGTTCGGGATTTATCATATCTATAATTACTATAAATGTCATAACTAAAATTTAACTAAATAAAGACTACTTACTCATTGGTGCTCATTTTTATAAATGAGTGTCCAATGAGTAAATTGAATGTTTTTATTTATTTGCGGAGTTGATTTAATTCGTCCAGTATAAAGAAGTACGGGCTAGATTAGAGCATATCTAGTCAAAAATTAAAAATGTGTTTGTTTGGGGCAGCGTTGGTTAGTAAACACTGTTTTCGGCTAAATGAAACTTGAATCCTTGTTGATGCATGATTTCTCGCAATGTTTATAGTATTAATTACTGTAAACAACACTAGAAATTCCTACAATTAAAAAGTTGCTATATCAGTACTAAATTTCATCTAAAATAAAACGACGTTTGGTTTATCAGAACATCAACTCCATACTTTTTCAATTCAATTATTGAAGTGATAACTAAAATAGTTGTTTTATCAAATTCATGATAAAATATGGTTTCTTTTAAAAACTTTACAAAAAAATTAATACGATGAAAAAAATAAAATATTCTTTGTTGCTAGTTTGCAGCATAACATTGGTCGGTTGTTTTGGTTCAGATACCACTTCGTCTAGCTCTGTTGATCGTATGATTGATAATCCAACACCAAATGAAATAAAAGTGATTATTGATGGAAATGAATTAACCATTCCAGCAAAATCAAGTGTGAATTATACATTTGAATACGGTAAGCATACACTGTCTTACGGTAATCAATCATTAAATTTTATAGCTAAACCTTCAACAACTAATAGTTCAGGATTAATTAATCCTACTCAAAGTAATTATTATTTATTAACAACTTTCTATACAACTTCAAATGTGAGTGATGAAACTTACGATAAGTTGATAGCTAAATATTTAAATTCAGTTCCAGTAATTATTAAAGGTGAACAGCAAGAGCTTGAACTACCAGTTAAAGTTATTAATGATGTTTTTATTGAGCGTCAAAAAGATTTTTGGGATTATTCAGTAGATGAACCTTATCCAGATGAAGTAACTTTACGAGGGAAAGGGCAATTTCAATCTCGAAAAATCAAATTATTCCGAGAAGATGGCTTTATTGAAGCTTTAAAAGCAGAAGGGCTTAATGAAAAAGTTGATTTTATAAATGAACATCCTAAATTTTCTGAGCTTAAAAAATATACTATACCAAATATTCAGCTAGATGCTATTACTTGTAAGAAAGGTCGCGAATTTGTTGAAACGCAGTTAAATGATTGGAATAAGCTTTTTACTCTGACAGGTAAAGATTTGGCCTTGTTATACAAACAGTTAACATCGTCTGAAACTTTTCACACGAAACATGCCATTATAACAGAATGTACGAAAGCAGGAGATTCAAATCAAAGCTATCAGTTCGCTACAAGAGAACTTGAGGGGGCATTCGATGAAACTAATCAACTTAATTTTTTTATTACTCAATAAACTAATTCAAATAAAGGTAAACGTTTAACCAAATCGGTAATAGTTACATCTTCTTTATAATATAAGCGCCATATCTTTCGTCAGTGATAAGGCGTTAGTTTTGTTTTCATGTATATTCTTTATAGCCATTTTTTAAAGCTTCATAAATAAAGTGAGTTGTTCCTACATTAAATTTTTATCACTTCTGATGTTTACAATCTTCATACTAACCTCTAAACTAATTGATGTTCTCAACGGGGTGCCCCAAAGGGCTGAGAATGTTAGATAGGATAACATAACCCGCCGAACCTGAACTGGATCATGCCAGCGGAGGGATTTGAGTTATTGCACTTGCTCAAACCTTTTGTCTTTTATTTGCTATTTTGGAGGCAAAATGTTTTGTAAAAAATTGTTATTATCTTTGGTATTTTCGATACCTTTTATTGTAAATGCTGCCAACGTAAAACCAACCTTAACTGTTTATAGTTATAATTCCTTTATTTCAGAATGGGGACCAGGAAAAGCAATTGAGAAAGGGTTTGAAGCACAGTGTAACTGTGAACTTGAGATTGTTACATTAGGCGATGGAGTAGCGGTTTTAAATCGAATGCGACTTGAAGGTGATAGAACTAATGCCGATGTAATTTTAGGATTAGATAACAATCTTTTAGAACAGGCAAAACAAGCCAAAATAGTTATACCTCATCAAATCAATAAACCAGATAATTTAAATACCAACTGGTGGGATAGTGATTTTATGCCTTATGATTTTGGTTATTTCGCTTTTATTTATGATCAACAAAAAATCAGTAATCCACCACACAGCATGCATGAGTTAGTAGATAATAAAGTCAACTGGAAAATTATCTATCAAGACCCAAGAACTAGCACTCCTGGGTTAGGTTTATTATTTTGGGTGAAAAATATATATGGTGATGATGCCGCATCTGCATGGCAGAAAATAGCAAAAGATACTGTGACAGTGACTAAAGGTTGGGGTGAAGCTTATGGCCTATTTTTAAAAGGCGAAGCTGATTTTGTGCTTAGTTATAGCACTTCGCCAGTTGCACATATTATGAATGATAATGATCATCGTTATGCTGCTGCTATTTTTGACGAAGGGCATTATCGCCAAGTCGAAGTTGCGGGTATTACTAAGTATAGTCAGCATCCCGAATTGGCACGTGCTTTTTTACAATATTTATTAACGCCTGATGTACAACGTCAATTTGCTGAAAAAAATTTCATGTATCCGATTATTAATATAACGTTGCCTGAAGCTTTTCAGCAAATTAAACCAGTCAATAAAGCACTCGAGTTTGATGCTAAGCAAGTTAAAAATAATCAAAAGAGCTGGGTGCGTGAATGGAAATCCACCATTAGTAAATAGTTTTATTCAGTATAATGTTGAAATTAAGAACGTTAATCCCCGGCATTAGTGCTGCAAGCTTGATTTTAGTTGTATTAGGTTCAGCACTATTTGCGCTTTGTTTAGTTGCTTTTGAGTCTAATAATTTAACTGTCTATTTTGATAGTTATTTATTACATGTTATTTGGATAACAATATTTCAAGCAACGTTATCAACGTTGCTATCTGTGTTATTGGCAATATTGATGGCTAAAGCCCTATCGATAGTCAATTTTTGGGGTAAAAATCTATTGCTACGCATTATGCCTATCACCTTTATATTTCCTACGTTGGTTGTGGTAACGGGGTTATTATCTGTTTATGGGCAACATGGTTTATTAGCGTCGTTTTGTCATTATTTAGGTTTGCCTTTTGTGATATCCATTTATGGTTTAAAAGGTATTTTATTGGCACATATATTTCTTAATTTCCCTTATGCTTGTTGCTTGTTTTATCAAACCTTAAATAGTGTACCAGTCGAACACAAACAATTAGCTGCTCAATTGAATTTTTCGAGTTTTACTTATTTTAAATTGGTGGAATGGCCACTATTGCGTCGACAGTTGCTACCTATGGCATCGCTAATCTTTATGCTTTGTTTTTCTAGTTTTGCTATTGTATTGGCTCTAGGTGGTGGACCTAAATATACCACACTTGAAGTTGCCATTTATCAATCCATCCGTGAATTTGATTTGATACAAGCCGTGCTTTTAGCATGTTTGCAGTTGGTTTGTTGTGCTTTTTTTATGGGGTTGATGCAAAAGTTTAATTATAGCTATAAATTTAACACTAAATATGTTAAGCAAAGTTATCGTTTACCTGTTTCGTTTAGCTTAATTTTGTCGAGTTTTGTTATTATTGTTATTGGTGCATTATTTATTTTGCTACCCATCATAACTATATTAATAAAAGGTATTTATTTTTTTCAGTGGTCATTTTTTTCAGTGGCCTTTCAACGTGCAGTTATGTTTTCTTTACTAATTGCTTTTGGGTCAGCCAGTATTGCTATGCTACTAGCTTTATTATTACTCTATACAAACAGCCGATTATTGATTTATCGGCAAATAAATTGGAGTAATCGATTAATGTTAATTGGATCGCTGATATTAATTATTCCAAGCATGGTGCTGGCGTCAGGTCTGTTTTTACTGTTATTTTCGTACGCTTATAGTTCGGTCTTTGTTTGTGTTTTGACGATGCTTTGTAACAGTTTAATGGCACTGCCATTTATATTAAAAAACCTTGCTGCACCAATGTATGATGTTACATCTCGCTATTGGCACTTAAGCCAGTCACTTAATATTACTGGTTTTTGGCATTTTTATTTAATTGAATATAAAGCACTAAAAAAGTTAATTATCCAAAGTTTTGCCTTTTCAGCAATATTATCATTGGGTGATTTTGGTATTATTGCGTTATTTGGTGGCCAGTCAGTCACAACGTTACCTTATTATTTATATGAGCAAATATCGTATTATCATTATCATGAAAGTGCCGTAACGGCTGCATTATTGCTAATATTATCTTTTAGTTTACTGGTTGTGATAGATTATGATCGAACTGAATCAAATTAATTGTCAATATGATAATTTTAAAATGCATTTTGATATCAAAATTACTGCAAAAGAAAAGGTGGTTATTGTTGGGCCAAGTGGTGCAGGTAAAAGCTCATTGTTAAGCTTGATTGCTGGATTTATTTCACCAAATTCTGGGCAAATTTTACTTAATCATCAAAATATGACTCACACTCAACCAGGAAAGCGGCCTGTTTCGATTTTATTTCAACATAATAATTTATTTGATCATTTAAATGTTGAACAAAATATTGGCTTAGGCATAAAGCCTTGTTTAAAACTAAATACATCGGAACGCCAAACAATAGATGATATGTTAGCTAAAGTTGGTTTAACTGGTTTTAATAATCGTTATCCCGAACAACTTTCAGGTGGTCAGAGTCAACGTGTTGCGTTAGCTCGTTGTTTAATTCAACGTCGACCTATTTTATTGTTAGATGAGCCATTTTCAGCTCTCGATCAAGCATTACGCTTTGAGATGTTAGCATTAGTTGATCAAATTTGCGATGAGCTCGATTTGACATTAATGATGGTCTCACACAATCTTAATGATTCGCTTAGTTATTTTTCTCGTTGTTTGGTGGTGGATAATGGACAGATCGTTTTTTATGGTTTACCAAACCAATTAAACCAACCTGAAAATAATCACATTGCAAAGATATTGGGTTTAAATATCTCAAAAAATTAATAGGTTAGAATTTAATGATTTATATATTTAAATTTAGATATTTAAAGCTTAAGGTTTTATTAATCTACCAAGCATATATTGCATTTTATGATCAATAACAAAGCAAATTAAATATCTATGCTAAACATAAAAGCAACCAACAAATTTAGCTGGTCAGCACTTATCTTTAATATTTTATTTTTTACTTATTTTTCTAGTGCATTACAGTTATATATTTTTCTTTCGGGGCATTCCAATGCAATTGGACTTCGCGATTCAATTATCTATAGTTTGATTTGGCTTATTCCTGTTTTGATTTTTCCTGATTATACAAGAAAGATTGCGACTATATTTGGGCTTATTGTCGGCTGTTTGTCTTTGGTTTCTGTCGGTTATTTTGTGATTTATCGACAAGAATTTTCGCAAAGTGTATTTTTTGTTATGGCAGAATCAAATTATAGTGAATCGAGCGAATTTGTTCAGCAGTATTTTAGTATTAAATTAGTTATAGTATTGATTATTTATAGTTTAATGGGTGTTTATCTTTGGAGTAAAGTCAGACCTGTTTATATTAAAACTTCTACTAAATGGATTGTATCACTATTAATAGCTATTTATGCCATAATGCCTGTGTTTATTAGTGTGATAATAAAAAAATCATCTATTGAAAAAGCCGGAACTCATTTACTAACGCGTATGGAAACAACTGTGCCATGGCAACTTATTAATAGCTATTTAGCTTATCGATCTCAACTTAAAAATATGGAAGATATTTTAAATCATTTAGACACTTTACCTCCTGTTGAAAATTTAAAAGATGCTAACGGTAATACGCCTAGGACGTTGGTGTTAGTCATTGGTGAATCAACAACACGTAATAGGATGAGTATTTATGGTTATGGTCGAAATACCACACCTCAAATTGAGCAGTTTAAAAAAGATAATGCTGATTTTGTTGTATTTAACGATGTGGTTTCATCAAGACCTTATACTATCGAAATTTTGCAACAAGCGTTAACTTTTGCTGATGAGAAGCATCCCGATTTATACCTGAAAACTCCTTCATTAATAAATCTTATGAAGCAAGCAGGGTATAAAACATTTTGGATCACTAACCAGCAGACCATGACCAAGCGTAATACCATGTTGACTATGTTTTCTAAACAAGCCGATGAACAGTTTTATATGAATAACGATCGTAATCAAAGTTCAAGACAATATGATGAATCGGTATTTGAGCCTTTCAAAAAAGTGCTAGCTGACAACGCTGAAAAGAAATTTATTGTTATCCATCTGCTTGGTACGCATATGAAATACGAGTTCCGCTATCCAAAAGACGGTAAGTATGACCGTTTTAAAGATAAGGAAAGTATTCCATATCCTCTCGATGACGATAAAGTAGATGTATATAATAGTTATGATAATGCAATAAGTTATAACGATTATGTCACAACAACACTGTTTAATAT
The DNA here is from genome assembly GCF_046635625.1 of Gilliamella sp. BG1. NCBI lineage: Bacteria > Pseudomonadati > Pseudomonadota > Gammaproteobacteria > Orbales > Orbaceae > Gilliamella > Gilliamella sp. BG1. The sequence continues at coordinate 12,989 of NZ_JBIDFG010000013.1, read as the reverse complement.
CTTCAAAAACAGTAAAGAAAATGGTTTTATGTTATATTTTTCAGATCATGGTGAAGATGTTTATCAAACGCCACCGCATAATGTGTTAGGGCGAAACGAGAAGGCACCAACTAAAACTATGTATACTGTGCCATTTATGCTTTGGCAATCGCCAACATGGGTGGCAACGCATCCTAATAACTATCAAGCTTATGTAGATCGAAAATTTAATACACAAGATTTGATTCATACTTGGTCTGATTTAGCAGGGTTAAGCTATAACTTATATGTTCCTGAAAAAAGTATTGTTAATCCTAATTTTCATGAATCGATTCGTTGGATTGGCGATCCTTATGACAAGAATGGCCTAATTGATTTTGATAAATTAACAAAGTAATTCACTTAGGTTGTTTACACAAATATTTAAGGTATAATATTGTATATTTATACAGTTATATTTGAGTATTGTGAAACCCTCTATGCGAAAAATTATTCATGTCGATATGGATTGTTTTTATGCCGCCGTTGAAATGAGAGACAATCCCCGTTATCGCAATATGCCTATTGCGGTAGGGGGCGATCCTCGTAAACGTGGCGTGGTTGCGACTGCCAATTATTTAGCTCGTCAGTATGGTATACACAGTGCTATGTCAATGGCTCAAGCCATAAAACTTTGTCCTAACCTTAAAATTATAGCGGGTAGGCATGCAGTTTATAAAGAAGTCTCCAAACAGATCCACCAAATATTTAAACGATATACTGAATCTATTGAGGCTTTATCACTCGACGAAGCTTACCTTGATGTAACTGATTGCAAACTTTGTTATGGTTCAGCGACTTTAATTGCTCAAGATATCCGTCAGGCAATTTACAAGGAACTTGAGTTAACTGCATCGGCAGGTGTTGCTCCACTTAAGTTTCTTGCCAAAATAGCCTCTGATATGAATAAACCTAATGGCCAATATGTAATAACACCAGATAACGTTGATAGTTTTATAGAGCAGCTACCGTTAAAAAAAATCCCAGGTGTGGGTAAGGTCACGGAAAAAAAATTAGCCCAATTGGGGCTATTTACATGCAATGATATTGTTAATTATGATGTAACTAAATTAATTACCCAATTCGGTAAATTTGGAAGAATACTATATGAGCGATGTCAAGGTATTGATGATCGTGAAGTGTGTAATGACAGGCAACGTAAATCGGTAGGGGTAGAGCGTACTTTAACTGATGATATTCATAGTTGGGAAGAGTGTTTATTGCAGTTCGATCCATTATTTGATGAAATGGAAAAACGGTTAAGCAAAGTTCGTGCTGATTTATCGATTGCTCGGCAAGGTGTAAAATTTAAGTTTGACGATTTTCAGTTAACTACGCAAGAACATGTTTGGTTTAAATTGGATAAAGCTGATTTAATTGAGCAAGCGCATAAAGTTTGGTTAGAACGGCGTAATGGGCGTGGAGTTCGGTTAATTGGTTTTCATGTAACGTTAATCGATCCGCAAGTTGAAAAGCAGTTGATTTTTCAGTTTTAGCCCTTTTAACCATAAAAATGAGGATGCAGGCAAAGCCTTTAAACATCCTCATAACAAATGATAGCTAGCTAATAATGATTATTTCAAACTTGCACCATTAGTACTAATGACTTTTTTGTACCATTCAAAAGAGTCTTTTTTATAGCGTTTCATACTACCGTTACCTTCATTATCACGGTCAACATAAATTACGCCATAACGTTTTTTCATTTCGCCAGTAGTGAATGATACAACATCAATAATTCCCCAAGCAGTATAACCCATTACATCAACACCATCATAATCTATAGCGGTTTGCATGGCTTTGATATGGGCACCTAAATATTCAATACGTGGTTTATCGTGTATTTGATTACCGTTTTTGAGTTCATCAATTGCACCAAAACCATTTTCGACAATAAATAGCGGTAATTGATATCGATCATACAGACGGTTAAGTGTATAACGTAAACCTTCAGGATCAATTGGCCAACCCCAATCGCTGCTTTTTATATAAGGATTTTCAACCGCATTAGGTAGTGCACCGTTAACTATGTTGTCACGATTATCATTTTTGGCATCAGCTTTAACGACAGTAGACATATAATAGCTAAAGCCAATGTAATCAACCGTACCTTTTTTCAAATAACCTAAATCTTCTTCGGTAATATCAAGTTTATATCCTTCACGCTCAAATTCTTTTAATGCATAAGCTGGATAGTAGCCGCGAACGTGAACATCAGGGAAGAAGAATCGTTGATGCATGGCAATTTCTGAAGCCATCATATCTTCAGGATTACAAGAATATGGATAAATTGGCACATGCGATACCATACAACCAATTTGAAAATCAGGATTAATTTTTTTACCTGCTATTACTGCTTTAGCACTGGCTAACAGTTCATAGTGTGCAACTTGGTACAGAACTTCTTGCGGATTTTCATCAGGTTTAACTTGTACGCCAGAGTTAGTCCAAAAGAAGATAGGATTACTAGTATCCATTTGATTATTGATTTCGTTAAATGTCATCCAGTATTTAACTTTATTTTTATAACGTTCAAAACATGCAGTAGCAAAGCGCTCAAAAAATTCAACAGTCTTACGGTTTCTAAAACCACCATAATGACGAGCAATATGTAAAGGCATTTCAAAATGGGATAATGTGATAACTGGCTCAATGCCGTGAGCTATTAGTTCATCAAAAACATCATCATAAAAGCGAAGACCTTCTTCATTTGGTTCAAGTTCATCACCCTTTGGAAAAATTCGAGTCCACGCGATCGAGGTGCGTAGACATTTAAGGCCTAATTCGGCAAAAAGCTTGATATCGTCTTTATAACGATGATAAAAATCAATTGCTGTATGGTTTGGATAAAATTTACCCGCTTCGATATCTTGAGTGATTTGTCTTGCAACGCCATGAGCACCTGCGGTCATAACATCAACAACACTTGGGCCTTTACCGCCTTCATTCCAACCGCCTTCAAATTGGTGAGCGGCTAAAGCACCGCCCCATAAAAATGGTTTTTTAGTCATTTTTTATTCCTTGTTATTGCTTAATGTTAAATATGATATCATCAACTGTTACTTGTGTTTTATCGGTTAATGAAATTTGTTGATACTGATCGGTATTAACAATAATAATTGGGGTAATTAATGGATAACCTGCTTGCTTAATTGCCTCAGGATTGAAGCTGATTAGCAAATCACCTTTTTTTACTTTTTGATGTAATTCAACATGATATTCAAACTCATTGTTAGTTAAATTAACTGTATCAATACCCACGTGAATTAACAATTCGACGCCATTATCTAATGTTAACCCAATGGCATGTTTAGAATTTTCAAATACTGCAGTTACCTCGCCATCAAAAGGCGCATAAACGTGATTATCAGTAGGTTCAATTGCAATCCCTTCTCCCATGAGTTTTTGTGAAAAAGCAGGATCGGGCACTTCGCTTAGTGGTAAAGCATGACCTGTCATCGGGCTTGTGATGTCAACTTCATCAAGAAGAATCTTAGGATTATCATCTTCAATATTGATATTTTCTTGACTATTAACTGTATCTTGTATGGTTTCGCCAGTTCCCAAAATTTGGATCAAAACTACTGGTCCTAAAAGAGCAATAAGTGAACCAATCAAGACGCCAATAAATGAACCAGGATTATTTGGGCTAATTGCATTAACGATGGTTAGTGGACCTGGTAAACCAGCGTAAGCAACATAGTGAGGAGCAAAAAATCCTGCCACAATACCACCACAAGATGCAGAAATACAGCCATAAATAAATGGTTTTTTAAAGCGTAAGTTAACACCATAAATAGCAGGTTCGGTTATACCAAATAAGCCAGTGATAAAAGCAGATAATGAAATACCTTTCATCTCTTGGGTTTTGGTTTTTAAATAAAAACCTAATGCTGCACCGACTTGACCAATAACGGCAATGGTTTGGAAAGCTTGGAAAGAATCTTGACCATACTGCTTAAAGTTTTCGACGATAACAGGTGTGATCCCCCAATGTACACCAAAAATAACAAAGACTTGCCAAACAGCACCTATGATTCCGCCTGCAACTGAAGGCGCTAGGCTAACAAACCAATTATAGCCGTTGGCAATGTATTGTGCACCATTTGCGGTTAATGGACCAACAACAAGTAATGTTAAAGGTACCATAATGACAAGGCTAAATAATGGCAATAAAACGGGTTTTATAATGCTATGCAGTCTAGGCTCTAAGAATCGTTCTAAATAAGAAAGTAACCAAACTAAAAAGAGTGGTGGTAAAACGGTTGAAGCATAAGTGGTTTGTGATAGCGCAATACCAAATAGATCAATTTCTTGTCCTTCACTAATTAGTTTTGCAAACTCTGTCCATGTCGGTGATAACAGCGCAGCACAACAAGCAACAGCGATATATAAGTTACAACGAAAATGCTGAGAAGCTGTAATGGCAATAAAGATAGGTAAAAAGAAAAAAGGTGCCCAAGAGATGAAATTGAATACCTCAAAAGTCCCCGTTTTTTCTAGCTCAGGGCAGGCTAATTTAAGTAAAATCAAGATACCTTGCAAAATTCCTGATGCGGCTAAAATATAGACAAACGGGGCGAATACAGCCGACATTGTCGCAATGATGCGATTTAATATGTTGTTATCATTTCCTGCTTCAATTTTGTTATCAGTATTAACTAGCTGAGTAAAAGCGTTATAGACTTTATCAACATGTGTACCAATAACCACTTGGATTTGACCGCCTTTTTCAACAACGGTAATCACACCCGGCAATTTAGCAATGTTTTCTTTTGCATGATCTGGTGTGTGTTGGGTAACAAGGCGAAGGCGTGTTGCACAGCGAGAAACGGTAACAATATTCTTCTCACCACCTAACTCATTTAAAATATCAACAGCTAGCTTGTTATAATCTCTAATTTTTGATGACATCCATAAACTCCTTAAAAGCAATTCAGTAAGATTATTTTATAGACAATTTCAAAATTGTTAATTAACAATTATATTGTTTGTGATCTAGATCGAGTTTTTATATTATTTAATTTAAAACTAAAAATAAGCTGTATAAAATACTACTTCAATTATTGATTAAATTAATAACATAAACAAATGGTTAAATATCAAGAAGTTGCAAAAAAAATCAAACAGATGATTTATCAAAAACAACTGTCCAAAGGCACTCAGCTTGCTAATATTGACGGGTTAATTAATCAATATCAGGTCAGTCGTAGTACAATTGTTAAAGCGCTTAATTGTCTTGAGCGGCAGGGCGTTATTTATCAAGTGCAAGGTAGTGGTATTTTTGTTCGTGAACGTAAAAAAAGAGGCTATCTCAATTTTTTGCAAAGTCATGGTTTTACTGTCGATCTAGAAGATGTTTATGGTTCTTCGACAGTACTTAATGTTGATATCATCAAGCCCAGTGCAAAAGTTAAAGAAAATCTACAATGTGATGATAACGAAGAAGTCTATTTTGTTAAAAGATTGCGCTATGTTGAAGATAAATTATATGGCTTAGAACAGTCATATTACCGTAAAAAGTTAATTTGTTATTTAAATAAAGAAATTGTAGAAAACTCAATTTTTAATTACATTCAGGAAAATTATAATATTAATATTGGTTTTTCTGATAAATATTTACAGGTAATAAAACTTGATGAAAAAATGGCGCCATGTTTAGGATTGCAACCTGGCGAACCTGCACTTTGTGTTGAAGAAATATTTTATACCTCGTCTGGTGAACCTTTTGATTTTTCAAAAATCATTTATCATTACGAAAATGCAAGATTTTGTATACAAAATCACTCGAAGTAAGTTTGAATGATGAATTATTAGGAAGATGAATAAGAAATCGATCATTCATCTTCCTTTAATTATTAGCAAATTTAACTGTTAACAATTAAATTTCACCACCAACACCCTTAAACTTTTCAACCAATGCGGCGATCTTTTCAAAGACTCGGTTCTTTTTAATTAAATATTGAGGATTCAGTGGGCTCATTTTTGGTAAAATCTCGTTCAGCTCTGTGCCGTTTTCGGTTGCATATTTTCGCTTTAATGATGATGCAATATAGCGTTTTGTTGCTGCTTCATTTAAATTTTCCTCTTCAATTAAGGAATTAAGCTCTACCTGTAACTCTTGCTGTGCATACAAGAAAAACGCATCAATAATCGAGGCTTTATCTGGAATAGCATCAAGATCAGTTTGTTTTATAAACTCTACAACTAGCTCTTCTTTAGCTCGATTTTCTAAGCTTGATCGAATTAATCGCTTAGCATCTTCGACAATGTCCTGTTTGGTTTTTTCTTGTTTATTTTGTTCATAAATTAACTCAAGAATATAATCCAGATTGATCTCTTGCGATTTTAATAGATCAATTTCGAAAACCACATCATCCCAGTCAAATCTTTGCTGATCTTGTTGATTGGCTTCTTTTTCTCGGCGTAGCCAATCACGAATATCATTATAAGTTGAACGATAATTTTGAATTGTGCGGTCAGTCGGTAGTTTAACTGCTTGCATTTTTTGCAGATCTTCATCAGTCACATAATGTTTGTTTTTAAACGCTAAAACTGCCTGCGCATCTGTCATATCTAATTGTTGGAAATCCTTTAATGCAACAAATTCATCATAATTTTGTAATATATTGTCAGCACGTAAGTACTCACCAAATAATTTAACAAACTCTTTTTTATCTTTTTCTTTGATAATTTCATCAGGGCGTGGGAACTTTTCTTGTAACTCGGCAACGATGGCTAGATAGCCATTGTGGAAATTACCTGAATCTTTATCAGTAAACCCTTCCATGTATTCCTTAAAGCTTTTTTCTAACACTACTTCATGAGTATTACTTTTACCAAATGTTATTATTGCATCAATGGTCGCTTGTTCTAAATCACGAAACGCCACAATATTACCAAAGGTTTTGGTGGCATTATAGATACGATTGGTGCGTGAAAAGGCTTGAATTAACCCATGATACCGCAGGTTTTTGTCAACAAATAGGGTATTAAGTGTTGGGGCATCAAAGCCAGTTAGGAACATGCCAACGACAATTAATAGATCGACTTCTTGATTTTTTACTTTTAAAGACAAATCGCGATAATAGTTTTGAAATTGATCGCTACTGACATCAAAGTTAGTTTTAAACATCTGATTATAATCTGATATCGCAGAAGCTAAAAACTCTTTAGCACTTTGATTTAAGGCATCTATTTCAAAACTTTCATCGGCAAAATTACCTTGCGCATCTTGTTCTTCATTAGCAGAATAAGAAAATATCGTGGCTATTTTTAACGGCTGATTTGCACCTTCTTGTAATTTTTTGAATGATTCATAATAGAGTTTAGCCGCATCTACACTACTCACTGCAAACATGGCATTGAACCCTTTACTTTTGCCCATTAATCGGTGGGTTTTTTGTTTAAAATTATTCAGAATATATTGTGTGATTTGCTCAATACGGTTTGGGTGGAGCAATGCTTTTTTATTTTCAGCAGCGCTGAGTTTTTCAAGATTTTGTTCTTGCTCTATCGATTTAAAATTAGGACGCACATCATTATAGTCAACTTTAAATTTTAGTACCTTTTCGTCACGAATTGCATCGGTTAATACATAAGCGTGCAGTTCACGACCAAAAACATCCGCTGTGGTTTGCGTTCCGATTGCGTTAGTATGCATAATCGGCGTACCAGTAAAACCAAATTGGTAATATTTTTTAAATTTACGCTTTAAGTTTTTTTGAGCTTCGCCAAACTGGGAGCGGTGCGCTTCGTCAAAAATAAATACAACGTGCTTATCATAGATCGCTAAGTTATCGTCGCTTTTGATCAAGTTATTAAGTTTTTGAATGGTAGTAACAATAATTTTATTATCGGTTTTCTCAATATTGCGCTTAAGCCCTGCGGTACTATTTGAACCATTCACACTATCTTTTGAAAATTTTTGATACTCTTTCATGGTTTGATAATCCAGATCTTTACGATCCACCACAAAAAAAACTTTATCAATAAATTCTAGTTCGGTTGCAAGGCGTGCCGTTTTGAAACTGGTTAGTGTTTTACCAGAACCTGTTGTGTGCCAAATAAAACCACCACTTTGTAAGCTACTCCACTTTTTGGCATGATAAGCGCTAATGATTTTCCATAATATACGCTCGGTGGCAGCGATTTGGTAAGGGCGCATAATTAACAATGTGTCATTCACATCAAGCACCGAATAAGTCAATAACACATTTAACAGCGTTCGGCTGGCAAAAAAGGTTGCGGTAAAGTCTTTTAGATCTTTTATCGGCTCGTTTTTAACATTCGCCCAATTCATTGTAAAATCAAAGCTATTTTTGTCACGTTTAGTCGTGTTAGCAAAATAGCGCGTATCGGTACCATTTGATATAACAAACAGTTGTAAATATTTAAATAGTGAATTGTCTTGATTAAAGCTCTCTTTACTATAGCGATGCACTTGATTAAAGGCTTCACGAATAGCAATACCACGCTTTTTTAGTTCAACTTGAACAAGCGGCAAGCCATTAACTAAAATCGTCACATCATAACGATTTGCATAATTACCTGTTTGCTGAAATTGATGGATAACTTGTAATTTATTATTGGTGACATCTTTTTTATCTAACAGCTTGATATTTTGGATATGACCATCATCAAAAACAAAATCATAAATATGATCGTGGTGGATTTTGCGACTTTTGTCGATCATCGATTCATTGGGTTTATCCAAATACTCTAATACAAAACGTTGCCATTCCTCATCGGTAAATTGCATTTTGTTTAGTGTTTGCAACTGCTCGCGAATATTGGCTAATAACTTTTCATGCGTATTTAAATTCGGTAAATATTCATAGCCTTGTCGAGTTAAATCATGAATAAATTCGTTTTCTAAATCCGTTTCAGTCTGATAAACAGCCGCTGTCTCTTCAAGCTTGTTGTAGTTATCTAAAATAATGTAGCTATTGGTTTCGGCAATTGGTTTTGTATAAGTCGTCATAGTCTATTCCAAATGTTTAAAATTGTAATTTTATTCTACTATTTAGTTCACTGTAATTTTTCTGTGATTTATTGTTCTGCCTTAGGAAAATCCAATAACAAATTACGATAATATTCATATTGTTTTTGGCGTAATTCAATCTCACGCGGTAAACCCTCCGTGATTGAGTTGGTGAGCACATCAAATTTATCTAGGATTTCAACAATACGTGCTTGTTCCTTGAGTGGGGGGATGGGGATATTGATATTATCTAAAATAGCTTTAGTTAAACTTGGTCTACCTGATCCTGTATCTAACTTGGTTAGATCTATTGTTTTCATATAATAATAAAAAAATTTAGGGATGATTTCTTCTTCATCTATTTCTGTGTAGTAGATTGTATCAACATTCCAAAATGGTGATTCAAGATAAAAAATATTTGTGATTGAACCTTTACGTGGAATTAGTACTGTCGGTTTATTATATGCATGTGTATTAACATAGCCCATAACTCCTCCCGTACCATAAACAGGAATATCGCCATCACCTAATTTTTTCCAATCTTTACCATTTTTAATTTTCGCAATCTCTCCCAAATTCTTCCACTCAACCTCATCCTCTTGAAAGGTCAACAATTGATCTCGATAATAATTGTATTGTTTTTCCCTTGCAGTAAGCTCTGCTGTGAGCTCTGCTGTGAGCTCTGCTGTGAGGGCTGTGAATTTGTCTAAAATACGGACGATTTCAGTTTGAATCGAAAATGGAGGTACTGGAATCTTTTTATTAGCATAATTACTAATCCATTGTCTCTTATGATCATTATCTATCTTTTCATTTGGAAGTGTACTCATCCAATAATAAATATATTTTAAATTATATTTTTCTTCATCAGCTGAACTGATGATTTTCATTGCGGACGACTTAATTTTGAAATCAAAATTAACCCATTTATTTGCGGTTGTAAAATCATCAAAAATGATAACTGGATTATTTTTCCCTGCATAAATTCCAGCTATTTCATTCGTATAACCTAAAATGAAAGTTTTACCTGCCGTCAAAACAGGTGTTTTGTATTCATCATTGTAATTTGTTGATGTGACAAGATATTTGGTAGGTTGTTCATAATTTGTTACTTCATCCAAATTTTTCCACTCAACCTCAACACCTTTTAATAACTCAGTTATATTATTACGCATAATCATCCCTCAATCTCCGCCACAATTGCATCAATTTGGGATCGTAAGCTATCAATTTTAGCCACGGTATCTTTTATTTGGGCATTAAGTTGGGTGATATCAATCACTTCACGGGTATCTTCGGCTTCCACATACGAGCTGACTGATAGATTATAGTCATTTTGCGCAATGGTTTGATTATCGACCGATTTAGCAAAATATTCGATATCTTGCTTGCTAGCAAATATTTGCATAATTTCTTGAATATGTTCATCAGTGAGCACATTATTATTGGTCTCTTTTTTAAACAGTTTACTAGCATCAATAAATTGTGTTGTTTTGACGGTTTTATTTTTGGCAAGCACCAAAATATTAACCGCAATCGATGTGCCATAAAATAAGTTTGGTGCGAGCGAGATTACGGTTTCAACAAAATCATTATCGACCAAATACTTACGAATTTTTTGTTCCGCACCACCACGATAAAATATCCCCGGAAAGGTAACAATTGCCGCTCGCCCTCGCTCGGACAAATAACTTAGTGCATGCATAATAAAGGCAAAATCGGCTTTCGATTTTGGTGCTAGTACGCCAGCAGGCGCATATCGGTCATCATTGATTAAGGTTGGATCATCACTGCCAATCCATTTAATTGAATAGGGTGGATTAGAAACGATTGCATCAAATGGCTTTTCGTCGCCAAATTTTGGATTAAGTAGCGTGTCCCCTAAAGCAATTTCAAATTTATCATAGTTGATATTGTGTAAAAACATATTCATTCGAGCAAGGTTATAGGTAGTATGATTGATTTCTTGACCGAAGAACCCATCCTCAATAATATGTTCGTCAAACTGTTTTTTCGCTTGTAACAATAAAGAGCCTGATCCTGCTGCTGGATCATAGATCTTATTGACCTTTTTTTGATTATGTAAGGCTAATTGCGAGATCAGCTTGGACACATTCGGCGGCGTAAAAAATTCACCACCAGATTTACCAGCATTCGAGGCATAATTAGAAATCAAAAACTCATAAGCATCGCCAAACAGATCAATTTGATTGTCTGCAAAATCACCAAAATCAAGCTCGGCAACACCATTAAGTACTGCGGCTAACCGTTTGTTTTTATCGGCAACTGTATTACCTAATCGGTTACTGGTAGTATCAAAATCGGCAAATAATCCTTTAATATCGCTTTCTGAAGGATAACCAATGGCTGAGCTTTCAATTGCATTAAAAATATTGGCCAAGTCAGTATTTAAACTTGGATTGGTATTAGCTTCAGCTACAATTTTACAAAATAATTGGCTAGGATAAATAAAATAGCCTTTGGTTTTTATTGCATCTTTTTTAACTTCATCGTTAATGACATCGTCGGATAATGTGCTGTAATCAATACTCTCATCGCCACCTTCAATATAATTGGCAAAATTCTCACTAATAAAGCGATAAAACAAAGAACCAAGTACATACTGTTTAAAATCCCAACCATCGACAGCACCACGGACTTCGTCGGCAATTTTCCAAATTTGTCGTTGTAGTTGATCGCGTTGTTGCGTTTCGGTAATTGATTTAGCGTTATTAGATGTCATATTTTTCAAAATTCCTAAATAAAAAATAGGTGCTGCCTAATTAGAAAGTAACTGATTTTTACTTTCATATTAGTCATTTTATAGCTACCTGTTATAGGTGTTATAGCATAGCTGATTTGTTGTTATTTTTCCATCTGGGGTGTTTATTAAAAACTCAGCCAATGGGTATTTTGAACTTTAAGGTTGGTAAATCTTAAAAAATAACAAAGCAACAAAATCTAAAAACAAAACCCTTTTTTTAGCTATATTTTAAAAGTTAATAAAATCAATAAATTAAATTTATCTTTAAAAAAAGGGTTTTTAAAACCTAAATACCTATTTGCCTTTTTACATACTATATTGATAGTATATTAGCTTCTAGTTCACTGCCGTGTAGGCAGTTTAGAAAGTATAAAATGGTTGACGATCTTTTTCATTTTTGTTCACTGCCGTGTAGGCAGTTTAGAAAAATACGCCAATATTGGAGGTGAACTAGATAAGGTTCACTGCCGTGTAGGCAGTTTAGAAATCCTCCGCTTCAAATTTTGATTTCAAATGTTCGTTCACTGCCGTGTAGGCAGTTTAGAAATATTCGCATGTTTGCAGAGCAAGGCTCGGATAGTTCACTGCCGTGTAGGCAGTTTAGAAAACACAAATGCGAGAATTGACGCAGAAAGTGCAGTTCACTGCCGTGTAGGCAGTTTAGAAATATCAAGTGTTTCGATAAAAAATAGTGATGCTGTTCACTGCCGTGTAGGCAGTTTAGAAACACAGGGTGTAAGTAGACAGAAGTTAATATTAAGTTCACTGCCGTGTAGGCAGTTTAGAAATGGTTATTCAACAGTATTTCCATTTTATGCGGGTTCACTGCCGTGTAGGCAGTTTAGAAAAAGCCGAACACGTGACAACGCTACGTTTGTGCGTTCACTGCCGTGTAGGCAGTTTAGAAACCGCAGCGGCGTAAGCCCAGTAATTTACGTATGTTCACTGCCGTGTAGGCAGTTTAGAAATTAATATTTTTCGCCAAATTTGGCGTTAACTAGTTCACTGCCGTGTAGGCGGTATTTTGTATAAAAAATAGAAATTTCTGTATAACTGGTTGATTTTAATTAAAATAAAAAATTAAATAAAATCAATGCTCTACCTGAACGATTTTATGAGTGTAATACATCCCATAACATGGTAAGGTTTATATGTTCATTGGTTGTTAGGTAATTCACTAATTCCTTGGTTTAGAAATTATCACCAATATTCATTATTTCCACA
>NZ_JBIDFG010000012.1:0-112538 GCF_046635625.1 Gilliamella sp. BG1 | reverse complement strand
GGTGTCAGTTCATCGGGTTATTATGCTTGGTTAAAAAGAGCAAACAAATCAGCTAAACTCAGCGAGTATATCCAAAAACAGTATTGGCAACATAAAGCTCGTTTGGGTGCGCCAAGCCTGCTTCATGATGCAAGAGAAGCGGACTATCAAGTTTCAGAAAGGACAGCTTGCCGTGTTTTGCAACAATGGGGATTACTTAGTTTAAGATTGCATAGTAAAGCAGCACGTAAATTCAAGTATAAAACAGATATGGCTCATCGCAATATTGCGCCCAACACGTTAGATAGGCAATTTAACCCTGATAAGCCTAATAAAACATGGGTAACCGATATTACTTATATTAAAACAGGGGAAGGTTGGTTATATTTGTCGGTGATTATCGATTTATATGGACGAAAAGTGATTGCAAGGCAAACCAGACGCTACATAGACCGCCATTTAGTGTGTAATACATTAAAACAAGTCTTATTTCGGCGTTACTTTCCTAAAAATGTACTCATTCATAGTGACCAAGGAAGCCAATATTGCAGTGCTGATTTCAAGCAATTATTGTTACAATATGGGCTAAGGCAAAGCATGAGTCGAAGAGGAAACTGCTTTGATAATGCGATTGTTGAAAGTTTTTTCCATACACTCAAAACCCATATTATTCATGACTGTTACTATAAAACGAGGAAGCAGGCTAATAAAGCACTATTTGAATATATTGAAATCTATTATAATCGGATACGCCGTCATTCAGCCAATGGCTGGGTATCACCTGAACAATATGAACAACAATATTACCAAAACGAAAAAATGATAGAGGCGGGCACTGTCTAATATTTTGGCGAGGATCAACGGTTGAAGGATTTATTGGAGGAACCTTATCAGCAAGTTTAATTGGTGCGTGCTTATTTTGGATCACACCTTTTAGTTTTATCCAAGCAGGTTTTATTTCACTCATGCTTACATTATTAGTTTTTTTGGGTGGTTTGGTTATGTCTGCCATCAAACGAGATAGAGGTATAAAAGATTGGGGAAATTTAATTAGTGGTCATGGTGGTGTGCTCGATCGTTTAGATTCTGTTTGTTTTGCCGCACCGATCTTTTTTCATCTTGTACGTTATTTTTGGGTCTAACTTTAATATTAACTTTAGATAAGCAAACTAGTTTATCTAAATTATACAAATTCACATGCAAAAAAAGAGCAAAATCGTTTAATTTATGATATAAATACAGTTATAGTTTTAACTTTAAAATATAAATAAGGACTTTATTATGTTAAAAGAGCAAATGGTAGTAAAAAATTCAACGGGCTTGCATGCTCGCCCTGTAACAACACTAGTTAAATTAGCTGGTCGTTATAAATCATCAATTGAGCTTGTTTATAATGATAAAGCAATTAAATTAAAAAGTATGATGGGTTTACTTGGTGCTGGGGTTAAAGGTGGTTCAACTGTAGAAATCATCTGTGATGGTGAAGATGAACAAGCAGCAATGGACGAAATCCGTGAATTATTTGCTACAGGTTTTGGTGAATAATTACAACATTAGCTAGCTAATAATTATTTTTTTATTTGATTCCGTCGACTTAGGTCGACGGAGTTGTTTTTTGAAAGGCGTAACTAGATACTTTTAAGTAGACCTAATTTAAAAAGATTAAGTTAATCTTTAATTATTGAATTCAATTCGCTATGATCAATTGATGGCAACGTTTTGGTAAAACCTTTAGTTAGATAAATTAAATAAATAACTCCAATTGCTAACCAAACTAAACCAACAATCATCGCTGTTGCATCAAGACTTGTCCACAACCACAATGAAAGCAAAACGCCAATTGAAGGTAATAGTCCATACTTAAATAGCATTGATGCTGTTTTTGTATTACCACTAAGGTAGCTTTTGATCACACATAGATTGACAAAAGTAAACGCCACTAATGCACCAAAGCTTATCATTGAGAAAACCAAACTAAGATCTAATACTAATGATAGTAATGAAAAACAAGCGACAAAGATAATCGATAAATAAGGCGTTCTAAAGCGTGGGTGAATTTTATAAAAGATCTGTTTAGGTAGCACGCCTTCACGTCCCATTGCATAAAAAATCCGTGATACGCTAGTCTGTGCAGTCATTGCCGATGCAAAGACGCCAGTTAGATATGCCGCTTGGAAGAAATTGTACATAAAATTGTTACTAATTTGTCTAATAAATTCTATACGATTGATTTTATCAAGGTGGTGCATCACATCAAGGCTTGCCGTATCTTGGTTATCAACAAAACTACTCCACATAGGAAAAATCAGATGACCACAATAAGAGACAACCAAAAAGATACAGCCAGCAATAAGAACTGTCCAAATAATGGCTTTAGGCAGAGATCTTTTTGCATCATTGGATTCTTCTGCCAACGTTGCTATCGCGTCAAAGCCTAAAAAAGCAAGGCAAAGTACTGCGGCTCCTGACATTAATCCGCTAAAATCATCAGCATTGATCTTAAGTGGTTTTATTATCACTTCTGGGGTTAAATGGGTATTAGCAAAAGTGAAAAATATAAATAATCCAATAAAAATCATCTGAACAATAATTAAGGTGAAATTTACCGAATTGATCAACTTAATACCCAGATAATTTAAGAGACTAACCCCAATCAATGATCCAAGTACAAATACATAAGCAGGAACGCTAGGAAATGCTTCGTTAAGATAAATACCTAAAACCAAATAATTTAATATTGGTAAAAATAGGTAATCAAGGATTTGTGCCCAACCCACCAAAAATCCAGCTTTTCCACCAAAAGTACGTTGTACATAAGAATAAGCAGAACCAGCAATAGGTAGTTTATTTGCCATACGACAATAGCTTAATGCAGTGAAAAAAATCATGGCAAGGGTGATGATATAGGCTATAGGTAAGTGTCCATTACTTTTAACTGTTACTTCCCCATAAGTGGTAAAGATCCCTAAAGGAACCATATAAGCTAAACCAAATGCAATTAATGCAGGTGTGGTTAAAACTCGTTTCATTTTTATTGCGGACATGACTTACTTTGCTCCTCTGTCCCAAAAAACAATAAAAAACTACTAAGTATAGTTTTGCCTTTTTACCCGCTTAAAGCGGCAGGGAATTCTGCCATATTATAATAATTATGCAAGCTAATTTTTTGTAAAAAATATTAAAGCGGGCAAATTATAAACTTTAAAGTATATTAGCTGCTAATTAAGACCTATTTAATTTAAACTGGTTAGTTAAAACTTTGAATTTCTATTTTTACATTTGAGTAGCAACAGAAATACTAATTTAACAAATCAGTTTATAAAATAAGTGTAGATTATTGTATTGATCTTTAGTGGAATTAGGAGGTATGGTCAGGAGCTATATGGTATGTGATTGATATGTTTATCGGAGTATTGATTATTGCTGCTATCTTACATTTCACAAAAACGACAGCGGGGAAACAGAAAAAGCAAAAGCAAAAGCAAAAGCAATTGAAGTTGATTAAAGCTTGGATAATTATTTATGCTACACCACTAATAATTGTGGTGTAGTAATTTGACATAAAAAATTTAAATTTTAAATTACATCATTTTGATAAACCGTTTTACCGCCAACAATAGTTGTTAACACGTTAACGTTTTGGATATCATTAGTTGGTATGGTAAATGGGTTGCGATCTAAAATAATTAAATCAGCAAATTTACCTTTTTCAATTGAACCAATATATTCATCTTGATTTAATACATATGCAGCATTGATAGTAGCACTACGCAATACTTCAGTAATAGTTAAATTACGATCGCTGTCTAATCGTGGATGATCAGCATCAATTTGTCGAGTCATAGCAATTTGGAAATCATACCATTCGTTTAAAGGATCAATTGGCCAATCGCTACCAAATGCACAGTTTACACCAGCATCAATGTATTGCCCGTGCGCTTCTAATCCATTATAACGTTCTGGACCAAATAGAGTTTGATACTGCTCAACCATTGCTGAACTACAACCAGCCCACTGGAAAGAAAATACTACGCAAGCATTTAATTGTTTATATCTAGCAAACTGGTGTGTTGCGCTTAGTTCGTTATGTGCAGTGCTTGGACGGATATCTGCATCAGGTAAGGCTTTTCGCATTTTTTCAATAGCGTCAAGTACTACTTCAATTGCCCCTTCACCAACAGTATGCATATGTGGATGAAAACCTGCTTTTGCGGATTCAAGTATTAATGCATCTAACATTTCAGTGGAATAATAAAGATCACCGTAACGATCTTTTTCGTTTTCTAACTGATATGGTTTAAGTAATCGTGCCGTCATCAAAGGTGCTTGCATTACGCCATCTACAAATAACTTAGTATGTGATATTTTAATGCCTGGTTTAGGTTGCCAGTTTTTATCATCATAACGAGTGGCAAACTGTTTTACTTTCTCAATGACATTTGGAATATCGGCAATTGATGACACATCATCAGGTGGCAATTCCCGAGCGCCGAACAGGCGGATAGAAAGCCCATCTTGTTGCTGTAGTCTTAAAAAGGCATCGGCTTGAGTTTCAGTAATTCGAGCATCCATAACAGCAGTAACGCCTTGTTTATTTAATTCTGCTTGCGATAATTTAGCAATATTAAGTGCTTGTTCATCTGTTAGTTTAGAAATACTATCAAAAGCACGCATGGCTGGGGCATCTTCTAATATACCATTTAATTCGCCGTCATCAGTACGACCAATTTTACCATCCGATGGTTCTGGAGTGTTTCTATCTAAACCAAATTTCTCTAATGCTATACTGTTAGCAACCAAAGTATGGCAATCATTTGAAAACAAAATAACAGGGCGTTTTGTATTGAGTTTATCAAGATCAAAACGAGTAATATCTGTACCAATTGGCAACACTTCTTGGCGTAACCAACCACGGACTTGCAACCAATTAGCGTTATGATTGGGATTATCTTTATCTAAATAGTCTTGGATAATAGCTAAAGTCTCATCAATAGTTAAACTTTGGTAATTTAAATTACATGATGATAATTGCATGCCACCCCAAAAGGTGTGTAAATGTGAGTCAATAATGCCAGGCATCATTGTTTTACCTTGCAAATCATAAATTATTGTATGATTATCAACATAGTGACTGTTATTTATTTCTTGCGTGGAGCCTGTTGCAATAATATAGCCATTTTCAATTGCGATAGCTTCACACACGCTGTCTTGCTTATCTGCGGTGTAAATATAGCCATTAATATAAATAACATCAGCTTTAACCATTATGTAGGATTCCTTAAATAAAGATAGAAATGAAAGGCTCACGATAACAGATTTATAAAAAATTTGTCAAACGCAATAATTTTCTTTATTGTGTGAGCAGATTATGCTACAAATAGCTATTTAGTTACAGCGTCACAAGGTGAACGGATGAAATATCAACAGCTAGAAAACCTTGAATGCGGTTGGAAATGGAACTATCTAGTTAAGAGACACTTAGAAGGTGAGTTAATTACACGCTATATTGAAAAAAGTGCTGCGCAACATGCGGTCAATGAGTTATTGTTGTTAGAACATAACCCAACTGGTGTTGTTGATTGGATAAAAAAGCATTTAAACCCTGACTTAGATAATCGCTTGAAGCAAACTATTCGGGCAAGGCGAAAGCGCCATTTTAATGCAGAACAACAATATACTCGGAAAAAATCCATTGATTTGGAATTTTTAGTCTGGCAACGATTGGCTAATTTAGCTAAACGCCGTGGATGCACGTTGTCACAAACCATTACTCAATTAATTGAAGATGCAGAGCAGAAAGAACAATATGCAACGAAAGTATCAACAATTAAAGATGATTTACTATCACTCTTAGATGTAAATATTGATAGTAAATAATACAAACAACAGAATAGAAAGGTTTAATTATGGGAAAATCCCTTGTTATTGTCGAATCACCAGCTAAAGCAAAAACGATCAATAAATATCTTGGTAAAGATTTCGTGGTTAAATCAAGTGTAGGTCATATTCGCGATCTACCTGTGAGTGGTAGTAGCCAACGAGCTGAAAAATCAACAAAAGACAAAAAAGATAAAGCAGATAAAAAAGTTAAACGTTCAGAAAGACAGGTCTTGGTTGATCGCATGAGCGTCGATCCATATAACGGTTGGAAAGCACATTACGAAATTCTACCAGGTAAAGAAAGGGTAGTATCTGAACTGAAAAAACTGGCTAAAGATGCTGACATGATCTATCTTGCAACCGATTTAGATAGAGAAGGGGAAGCCATTGCATGGCATCTTAAAGACGTGATAGGTGGTGAAGATAGCAAATATCGTCGTGTTGTTTTTAACGAAATTACCAAAACGGCGATCAAAAATGCTTTTAATGAACCATCGATGCTTGATATGGATCGTGTTAACGCCCAGCAAGCACGTCGATTTATGGATCGGGTAGTTGGCTTTATGCTATCGCCATTACTTTGGAAAAAGGTTGCTAGGGGGTTATCAGCTGGTCGTGTACAATCTGTTGCTGTACGCCTTGTTGTTGAACGTGAACGCGAAATTCATGCTTTCATTCCTGAAGAATACTGGGATCTGTTTGCTGATTTGAACACGGCTAAAAATGAGCCATTAAGTTTGCAAGTTACTCATTATAAAAACGAAGCATTCGAACCTAAAGATAAAGTTGCCATTGATATTGCGCTAGCTGAACTTAGTAAAAACCAATATCAAGTAACTAATATTGAACAAAAGCCAACTAAAAGTAATCCAACAGCACCTTTTATTACCTCAACTTTACAGCAAGCAGCAAGTACTCGTCTTGGTTTTGGTGTTAAAAAAACCATGATGTTGGCTCAAAGATTATATGAAGCAGGTTACATTACCTATATGCGTACTGACTCGACCAATTTAAGTCAGGATGCGCTAGCGATGGTACGTGATTATATCGGTAAAAATTTTGGCGATAAATATCTACCAAAATCGGCTAATGTATACAGTAGTAAAAAGAACTCGCAAGAAGCGCATGAAGCGATTCGCCCATCAGATGTTACTATCTTAGCTGATAATCTTAGTGATGTTGAAGCTGATGCCGCTAAATTATACCAACTAATTTGGCGCCAATTTGTAGCTTGCCAAATGACATCGGCTGAATATAACTCAACAACAATTACGGTTAATTCAGGTGATTTTACTTTAAAAGCCAAAGGTCGGACATTGCGTTTTGATGGTTGGACTAAAGTGCAGCCACAGCTAGCCAAAAATAATGAAGATAAAATATTACCATCACTATCGATAAACGATAAGCTTGATTTAATTAACTTAAATCCAAATCAACATTTTACCAAACCACCAGCAAGATATAACGAAGCATCTCTTGTTAAAGAGCTTGAAAAGCGAGAAATTGGGCGACCATCGACTTATGCAACCATTATTTCGACAATTCAAGATCGTGGTTATGTGCGTTTAGATAATCGTCGGTTTTATGCTGAAAAAATTGGTGAAATTGTTACCGATAGACTTAGTGAAAACTTTAATGATCTAATGAGTTATGATTTTACAGCACGTATGGAACATGCTCTGGATGAGATTGCTCATAAAAAACAAGAATGGCGTGAAGTGCTTGATCAGTTTTTTAGTGACTTTAGTCAGCATCTTGAGGTTGCTGAACAAGCACCAGATAAAGGTGGAATGCAGCTTAATCCATTGGTGCTAACACCTGAAATTAAATGTCCAAATTGTGGGCGTGAAATGGGTATTAAAACTGCCGGTACCGGTGTATTTTTAGCTTGTTCAGGCTATGCGTTGCCACCTAAGGAGCGTTGTAAACAGACCATTAACTTAATTCCTGAGCACGAAACATTAAATATTCTAGAAGAAGCTGAAACAGCAGAAACTGATGCTTTAAGAGCCCGTAAACGCTGTCCAAAATGCCACACGGCTATGGATAGTTATCTACTTGATAATGAACGAAAACTGCATATCTGTGGCAATAACCCGATTTGTGATGGTTTTATTGTCGAAAAAGGTAACTTTAAGGTTAAAAGTTATGAAGGGCCAATTATTGAATGCGAAAAATGTGGTTCAGAAATGCATTTAAAATCAGGGCGATTTGGCCTATATATGGGCTGTACTAATCCTGATTGTAAAAATACGCGTAAGATCTTAAAAAATGGTGATGTTGCACCACCAAAAGAAGACCCAGTTGATCTACCAGAACTAAAATGCACCAAGTCAGATGCACATTTTGTATTACGTGACGGTGCTGCGGGTATCTTTTTGGCGGCGCATAATTTTCCAAAATCAAGAGAAACACGCGCACCTTTGATAGAAGAGTTACAACGTTTTAAAGAGCGCTTACCCGAAAAATTCATTTATTTGACCGAAGCACCAAATAAAGATCCTAATGGTAATCCATCAATTGTTCGTTTTAGCCGTAAAAATAAACAACAATATGTTACTTCTGAAGTTAATGGAAAATCGACAGGTTGGGTGATGCAATATGTAGATGGCAAATGGATCAATAGCAAAAAGTAGGTAGGCACGTCTGAATTTTGTTAAAAACTTTCAGGAAAGTATGCGTTTTAGTATAAAATAATTATTCTTTTGCGCTAAGCTGTGAAATGACTTACCTTAGCAATTCTTCCTTTTGTAATGTTATTAAAAAGGAAGAAAGGCATACAGTTAAAGGAGCGTTTGAGTGTTATGAAATTGCAACAATTACGCTATATTGTTGAGGTCGCAAATAACGACCTCAATGTATCGCTAACATCCGAAAAACTGTATACCTCTCAACCCGGTATAAGCAAACAAATAAAATTATTAGAAGACGAGCTCGGCGTTCAGATATTTACTCGAGTGGGTAAACACCTTTCTCAAATCACACCGGTTGGTGAAAAAATCATTGCTCTTGCCCGAGAGATCCTCAATAAGTCCAATGATATTAAGATTATCGCCAAAGAGTTTAGTCAACCAAATCAAGGCTCATTAACAATTACCACTACCTATACTCAAGCTCGTTATACATTGCCAGTTGTGATTCAACAGTTTATGCAGCAATATCCAAGTATTACATTGCATATGGAGCAAGGATCTTCTCCTCAATGTATTTTACAAACTCAAGAAGGTCTGGCTGAATTTGCGATTGTGACCGATATCTCACAGCTTAGCGATGATATGATAGCCTTACCTTGTTATCACTGGAACCAGGCTGTGATTGTGATGAAAGATCATCCGCTTGCCAAAAGTAAATTAATTTCGATTGAAGAGCTTTCAAAATATCCGTTAGTTAGCTATGATTTTTCTAATGATGGTTCAGATTTAAATCAAGCTTTCTTGCATGCTAACCAATCACCTAATATTGTTTTTAGCACAACGGATGCCGAATTAATTAAAACTTATGTTAAATTAGGTGTCGGCGTTGGTATTGTAGCAAAAATGGCGGTGATCAATACATCAGATGACGATTTAGTTGTACTTAATGCTGGACATATTTTTCCTTACAGCACGACCTATATTGTTTTTCCTCGCTCATTATATTTACGCAGTTATATGTATGATTTTATCAGTCAGTTTTCACCTCATTTGAATCGACAAGCTGTAGACAAACTTATGTTATGTGAAAACAATTCCGAAGTATTAACGATGTTTAACGGGGTAAAATTACCCGTTTACTAATTTATTCTATCTTTTTTTATGAGAATAAAAAATTGAAACAAAGTGCGACATAACTCGCACTTTGGATGGGTTATAACTATTTATGTCTTGCTTTTAAAATACCAATGACATCTTGTAAAGACAGATTCTGGTCTTGGAGTAAAACTAATAAATGATAAATTAAATCGGCAGATTCATTTTTTAGTTCCTCGCTGTCATGAACTGTTGCTGCAAGGGCTGTTTCAACGCCTTCTTCTCCCACTTTTTGAGCTATGCGTTTAGTGCCGTCATGATACAGTTTTGCGGTATATGATGATTTAGGATCGGCATTTTTACGCCCTGCAATTATCTGTTCTAATTCAAATAAAAATCCCCATTGAGTTTTAGTCGAAGCAAAACAACTTGTTGAGCCGGTATGGCAAGTTGGGCCAACTGGATCAACTAAAATCAATAACGTATCATTATCACAATCCGTTGAAATACTCACAACATTAAGAAAATTGCCAGAAGTTTCACCCTTTGTCCAAAGGCGCTGTTTGGTTCGTGAATAAAAAGTGACTTTGCCGCTATTTTGTGTTTGTGCTAACGCTTCTTGATTCATATAGCCAAGCATTAACACATCGCCCGAAACATAATGCTGAATAATGACCGGCATTAAATTATCCACTTTTTGCCAATCCAGTTGTTGTAAATCTAATTGGGTATTGCAATTTTGCGTTAACATAATCGAATATTTACTCCATGCTGTGCCAAATATTGTTTAAGTTCACCAATATTAATAATTTGTTTATGAAAAACTGAGGCAGCTAATGCTCCATCAACTTGTGCTTCATTAAATGCCTGTAAAAAATGCTCAATAGTACCAGCACCGCCTGAAGCAATTAGTGGCACGTTGCATACTTCTCGAACGGCGTTTAGTTGAATAATATCATATCCATTACGAACACCGTCTTGGTTCATCATATTAAGAACAATTTCACCTGCACCACGTTTTTGTACCTCCTGTACCCAGTCGAGAGTGTTCCATTTTGTGGCAACGGTACGTTTTTCGTCACCAGTAAATTGATAAACATGATAATTGTTTGACTGTTTGTCATACCAGCTATCAATGCCAACTACAATGCACTGTACTCCGTAACGATCTGCAAGCCGTGTAATTAAACTAGGATCAGCAAGGGCAGGGGAATTAATCGAAATTTTATCAGCTCCAAAGGTTAATATTTGACCTGCATCTTCAACCGTTTTAATACCACCAGCAACACAAAAAGGGATATCAATCACTTCGGCAACTTTTGCGATCCAACTTTTATCGACAACACGGCCATCTGACGAAGCGGTGATATCATAAAAAACGAGCTCATCTGCGCCTTCTTCTGCATATCTTTTTGCTAAGGGGACTATGTCTCCAATAATTTCATGATTACGAAATTGTACACCTTTAACCACTTGTCCATCGCGAACATCTAAACAGGGAATTATTCTTTTGGCCAACATGAAATTGCCTCCTGAACTGTAAATTTTTCTTCAAGTAAAGCACGGCCAACAATGACACCTTTAACACCACTGTCTTTCAGTGCTTTGACATCACTCAATTGACCAATTCCGCCAGACGCTTGAAAAGCAATCTGTGGGTATTTACGACTAATTTCCTGATACAACTTAACGTTTGAGCCACTGAGTGTGCCATCTTTGGAAATATCTGTACACAATACATGCCTTAAGCCATAAGGAAGGTAATCATCAATCACTTGTTCTAGTGTCTGACAGGAATCTTCTTGCCATCCATGAATAGCGACATATTTATTTCCTTGGTTGTCAATGCGGACATCAAGAGCCAATACTAGCCTTTCTGCACCATATTTTGAAAACCACTGTTTGACCAATTCGGGTTGCTTAATAGCTGTCGAACCAATTACTATGCGAGCAGCGCCGGCAGATAGCAATGATTGTATATCTTTTTCAGTACGAATTCCTCCACCAACTTGAACTGGTATTTGCACACCATTAATCAGATTTTGTATTAGTAAAATTTGGCGTTTTTGGGGATCTTTCACACCTGTTAAATCAACAAGATGTAACAGTTTAGCACCTTGTTTTTCATAATCCTGTAAGCGTAAAAGTGGATCGTTGCCATAATCACGTTTTTGTTTATAATCACCTTGATGTAATCGCACAACGGAACCATCGATTAAATCAAGTGCAGGAATGATTATTGGAAAAGCTGTCATAGTTACATCTCCAAAAAGTTTTTTAGCAATTTTGCACCGGCTAAGCCAGAACGCTCGGGATGAAATTGCACGCCGTAAAAGTTTTCTTTTTGTACGGCTGCGGTAAAGCTTTCGCCGTAATTGGTTTCTGCTATTGTTGCTGAGCATAATGGCATCGCGTATCCATGTACAAAGTAAAAATAAGCATCATCAGGAATATCTCGAAATAGATGATGACCGGCTTTAGGTGAAACCTGATTCCACCCCATATGTGGTAAAGGTAAACCACAATCAGGAATTTCTCTAACTTTTTCGTGAATAATTCCCAATGTGTTAACATGTCCTTCGGTACTATAATCGGCTAGAAGTTGCATACCAAGGCAGATCCCTAATACAGGTTGAGTACAGACTTTGATAAGTTCAATTAAATGACGCTCTTTTAATTTTTCCATTGCTGAACTTGCGGATCCTACTCCAGGTAAAAACAACTTATCTGAGCTGAGCACGATATCAGGGTCAAGGCTAATTATTGGATCATAACCTAATCGTTGCACGGCATATTTGACCGAAGATAGATTAGCACAGCCAGTATCGAGGATGACAATCTTCATTTATAGCACTCCTTTTGAGCTTGGTAATCGGTCACTTTCAATTTTGATGGCTTGTTTTAATGTTCTAGCAAAAGATTTAAATAAACTTTCTACTTTATGATGATCATTATCGCCTTCTGTTTCAATATGCAATGTAATAGCCATAGCATAACTTATTGAGTAAAAGAAATGTTCTACCATTTGCGTGCTCATATCGCCAACTTTAGGGTGAGTAAACTCTGCTTTAAATTTTAGATAAGGGCGTCCTGAAATATCTATTGCACATCTGGCCAAACACTCGTCCATAGGGATAACAGAGGCATAACGGGTAATACCACGTTTATCACCGAGTGCTATTTTTAGTGCCTCTCCTAAAGCTAGTCCAGTATCTTCTATGGTATGATGATCATCAATATGTAAATCACCATCAACTTGGATATTGAGTTTAATTCCACCATGAGTCGCAATTTGATCGAGCATATGATCAAAAAAACCAATTCCAGTATTAATTTGACTGCCACCTTGGCGATCAAGCCACACTTCAACAAGTATTTTAGTTTCTTTGGTATTGCGTACAACTTTTGCATAACGATCTTTAGTGGTTAATCGTTGGGCGATTTCGTCCCAATTTAAATTTTCAGGATGATATCGTAATCCTTGGATTTGCATGTTTTCAGCCAATTGAATATCTGTGACCCTGTCACCAATAACATAACTGTTTTGTTTATCTAATTTACCACTAGTAAGATATGGCAAAACTAATTGGATTTTCGGCTTACGACACTCACAATTATCTTCTGGAAAGTGTGGGCAAATTAAGACATCCTTAAAATTAACACCTTGCGATTTAAAAATCTGCATCATCAAATTGTGTGGACCATCAAAATCAGCCTGTGGATAGCTACTAGTCCCGAGCCCATCTTGATTGGTGACCATCACTAAATGGTATCCCGCAGTTTGTAGCTTGAGTAGGGCTGGGATCACATTAGGTTCAAAAGCCAATTTTTCAAACTGATCAACCTGAAAATCAACTGGAGGTTCAGTAATTAGTGTGCCATCTCGATCAATAAATAAGTACTTTTGTAACATTTTTGCTCCTATTTAATTGTTTTGAGCGCAGAAATGACTGCTTCGCACTCGGCTTGGGTTCCAATGGTAATACGAATAATATTTTGTTGCCCAATAGATCTACTTTGATCTCGTAAAATAATACCTTGGCGCCATAAAATATTAAATACATCTTTATCATGTTGAAATTTAACACACAAATAGTTGGAATAACTTGGATAAACTTTTTCGACAATTGGCAATTGTCGAAGTAAATTGGCAAATTTTTCCTTTTGATTATTTAAATTTACCACATGTAGCTTCATGGTATTCACACCATCTTTACTCAATGCTTGAGCTGCAATATCAGCAACAGGGGTTGCTAGAGGGTATGGTGCAATAACCTTCTGTAAGGCTTCGATCACAGGTTTATTAGCAATGGTGAAACCGCAACGTAATCCAGCCAAAGCAAAGGCTTTGGATAATGTTCGTAAAATCACCAAGTGAGGATAGTCATTAAGCCAACTAACGACACTAGATTCAGGCGAAAACTCAATATAAGCCTCGTCAATAATGACCAAAGCACGATCTTTGGCAATATTAAGTAAAGCTTTGATATCATCAGAATCGATTAAATTACCGGTCGGATTATTTGGTGAACAGACATAAATTAGTTTTACAGTATCAATATTTTGTTTTATACCCCCAAGATCAAGCTGCCAATCAGAAGTGGTTGGCACAGTTTTGGTTTTAATACCTAATGTCTCAGCACTTACTTGGTACATACCATAAGTTGGTGGACAGTACAAAATGCTGTCTTTTTCAGGCTCACAAAATGCACGCATTAATAGCTCAATACCCTCATCCGCTCCACGGCTAACAATTAACTGATCGGCTTGCACGCTTGCATATTGAGCATAACGCTGAATTACTTTTTCAGGCTGTGGTTCTGGATAACGGTTTAAAGTTTGCTCGGACAACTCAAAATGCGGAGCAACGGGATACTCGTTAGCATTCAGCCACACATCGCCTTGACCACCAATACGGCGAGCAGATTGATAAGGCGTTAATTGCTGAACATTTTTTCGAACTAATTGATTGATATCCATTTAAGCCACCTATTTTTGATTTATTGAATTTAATACCGCAAGCCTAAGGCTAACCGCCTGTTTGTGGGCAGTGAGTTGTTCTGCTTCTGCCATCAACTCAACCGCATGACCAATGGCTTTTAAACCTTCTGGTGATAATTTTTGCACCGTCATACGTTTTTGAAAATCTGCCAAACCAAGGCTAGAGCAGGTTGCGGTATAGCCATAAGTTGGCAAAACATGATTCGTTCCTGATGCATAATCACCTGCTGACTCCGGTGACCAATCACCCAAGAAGATCGAGCCAGCACTAGTAATTTGCTCAACTAATTCATCCGCATTCGCAGTTTGAATAATTAAGTGTTCTGGACCATAGCGATTGCTAATAGCAACACATTCATCCAAATCTTTAGTTACAATAAGGCGACTTTCTTGTAATGCTTTTTTAGCGATATTTTGGCGCGATAGTTGCGTAAGTTGCTTATCGACTTCAATCGATACTGCTTGTGCTATTTTTTCATCAGGTGTTAACAAAATAACTTGTGAATCAGGACCATGTTCAGCTTGCGACAAAAGATCAGCAGCAATAAAAGCAGGATTTGCTGAACTATCTGCAATCACTAACACTTCAGACGGACCAGCTGGCATATCAATGGCTGCGCCATCAAGTCGCTGACTGACTTGTCGTTTGGCTTCGGTAACGTAGGCATTTCCAGGGCCAAAAATCTTATCGACTTTAGGAACCGACTTGGTGCCAAGCGCCATTGCGCCAATGGCTTGTGCACCGCCTAATTGATAAACCTCGCTAACATCACATAATTGTGCCGCAAATAAAATTTCGTCAGCAATGGGCGGTGGTGAACATAAAATAACTTGACGACAACCGGCAATTTTAGCAGGTGTTGCAAGCATTAACACAGTAGATAATAAAGGGGCAGAACCACCCGGAATATAAAGCCCAACTGAATCAATAGGGCGCGTTACTAACTGACATTTTACGCCCGGCATTGTTTCGACCATAATGGATTGATAGGCTTGTGCTTGGTGGAATTTTTCAATGTTGGTAACCGCTAATTGCATGGCTTGTTTTAATTCAGGATTAACACGATTTGCGGCGGTTTTTATTTCTTCTTGTGTAAGCTTTATTTGCTCAATTTGAATTTTATCAAATTTGCTACTTAGTGCTTTTAATGCCTTATCACCATCTTGTTTAACTTGTGCCAAAATATCTGCAACAGCTTGGCTAATCGAATCAGAGGCTGTAATTGCTGGACGCATTAATAATGCTGTTTGTTGTTCATTTGTACATTGTTGCCAATAAGAGAGTTTCATATTATTACTCCATCATTTTTTCAATTGGTAATACAAGAATTGAGCTTGCACCTAACGCTTTTAGTTTTTCCATCGTTTCCCAAAAAAGCGATTCACTGCTCACCATATGTAGTGCAACCCGATTTTGCTCGCCAGTTAAAGGCAAAATGGTAGGATTTTCAGCGCCGGGTAATAGTGCAACAATATCATCTAACACCTCGGTAGGGGCGTGGAGCATAATATATTTGGATTCACGAGCTTGAATAACGCCTTGAATGCGTGTCATGATTTTATCGATTAACGCCTGTTTTATTGGCGACATTTCACCTTGACGTTGAATTAAGCAGGCTTTTGATTTATAGATAACTTCGATCTCTTTTAGTCCATTGGCCTCAAGCGTTGCACCACTCGAAACCAAATCACAAATTACATCGGCAAGCCCAGCCCGAGGGGCAACTTCGACCGAACCATTAAGCAAACATGTTTTAAAGTTAACATTATATTGAGCAAGATAACGGCGGAGCAGGTGAGGGTAAGTGGTGGCAATACGCAAATCATTTAAACATTCTGGTCCTGTATACTCAAAATCACGAGGTGCTGCGATCGACAACCGACAGCCACCAAAATCTAAACTGCGCAATTTTTTAAATTGTGGATCTTCGCCTTCGGCCTGCCTATCTAATACTTCCTCTTCTAAAACATTTTCGCCGACAATCCCAATATCGACAACGCCATCAATAACCAGTCCGGGGATATCGTCGTCACGAACACGCAAGATATCAATGGGCATATTTTCAGCAAAAGCGATCAAACGCTGTTCTTGAAGATTAATTTTAATACCACATTGGGCAAGTAACTTTTTTGATTCGTCACTTAATCGACCTGACTTTTGCATAGCAATGCGTAAACGCGAATTATCCAACATATCTTTCTCCAAAGTTATCTAAAAATTTATAAACTACAAACAAAAAACCCTCGGAAGTTTGATCTTCCGAGGGTTTCTGTTTGCTTTTGCGACATCACCGGAAGACCAAAGTCTTCCAGCACCAATTGCCCGAAGACTATTCAGGAATGATGGTGATGATGTGTACTAATAGCATTAGTAATAAAAACGCAAAAACAATTCATAAAAATAAAAAACCTTTAACTGAGTTGATAATTAAAGCTACTGAACAGAATATAACAGAATTTATTTGCTCGCAACTTTTTTTGTTTTTTATGTAAAAAAATCTTTATACAAAAAATAGTCAACAAGTTTAGGTGTAAATTTTTAAAATAGCGTTATTTAATCACTTTTGACTGATGACTAACTTTATAACGGCAATAGAGCTCAAGTTTGTCTAAAAAATGTGGTAAGTTTTGGTCTGTAAATTCACTTTTTATAAAATAACACCCATCGCCTGTGATTTTATAAAATTCGATGATTTCTTTAAACGACATGACCATGTTTTCGAACGAGGTGAATTGATTTGAATTCATATAAATCGTTATAAACTGAAGCTGATTTGTTTTTTCTTTAATAGTAAATTTTTCAATAATATGATTATTATACAATTCTTGAACTCGCTGTCCAACAGCCTGTCCTGACAAATATACTTTTTCGCCAATTTCTTTCCATGATTGACGACTATTTTTTTTAAGTTCATCTAAAATAGCGCGATCTTTTTTATCCATACTTGTTTATCTTTTTCATTTTGAAAGTAGGTAAGTAATAATACTTTCAATTCATTATGTAACAGATAGCGTAATTATCGCATAATTATCAACTCAAACATAATTTAAGGACAAAACAATGAAACAAGGGTTAATAATTATCGACGTACAAAATGACTATTTCCCAACGGGTAAATTTACTTTAAACAATACAGAATTAACTTTACAAAATACCTTAAAACTACAAAAACACTTTAGAGCACAACAATTACCGATCTTTTATATTCAGCATATAAAGTCTGATCCTCATGCGGATTTTTTTGCTAACGGAAGTTTAGGCGCTGAAATTCATCCAAGTTTGTTACCGCTTGGTAACTTGCATGAGTATCTTGTCAAAAAAACATTCCCTAATAGTTTTTATCAAACTGAGCTACAAAAAAAATTACAACAAGAACAGATCCAGCAGATGGTTATTTGTGGAATGATGAGCCATATGTGTGTTGACTCAACAACACGTCACGCATCCGAACTAGGTTATCAACCGATATTAATCCACGATGCTTGTACAACTTGTGATCTCGAATTTGATGGTAAAACGATTCCATCCCAAGTGGTACATAACAACTTTATGTCTGCCTTAACCAATTTTGCATCGGTTGTAAGTTGTGAAATGTTTGTTCAAACCAAACTGGCTATTTTATAAATTATAGCATTGTAATTAAATGATTATGGATAATGGATGCCAAAAAAGCGATAACATAATTATAAACAATCTAAATTGGCTCGATTAACCCACTCAACCCTAAGTAAAGATCAGTCAGAAAAAGTATTTATTTTATTGAGGTTTTTATTCAACTGTTTTGTCAAAAAAACAACTAATATCTCCCCCTCTAATACGCCAAATATTTAGCTAATACACTAAAGCGACCACTTCCTAGCAATGCTAAACTGAGTGCTGTTAGCGCCATAAAGGCAGGATATTCCCAACCGCCACCTGCGTTACTAAATGACCAACCATTCACTGAGTGAATAAATGTAATAACAATCATTTGAATCACTGCCAATAAACTAACAATGCGGGTTAAAAGACCTAAAAGCAATAACAAACCGCCGCCAATTTCAAACATAATCGCTAAATAACCAATGAACCAAGGAACCAAGGAAAGCCAAGTGATTGAAAATATTGCGCAGTACCTGAGGGAGTAAAGACGAGTAGTTTAGTAAAACCGTGCGCCAAGAACATGACACCCAAGGCAATTCGTAACATGAGTGAAGCTAGATCTGTTTGATATTGTTTCATTTTATTTTTCCTGTAAGTTAATTATTGTGATTGGTTAGCACCATTTGTTTATGATAATGGTTATTATTTTGTAGATAAATAAGCTATTATGTGATTTATTGTCAAAATAAGTGGGACAATTGTTTGGTGTTGGTGAAAGGCAGATGGATAGATCTAATAAATTACTAGAAATGATGGTTTTTGTGGCGGTAGTTGATTGTAATAGTTTTGTTGATGCGTCAGTTAAGTTAAATATGTCTAAGCAGGCAGTGTCACGTTATATTCAAGCATTAGAAAATCGCTTGCAAGTTCGGTTGTTACAACGTACAACTCGCAAAATGGTCATTACCCATGAGGGGCAAATTTTTTATTTGCAAACTAAAGCCATTATTAATGCTACTACAGAAGCAGAAAATAGCCTCACTTTAGATCATGCAAGTCCACAAGGTATTCTTCGGGTTAATGTGCCTGTTAGTTTTGGTATTTTGCATTTGGCGCCTTTATGGCAAAAATTTATCAATAAATACCCTAAAATTGAGCTAGATATTACGTTGTCAGATCGTGTGGTTGATCTGCTTGAGGAGGGCTACGATCTTGCTGTTCGAATTGGTCGGCTAGAAAGTTTGTCGCTGATTAGCCGTAAGTTGGCAACTACGCAAATCATAGCCGCCGCGTCGCCTGATTATATTGCTAAATATGGCATGCCGAATGATCCTGATGATTTGTTGAATCATAAAATTGTGATGTATAGTCAGTGGGCAAAAAAAGAGCAATGGCATTTTTATAAAGACAATGCCCATTACTCGGTGAATTTAAAAGCGAATATCTATTGTAATAATGGCGATACTTGCCGCCAAATTATGTTACAAGGAGGTGGTATTTCGTTGCAACCTGATTTTATTATTGGTAAAGATATTAAAATAGGCCGTTTAGTTCGTGTTTTGTTGAATTATAAAGTCGAGAATTTGAATATTTATGCCGTTTATCCAAGCCGTAAATTATTACCGCTCCGAA
Organism: Gilliamella sp. BG1; assembly: GCF_046635625.1. Lineage (NCBI taxonomy): Bacteria > Pseudomonadati > Pseudomonadota > Gammaproteobacteria > Orbales > Orbaceae > Gilliamella > Gilliamella sp. BG1. The sequence goes on along the minus strand of NZ_JBIDFG010000012.1, from coordinate 92,735 downwards.
CTCGATGTTTAATCGATTTTTTAGTTAGCGAACTAAAAAATTATCAATGGTCAGTTAGTTAAAACATAACCGTTATTATTTGATATGTAAAAAATCTTTAGACAAAAAATAGTCAAATGTATTACTGATTTTACAATAACACAGAAATGATTTACATTATACTAGTTATTAATTGATTATTCAGAAACAATCTTTACTATATATTGTTTTCAAGATTTATTGTCATTATATGAATATCAATAATAAGGCTTTGTGGCAGCAATTCTATATAAATAAAGTAAATCAAATTATTATCTATAATAGGTATGTTTTTTTATAATGAATAACACATTATAAAAAAGCATCATTTAAGAAATTTTAGTGCAATATTAATTTTTACTATAATTTAACACTCATGTTTTATATTTTCTTATTGATTGTTTTTTAAAGAAATAAAACTCTATTATTAACAAGCTTAGAGCAAAGTTTTAATGTTTTTTTGAGTTTTTAAGACAGTTAGTAGATCTTGATTTACACAAGATCGAAAAGAATAAGTATAATAATACCTAAGTTACTATATTTTACATTTGAATATAACAAAGGTTTTCATTAAAGAATGTCTTTAATTAAACATAATGAGTGCGAAATCGCATTTAATAATATCAAGTTTCAACAACGAAAAATATCGTTTTACATGTAATAAATATATTTGATTTTGTTACCCACTTATTTTAGCTAGGTCTATAAATATAATATCTAATCTGAAGTTACCGACCATTTACCGAATTTGTATTTTTAGTAATATTATTTTAGGAGTTTTAAAAAATGAATCTGATCTGGTCAGCAGTTGGGCAAGTTGTTAGTTCTTGTCTTCCGGTTTTTTTGTTAATTTTTCTTGGTTGGTTATGTGTGCAGCAAGGGATCTTTTCGAAGGATTCTAAAAAATTATTATCAGGACTGGTATCAAACTTTGTCTTTCCTGCTTTACTTTTTGTGCATACGTCTCATGCTAAGCCATCGCAAATATTCAATGGCATTTGGATGATTGCATTTTTCTGTACTATGTCATTTTTATGGATAATTTGTTTTTTAACCAATAAATACATTTTGCATAAAGAGTTAAAGTCAACAGCTATGAATGCAATGCTATGCTGTTTTCCAAACATGGGCGGGATGGGTGTTCCTTTCTTGACGTTAATGTTAGGAGCCGCATCAACTATTTCCGTTGCGATTGCTAATTTTGTTGTTGCATTATCATTGATTCCAATGACAATATTTTTATTAGAACTTTGTGATACTAAATTGTCTGGTGGTAAAGTCACCGGTGGTATGATCTTTAGTGCAGTAAAAAATTCACTTATGAAGCCAATGTTTTTAGCCGTTATTTTAGGGTTAATTGTGAGCGTTACCGATGGAACTAAATGGCTACCACATTTTGTGTTTAACACTTTTGATATTATGTCAAATGCCTGTAACTTCATTTCACTTATTGCGGTCGGTGTTGGTATTCATGGTGTTAAATTGAAATTATCTAAACCATTAATGATTAATGTTGTGTTGAAAAGTTTTATTACACCAATTGTTGCACTTATTTCCGTATATCTATTTGGCATAACAGGTATGGAAGCAGAAGAATTAGTTTTCTTATTGGCAATGCCAACGGCATCAACAGCGGTTATTTTGGCTTACAATTGGAATGTTGAGCAAGAACAAGCATCAAGCATTTTCTTTGCATCAACAGTTTTATCTATCTTCATTTTACCAACCTTATTGCTTATTATGGACTTCACCATTCCAGGTGTTGCTTAATTAAAAGCTAAATATAAATGCTCTCATTTAATTTTAGATGAGAGCTTTTATTATCAATTACACGTTTCTTTGGCAAGCCATGCTGGAATTACTCGGGTTGTTTACAGTAATAATAACCACCGTATTTCAAAAATCAACTAAACTTGCTGCTTACAAACGAATGGAAAAGTAAAAAGAGTAATACCAACTTTGGATTAAAATACGGCATAATCAACAAGTATATAGTGATTCAAAAGGTGAAGACTAAGTCTTAATTGATTAATTATTATAATTTTGTTAACCCCCATAAGGTGATTTTAGAAAAAACGCCTTATGGGGTTTTGGAGTGGTTACTTAACCATGAAGTGTAAATAACCCAGTTTTTTTCTACATATTAACAGTAGCAAGAAATGTAGCGATAATATTGGTAACTAAACTAAAAAGAGCCATTGTTTTTTTAGTTTATTAATTAGAAGCTATAGCGAACACCAGCTAATAAATCAATTGAACTTAGCTCAGCACTAGCATTAGTTCGATAGTATTCATTATGTTTTTTGATGTTTACTTTACCTGCATCCACATAACGAGCAGTGAAATCAACAACCATATTATTATTCAACTTATAAGCTACGCCAGCAGCAACATTCCATGCAAACTTTGTTTTTGTTTTTGATAATGAACGTTCATAATCAACACCATCAACAGAAACGTTATATTTTTCCTTATGGCTATTTTCTAGTTTAGTGAAGGCAACACCAAATCCCGCACCAATAAATGGAGTAATTGGTGAGTCAATATCAATATCATAATAACCATTTAACATTAATGTATTCATGCGGGCTTTGACTTTTTGAGTAGTACGAAGACGATATTCTTCATAATCAGTGTATCTATTTTCTTTTTTATCTGTATTGCCACGTAAGGTAAGAGATAATTCTACACGTGCAGGAATATCATAATTAGAAAAGTTGTAACCTAAATTTAAAGCACCTGCTAATTTAGTTTTATGCATTGAGTCAAAAATACCATCGTTGATAACACCGCCGTGATTATAATGTAAGGTATCCTTAATATTTTTCACTTTTATTATAGAAGCTCCTAATTGACCTCCTAGGTAAAGTTCATTTGTTTCAGCATAAGCAAAATTTGAAAAACAAGCAAAAGTTGTTAGTGCAATTAATGTCTTCTTCATTTTATTTCCTTTATTTATTATGGTTGTTTAAGATTTGCCAATTATAAAGCAAATAAATTAAAAATCAATTTGAGGTATTAGGAAATTATTTCAACGAAAAACAAAAGCCGTAACTGTAACTATCCCTTAAAATAGTACAGCAAGAAAGTAGAAAATTCTCTATAGTAACAAATGCTTGCCGAGTTAAATCTAAAATCGCAGCCTCAGGAAGAAATCATAAAAGCTGTAGTGCCCACATTGCAACGAAAAACATGGGCAAGAGAGCTACAAGCCACTAAATTAATCTCAATTGCCATTAGCTGTCACATTGTGTAATTAAGTCGTTGTGTCTACTATTATCAACCTCACACAGTATTACCATATTTTATACTTGAATCTTGTACTAAGTTTGAGGTATTCACAATAGTTACAAACTTACAAATATACAAAATTTAGGGTGGGTTTAGTTTACTATGAAGTGTAAACAACACGTTTTTTTCTACATATAAATTGATTTACAGGGGCTTTTATAATTAACAGACTACAATCGATAGTTTCCAATCCTCAATTTCTTTCCAATATTTTTTTTCTTGTTCTAAATCAAATAATATCAATTTATTATTTTCAACAAATTCCCGATTAATTTCTATAGTCACTTTAGTTAGTTTATTTTTTATTAATTTTAAACGAAATGCTTGTAAATTAATTTCTGTATTTCGCTGATTATTGATGAGTATAGATAATCTTAGGATTTGCATTAGCGGTATTATATGTTTGTATTCGAACAAACTAAAATAGGGTAGTGTATCTATATTGATAGTCTTTCTATGGTAACGTACAAGAGTAGACAAAAGTAATTGCTGTTCTTCGTTAAATCCGGGTAAATTACTATTTTGTAAAATATAGCTTGAATGTTTATGAACTGAAGAAAAGTTAATTTTTAACCCTACCTCATGTAACAAAGCAGCCCAATATAAAATAGATTCAAGGCTTGCCGGAATAGATGTTGGTGCTTGTTGTTGCCATTGAGAAAATAAATATTTTGCAGTTTTAACAACTTGCGTAGCATGGCGTTGGTCTATATTGTAATGTTCAGAAAGAGTTTGCGCGGTATTTTGTCTAATATCTCGGAAATTAAGACCTCCAACCAACTCATAAAGCACCCCTTCACGTAATGCGCATGGGCTAAATTGTAAAGTATTTAACCCAAATGCGTTAAAAACCCCACTAAATATAGCTAGCCCGCTGACAAATACACTTTTTCTTTCACTAGAAAGTGAAGGGTAGTCAATATCTTGAAAAGAGTTGAATTCTAAAACATAACTAATTAAATCATCGAGCCTTTTTTGGGTAATAATTCCATCACAAACCCCAATATCTAATAAGATACGATAAATAGACTTGATGGTTCCCGATGTACCAAATGCAACAGTAATATTTTGTTTTTTTATAATATTAATCAAGCTTTCAATTTGTTGTTCGGCGGCAAGCTTTGCTTGTTCGAATGAAATAGCGTTAATTTTTTTTTCATGAAAAAACTGTTTAGCATAAGTTATGCATCCCATAGGGCGACTAGCAACAATCAACGGTTTTAGATCATTTCCTCTACCTATTGCAATTTCTGTAGATCCTCCACCGATATCTATTACAAATTTAGTATCATTTGACGATGTTGGTTCTGATGTCATAGTACCTAAATAAATAAGACGTGCTTCTTCTTGTCCCGATATGATTTCTATAGGAAATGGAAATACTTTAGCCGCAGCCATTAAAAATTTATATCTATTTTTTGCAACCCGTAATGTATGAGTTGCTACAACACGAACATTTTCGGGAGGAAAGCCAATTAATCTTTCGGAAAATAGTGTAAGACATTCCAGACCTCGCATAATGCTTGATTCACTTAGATGGTTATTAGCATTAAGCCCTGTGGCAAGATGAATATTTTTTTTATTTTTATAAATGATCTGTATAGCACCATCTATAATACGAGCAATAACCATGTGAAAACTATTTGAACCAAGATCAACTACCGCATATTCATTGAATTTATTCACTTTAAATCCCTTATTCAACCGTTTCTAACTGATTCAAATAATCATAAATGGCATATTGTGCTCTAATTTTTTTCTTATTACCTCTTTGTACATAATTATTAGTTGCATCTTTATCAATAATACGAGCCTTTACATTATCATTGCATTGAATATTAAAAATATTATGGATAGTTGATTTTATTATTGGATCGAAGATTTTTACACCTACTTCAATACGATTATCTAGGTTACGAGGCATCCAATCAGCAGAAGAAATATAAGTATCTTTTTTCCCATCATTTTCAAAAATATACACACGAGCATGTTCTAAAAACTGATCAACAATACTTGTGACAGTAATATTTTCGCTTAAATTAGGAATTTTGGGTATCAAGACACAAGTTCCTCTTACTACAATTCTAATTTTTACACCTGCACAAGATGCACGGTATAATTGGTCTATCATATCTTTATCGGTTATTGCATTGAGTTTTAAATAGATACCAGCTACTTTACCTGCTTTAGCATTATTTATTTCTTGTTGGATAAATTCATAAAATCTCAATCGGGTATTTTGTGGAGACACAAGTAAATGATGGAATGAAACTGGTTTAAATGGGTTTTCAATGAAATTAAATACATTTTTAACTTCATCTGTAATTACAGGATCTGCAGTTAATAACGAAAAATCGGTATAAATTCTTGCAGTCCTTTCATTAAAATTACCTGAACCAATATGGGCGTAACGAACAATTTCGTTATTCTCTTTACGATCAATCAAAAATAATTTAGCGTGGATCTTTAGTTTTGGTTGTGAATAGATAACTTTAATTCCACTACTAATTAATCGTTTTGCCCATTTTATATTTGCCTCTTCATCAAACCTTGCTTGCAATTCAACAACTACAGTGACCTTTTTACCATTATTGGCAGCATTAATGGCCGCATGAATAAAGCGGGAATCTTTTGCAACTCTGTAGATATTCATGCGAATATGCGTAACAGATGGATCAAACGAAGCTTGGCGCATAATCTCTAATACATGTCCAAAAGAGTAATAGGGATAATAAAGCAATACATCTCGATCTTTAATCGCATCAAACGAATTACGAAATTGTTTAAATCGATTATAGCTTAGGCTTGGAATTTTTTTATTTAATAGCTTTTTTTGACCAAAATCAGGAAATTTCACAAGATCTTTAAAATTAGGATAGCGTCCACTTGGCATTGCGTCTTGTTCAGTTAATAACAATTTATTAATCAATAACTCAAATAATGCTTTTGGCATATCTTTTTGATAAGTAAAACGAACTGGCTGAGCAGTCAAACGTTGTTTTAAACCTTGTGACATAAGTTCAAGCAAACTGTCTAATTCTGTGTTTAATTCGTATTCAGCATCTCTATTAATATTAATAGAATAGGCATTTAATTCTTTGGCATCAAAAAACACTTTAAAAATATCGGGTAAACAGTAACGTAATATGTTATCCAAAAAAATGATCGATTTATTTTTAGTTGAAACTTCTGACGGTAATAAAACAAAACGAGAAATATTATCCGTCGGTAACTCAAGTAACGCATAATTGGTTTTATCTTCACAAATAATTTCTACAGCCAAATAGGCATGATCATCTTTTAAAAATTGAATAAGTTCGGTATGACTATCGAGTAAAATAGGGGTAATATATTGTCTAAGATTTTGTTTATAATAGTTTTTTATCCAACCTTCTTGATAAGAAGAAAGTTGTCTTTCGTTAATCAAAAAGATTTGATTTCTCGCCATTTCTAATAATAGTTCATTATAAAGCTGGTCAAACTGTAATTCTAGTTGAATAACTTTTTGGTTTACTTGGCGTAATAAGTTTTTAGAGTTAGAAGATGAGTTGGCTTGTTCTTGTTCAATAAGTACATATTTTTTTAAGTTGGCAAACTGTACTTTATAAAATTCATCAAGATTACTTGAGTATATACCTAAAAAATGTATCCTCTCTATAAGTGGATTACTTTTATCAGCAGCTTCTTGTAAAACTCGCTGATTGAAAGATAACCAACTTAGTTCCTTAGGTAAATATACTTTTTCTTCAATCATTTTAATCTTTCAAATTCTATTAATAGTATTTTATACAGGATATCTTATGTAAAAAAAAAAGCTAGCATGTAGCTAACTTTTTTATTTCAGGACAAATAATAAGTATGCCGTTTTAAATACGGTGAACAGATGTTGTGTTAGTAGTTCCACTTGGTACTAAAGCACCAGATACCATTACAATGATATCACCTTGTTGTAAACCGCATACTTTCACAGCCATCTCTTTACCTAAACGATAAAAATCGTCAGTTGAGTTAATTGAATCAATTAAAATAGGCTCTACACCTTTTGTCACGGCTAACTGATTAACTGTCTTTTGACTTGAAGATAATGCTAAAATACGAGCTCTAGGAAAATAATGACGAACTTCCCTAGCTGATTTACCGCTACGAGTTGCTACAACAATTAATGGAGCATTTAAACGCTCAGCAATTTCTACAGCACCACAGCAAACAGCTGAAGTTATACTCAACTTTTCTTCTTTTGATGTCAATTCTAACGATGCTGGAATTATGCTATCAGTTCGGTTACAGATAGTTGCCATAACATTCACAGTTTCGAGCGGATATTTACCTTTAGCACTTTCACCCGAAAGCATAACTGCATCTGTACCATCAATAATTGCATTAGCTACATCACCAGCTTCCGCACGAGTTGGACGTGGGTTTTTAATCATTGAATCAAGCATTTGTGTTGCTGTTATGACTGGTTTAGATGCTTTATTACATTTTTTGATCATCATTTTTTGAGCAAAAATAACTTCTTCAACAGCGATCTCAACCCCTAAATCACCACGTGCAACCATAATACCGTCAGAAGCATCAAGAATTTCATCAAAATTATCTAAACCTTCTTGGTTTTCAATTTTAGATATAATTTTAATGTTTTCACCACCATGAGCTTTTAAGTGAGTACGAATATCATCTACATCAGAACGTTTCCGAATGAATGATGCAGCAATAAAGTCAACACCTTGTTCACAACCAAAAATCAGGTCATTTTTATCTTTTTCTGCTAGTGCTGGCAATTTAATTGAAACGCCAGGTAAATTAATACCTTTATTTTCACCGAGTTCACCGTTATTTAAAACAGTACAAATAACCTCATTACCTTTAATTTCTTTAACGTCCATAGCAATTAAGCCATCATCAACTAAAACACGATTACCTGGTTTAAGGTCATGCGCAAAACCATCGTAAGTTACGGCTACACGGTCTTTGTTTCCGATAACATTTTTGTCTGTAGTAAACGTGAATGTTTGACCTGCAACTAGGGATACATCATTACCGCCTTCTAATTTAATAGTGCGAATTTCAGGGCCTTTGGTGTCTAGCATAATAGCTGCTTTTAAACCAGTTTCTTGCATTACTTCACGTAAATTTTTGATACGGTTGCCATGTTCTTCGTAATCACCATGCGAAAAATTTAAACGCATAACATTCATGCCTGCATTTAATAATTTTGCTAACATTTCTTTTGATTCAGATTTTGGTCCGATCGTACAAACAATTTTTGTCTTTTTCATAATAGTATCTACTTAGTAATTTATTTAATGTTAAGGTTAATGTTTTAATTCAATTTAAAAAATTCGATAAACCAACTTTTTGCAAAAAAAAAACCAATGGCAAAGCATTGGTAGTTTTATTGGTTAAAAAAGGTATTTGTAGCTCAATATGGCTACCAAAATCACATAAAATCTTTGAAGAATATAATAATTTCATCAATAAGTTAAACCCTTTAAAATTCTTCTTATTATATTCTTAACAGTATTTTAAATAAAGTATTTTATCTTTAATATATTTTGTTATTTATAATAACATACTAAATTATAGCAACTAAACATTTGGCTTACATTAAGTCTTTAAGTTGATAAATTAGTTCATTATTGTTATTTTTCAAGGTTAGTTGATTATTTTTTAAATTGATTTTTGTACCTTCAGTAATTAAGTTCTCAATAATATAATCTAATTGATTTAATTGATCATCATTACAAAGCATTTTAGTCATCACAATTCCACTACCTTTTATGCTACCGTTGTCTAAAGTAACTTTACCAGAAAAATGGTTACACATTTTACCTGTAATTGTCATATTTTCCCCAAATATAAGCTCTGCTTGATCATCTAACGGAATATCTTGACCATTTACTTTAGTGAGTACAAAACGGTGGTGCATGAGGTCGGTCTCTTGTAAAGTACTTGAGTCATTACATCCTGATAAAGCCAGTAAAGCCATAAATAGAGCAGTTAACAAAAACGTTTTTTTCATTTGAACTCCTAATAATAGGTTAAATTTGTTATAATCGTGCATTAATGTAACTATAATTGAAATATCTGAAACGCTATGCTATCTCAACAGCAATTAAAAAATCTTGATTCAATGACTTTCTTAAATAAGCATAAAATAATCAAATTAGCTAAGAAAAGTCAAACTATAGCTGATATAGATTCCGCCATACAAAATGCTAACTTACATTATCAAAGCAGACTAGAGTCGTTACCGAAAAATATTATTTTTCCCAAAAATTTGCCTGTGACTGAAAAAAAACAAGAAATTTATGATGCTATTAAAAATAATCAAGTAGTTATAGTTGCAGGTGAAACTGGCTCGGGAAAAACAACACAGATTCCCAAAATCTGTTTAGAATTAGGCTTAGGTGTCAAAGGCTATATTGGTCATACCCAACCAAGACGATTAGCAGCACGTTCAGTAGCTAATCGTATCGCTGAAGAGCTAAAAACAGAGATAGGGCAGTTAGTTGGTTTTAAAGTCAGATTTTCTGATCATGTCAATGACACAACTCTGATTAAATTAATGACTGACGGAATATTGCTTGCTGAAATTCAGAAAGATAAATTCTTACTACAATATGATACTATTATTATTGACGAAGCACATGAACGCAGTTTGAATATTGATTTTATTTTAGGCTATCTTAAGCAGTTATTATCTAAACGTCCAGACTTAAAAGTCATAATAACATCAGCGACTATTGATGTGGAACGTTTTTCTAAACACTTCAATGAGGCTCCAATTATTGAAGTATCGGGTCGTACCTATCCAGTCGAGGTTAGATATCGTCCCCTAATCCTGAAAGAAGATGATAATAATGATAAAAGTTTTGATTTTCAACCGATTATAGATGCCATTGATGAATTATCAACTGAAAGTCTTGGGGATATATTAATCTTTTTAACAGGAGAACGAGAAATTCGAGATCTTGCCGATACACTTAATAAGTTAGAACTCCGTCATACGGATATTTTGCCATTATATGCAAGGTTATCAGCATCAGAACAAAATCGAATTTTTCAATCACATACTAAACGTCGAATTGTCCTTGCTACTAATGTGGCAGAAACATCGTTAACCGTTCCGGGTATTAAATATGTGATCGATTCGGGGTTAGCCAGAATTAGTCGTTATAGTTACCGAACTAAAGTTCAACGTTTACCTATTGAACCAATATCACAAGCCTCTGCCAATCAGCGTAAAGGACGTTGTGGACGAACATCTAATGGTATCTGCATACGTTTATATGATGAACAAGATTTTTTATCTCGCCCCAAATTTACCGAACCCGAAATATTACGGACCAATTTAGCTTCAGTAATATTACAAATGACATCATTAGGCTTAGGAGATATTGCCGCTTTTCCTTTTGTTGAAAAACCTAATTCAAAATATATTCGTGATGGACTTCGCTTATTAGAGGAACTTGGGGCAATTCATACCATACAGAATAGATATCATTTAACTGAAATAGGTAAAATTTTAGCACAATTACCAATTGATCCAAGATTAGCTAGGATGCTGGTTGAAGCAAGGCGCCTAGGGTGCATTAAAGAAATAATGATAATTACTGCTGCTTTATCGATTCAAGATCCAAGAGAAAGACCTTATGATAAACAGCAAGCTTCTGATGAGAAACATCGTCGTTTTGTTGATAAAGAGTCAGATTTTATTTCTTTAATTAATTTATGGAACTACATTAAAGAACAGCAGAACGTATTATCAGGGAATCAATTTAGACGATTATGCCAAAAAGAGTTTTTAAATTATCTTCGAATCCGTGAATGGCAAGATGTCTATACGCAAATTAGACAAACAATTAAGCAATTAGCGTTTCCGATTAATAGTAAAGAGGCTGATTATAATTCATTACATATCTCGTTACTAAGCGGTTTACTATCTCATATTGGAATGAAAGAGCTTGAAAAGCGTGAGTATATAGGTGCACGTAATATAAAATTTGCAATTTTTCCTAATTCAGCACTTTTCAAAAACCAACCCAAATGGTGTATTGCTAGTGAACTTGTTGAAACAAATAGATTATGGGGAAGAACAGCAGCAAAAATTGAAGCTGAATGGATTGAACCTATAGCTAAACATTTAGTGAAATATGACTATAACGAACCTAGGTGGTCTAAAAAGCAGGGCACAACAATAGCAAACGAAAAAGTAACTTTATTTGGGTTACCAATTGTTACTAATAGAATAGTAAATTACAGCAAAATTGATCCTATTCTAAGTCGCACTCTGTTTATTCGACATGCATTAGTTGAAGGTGATTGGTTCACAAGTCATAAATTTTACAAGCAAAATCAAAAATTGATTAATGAAGTTGAAGATTTAGAACATAAATCACGTCGTCAGAATATTTTAATTGATGATGATGAATTATTTGATTTCTATGATAAACGCATAGATAAATCCGTTATTTCATCTAAACATTTTGATAAATGGTGGATGCAGAAACAAAAATCTGATCCTGATTATCTTAATGTACAAAAAGAGATGCTGATCAGGCAATCAGCACAATTAATTAACTTAAATGATTTTCCTGATTTCTGGTATCAAGATCATTTTAAGCTAGCACTTAGTTATCACTTTGATATTGGTCATAACCGTGACGGCGTCACTATAAAAATTCCACTTGATATCTTAAACCAAATTAAAAACAAGGGATTCGATTGGCAAGTGCCAGGTTTTAGAAAAGATTTAATAATTGCATTAATCAAATCATTGCCTAAATCTTTACGACGAAACCTTGTCCCTGCACCAAATTATGCAGATGCATTTTTAGATAGGGTAGATACTACAGAAAAACCGCTTCTTGAATGCTTAGAAAATGAATTTCATAAAATGACTGGTGTGAAAATTACATCAGAAAATTGGCAATTAGAGCAAGTCCCTGAACATTTAAAAATGAATTTTAGTATTATTGATAGTAATCATAAGGAAATTGCTTCAAGTAAAGATCTTGATATGCTAAAACAGCAACTCAAAACTCAACTTCAACAAGCTTTATCATCTATTACTATTAATAAAAAAGATAACTCAATTGAGCAAAATAATTTGACAGATTGGACATTTGGAAAACTTCCTGATGTTTATGAAGAAAAACAAAAAAACTATACTGTTAAGGCTTATCCAGCTATTATTGATAATCAAAATTCCGTAAGTATAAAGTTAGTTGATAATCAATCAGAGCAACAAAGATTAAATAAATTAGGTTTAAGACGCTTATTAATGCTTAATATTCCTTCTCCAATCAAGTATTTACATGAAAAATTACCCAATAAATCGAAATTAAGTTTATATTTTAATTCGTTTGGTAACGTGTTAATGCTTATTGATGATTGTATCGCTTGTGGTATTGATTATTTAATTGAAACAAATAATAAAGCAATACATTCAACTGATGATTATCAGCAATTACTTGATTATACTAAAACTCATATTAATGAAATAGTTGTTGATATTGCTAAGCAAGTCGAATCAATACTAACTTTGCATTTTAGCATTAATAAAAAGTTAAAAGGGCGCGTTGATTTATCTTTAGCATTTGCCTTGTCAGATATCAAACATCAACTTAATAGATTAGTTTATAAAGGATTTGTTACTCAATCAAGTTATAGAAGATTGAATGATATCTCTCGATATTTATCGGCAATTGAGAAAAGAATTGAAAAATTATTTCAAAATATGGCAAGAGATAGGCAATCAATGAGTATTATAGAAGATGTTCAGAATCAGTATGATAATTGGATTAATAGTTTACCAAACAATCAACGATCGGACACTAAAGTGACAGATATCCGTTGGATGATTGAAGAATTAAGAGTAAATTTATTTGCGCAACAGCTTGGTACATCATATCCAATTTCAGCAAAACGCATCAAGCAGCAAATTGATGTAGTTAAATCACAACTATAGCTTCATACAAAAAAATAGGGCGCTTATGCGCCCGATTGTCTATATAAACTATCGATACAGATCTACAAAAACAGTTATATTTGGACCATTTGAATCATGGGCAATTCTAGCAATATGATAATACTTGGCCCCAGCATCAATAGCTCGTTTACCCGCTTGATAAGAAATTTCCTGATCAGTTACATAGTAACCTCTGAATTTAATTGTATCAAACGCAACCATTTTTGCTGCAGTTGCATCATTCAATTCTTGGATCTTTCGTCCATCGGGTAGAGTGACAGTGTAACGTGTAATGCGTTGTGGCTCAGTTGTTATCGTCGTAACTTGAGATGCAGAAGCATTAGTTGTTGCAGAAGTTGTTGCTTTTTGTGTGGCTTGATTAATGACTTTTACTTTATTATTAAATTTATCGGCATAAAATTTTTCATTAAAAGCTGAAGAAGAATAATAGCCAGGTTTTTCTACCTGCATAGCCGCATCACCACCTTGTGCAAGAGCTTGTTGACCAGCTTCAGAGTCATATGGAATTGCATCCTCAGGTTGAAGTTTACGTTCAGGTGCATCTTTCTTAAACAAATAAGCAGCAACTTGTATATTACTACCTAATTCACTACGTGAATCAATATAATAAGCATAAGCACCTTTTGCTGATGCTTCTCTAGCAATTGCTTGGTTAATATCATATTCACTAGGAAAATAACCACGAATACGCACAATGTTGAAAGGCTCTAAACGTATGGCTTTAGATTTTGGATATTCATAAATACCTTCAAACTTGCGAAGGCTTTCAGCTTGTTCTTCTGCTTTAGGAGCATCGGCTTTATATAATTTCGCATACACAATCCTTAAAGTATCATTAGAAGGACTGATATTAGTTGTGGTTATATAAAAGGAAGCAGCTCCTTCTTTATCCGCAGCTCTCGACATTGCCATGATATAATCACTATCAGTATAAAAAGCTCCGCGGATAGTTATACTTTTAAATGACTGTAAACCTTTAGCTTGTTGCTCCGTTAATTGTTGAGCAGCAAACGAAGAAAAAGAGGTTAGGGACATAGCAACTACAATAAGCGTGTTCTTTAAACTTGCCATATATTAAGACCTTACAAAATTTATTCTGATTATTTTAACATAAATAAATCTAATTACCTAAATCTATTAAACCGTTTAAATTTTTGATAAATAAATATTTTCCTCTAGCTAATAAAATATTTTGTTCTTGCAACTTTGATAAATTTCTGCTAACTGTTTCAATTGTTAAACCTAAATAATTAGCGATATCGGCTCGGCTCATCATGAGCTTAATATTCAATGAAGAATGACCTTTCTTTTCATAACGCTGATAAAGTGAATAAATAAAAGTTGCTACTCGTTCATCAGCCTTTTTTTGAGAATAGCATAATACTAATTTTTGGTAATTATAAATATCAGAGCTTAACAAATTAAACACAAGGTCTCTAATATTTTTTTGAGTATCAACTAACGACATCAGCTCATCATAATAAAGCTCACAAACCAATGTATTACTAAGAGCTTGAATATTATTATTATACACTTGAGTTGCAATTGAATCTAAACCAACAATATCTCCTGGTAAATAAAAGCCATTAACTCGTTGATGATTATCAGAAGTTGTAACAAAAGTTTTTAATGCACCCGAATGAATAATATAAAATTTAGTAAAGGGCGTATTAGATTTTGCTAGGATTTCATTTTTAGCATAAGATATTTTTCTTTCTAATATACTGTTTAATTTATTGTTAAGCAACATGGGAATGCAGAAAGATCCCATACTACATAATTCACATGGAACGGAATAACTTTTTGAACGTAATGTCTTAAAAATATTTTGCATATTAACGAAAGGAAATAATTAAAATTTATTAATTTATTAGAGTAGCATATTTTATAATAAAACAACAATTGCTCATTAATTAATATTTATATTTATTCGTTAAAAAACATTATTTAACATAATATACATTATGCGCACCAAGATGAACGTACGTGAATTCTGTAGATGCAACCAACAAAATCATGACGCTAATTTAAAAATTTGCGGCATCTGATACCAATCGGGAATCTGACAATCTGCAACTTCAACTTTCCTTATTTCTCTGACTGTCACCGGACTAAACTTAGCTAAGTTACAACGTTGTGCTATATCGATGCCAATTTTTCGTAATCTTGCTCTGTGTATTTGCACTTGAGATTTTTCAAAATTAAACGTTTGTCCATGCATCCATTGAATAGCATACATAGCAGTTGTATTAGCTGCTCGTGTAGTATCAACCACCCCGCATCTTATCAATCGCTCGCTGATAGTTTCAAAATCCATAGCATTCACCGATAGCTTCTTATCTAAGTTTAAAAATTCATCATGTAGTTTATTTAATCGTGTATAGTCTGATAATCCCCAGTAATGTAAATTCTCTCGTTTTAAAAATCGGGATTTTAATTTTTGTTCAAATCGTACTACACCGCTATTTTTACAATATTCTATTACGTCAATTAAGTATTTAAATTCTATTGAGTTTTCACCAAATTTGTTTTTAATTTTTGTTATGCTGTGTAATTCAAGTTCATGAGCTTTATTGTAAACAGTTGGATAAATCAGATGTGCATTACCATTTTTTGATAGCCAATCTACAGATTGACCGTTACTGTGTAACCGAGGGACACTGTAACGATAGTTTAAAGTCGATAACCCTGCTAAATAATCATTAACGTTGCCTGCGCCAACCGTTTTATTTGATGTGATATGCAGTTCTTTTATAATTGCTCCATCAGAAAAAGTTTCTATTTTTGAACCACTGGGTTGTCTAAACAGCAATTTAGTGCATTTTGTAAATACGGGTAAATTAAGTTCAGTTAAAATTTTGTTGTAAACATCAACACAATTATCAACAGAACGTAAACCGAACAGATTCTCTATACGTCCCCACCGAGAAGGATTTCCTGACATTTTTAATACCGAACCAGAAATTTTAATTAGAACAGAATCACAAAATGAACCAGAGTGCTTATAAGCAGGTTGAGATAAAGAGCTCACTTCCCCTGTTTCTAAAAATATGCGTTGATAAGCAACGTCACCAATAAGAGGTAGCTGATAACCAAAATCTTGCTCTATATTTAACCAATCGAAAAAACATATTAACACTTGTGTTCATGTGCTCATTAATAAAAAAAATAGCACATTTAACTCATGAACACAAGTGTTAATGAAAACATGAGTATATCAGTTATATAATTAAATCAAATAGGCTAATTAGGGTATACCTATACTAGCCTAGAGTTTTTAAATATTATGAGGGTAATAATGAATAAACGTTCAACTTATAACGTCACAGAATCAAGAAAACTTAAACTTGAAAGGCTTGCTGTTAATGCAACAACAAAGCTAGGTAAGCCTATTATTTGGACGGAAATAATAGGCTTTATGATTGATAATTATTCAAAAGAAGCAATGGATGATTATGTTTCACAAAAACTAAATGAAAAAAACAAATAACCCCGGAAAACCATGGTAAAGTTCGGGTGTCACAATAATGTATATTATGTTAAATAATGTTTTTTAACGAATAAATATAAATATTAATTAATGAGCAATATTTTTAAATACCTTATTTTTTTGCCATAAATATAATCTCACTTCCAGGAAGTGGCTTTTTTAAAATGTGTTTTTTTATTTTACCCCATACTTGCATTTCGCAAGCTTTACAATTGAACTTTAGCAATAATTCTTCATTATTTTGAATTAACTTCATTGGCGTAACTTTAGTTTTAACACCTTGAATTCCTTTTGCTTGTTTTGGACATAAATTAAACGCAAACCGTAAACAATGTTTGGTTATCATTAAGGGCGCTTCTTCTTTAACTTCATGTGCTTCATAAGCACTTTCAATTAATTCAACTCCATGTTGTGTATAAAATTCTCTTGCTTTATGATTATAAACATTTGCCAAAAAGCTCAAATGATTTTCAGGATAAAACGGAACTGGGTTTTGTTCTGGTTTACGTTTTTGGCGACAATAACTTGTTAATCTTTTAGCCGTCAATTCATTAGTGGCATTCCTTCGAAGCTGATTTAGTTGACTACTTGGAATAAAATAAATTTTTGATAAATTTAAATCAAAATCAGTAAGATAATATATAGTTTTTCCTAATTTAGATAAATTATCTCTAATATTTTTTAATGATTTATCTGGTTGTTCCGCAAGTTCGAATTCCCCATTAAGTTCTACCTTGACACAAACGCCCTCTTCGCTTTTTGCAATTAGCTCTATATCTTTTTCAATATTATATAGTTTAAATGACACACCAATTCTGCGATTACTTGATGCTTTCAATAAATTTTGTTGCCACACATGATCAAGATTTCGATTCACTATATAAGGTAATTTAACTGAAAAAAGCGGCTTAGGAATTTCATTTGGATAAATTCGATATTGATTAGCCGAAAGTTTCTCCACCTTATCAGCTCTAAACCCAAAGATCTCTCGTTTTATTAGTACATTTAAGCCATCTCCATTAGTTAATATTTTCTCAGATTTAATATCGATAGTTTTAGGTGTAATTTGAGTTATCTCACCAATTTGCAAACCAATGAATTTAGGTGAATCGAATGCACCTATATTGGATTTTCTTCCATGTACAAAATAATCTGTACTTCCTCGATGAAATGTTTGGTGAGGATCTGGTATAAAAAAGTGCTCAGTTCGACCACTTGACGCTGATTGTAAATTAGACGAATTTGACAAAATAGTATCTAATTTTTGACGATAAAAGGCTGTAATGTTTTTAACATAACTTAGATCTTTATAACGTCCTTCTATTTTAAAGGAGCGTACACCTGCTTGAATTAATTCGTTCAAATTATCTGATTGGTTATTATCTTTCATTGATAATAAATGTTTTTCATAAGCAACAATGCGCCCTTGATCATCTTTTAAGGTAAAAGGAAGTCGACAAGCTTGGGAGCAATCTCCTCGATTTGCACTACGCCCTGTCTGTGCATGTGAGATATAACACTGTCCTGAAAATGCCACACAAAGCGCACCATGTATAAAAAATTCTATTTTTGCATCAATTTGCTCATGAATTTTAGCTATCTCAGTTAAATTAAGCTCACGAGCTAATACTATTTGTGAAAAACCAACATCAGATAAAAATTTGGCTTTTTCAGGTGTCCTTATATCCATTTGAGTGCTCGCATGTAAATCAATAGGAGGAATATCCATTCTCAAAA
The DNA here is from genome assembly GCF_046635625.1 of Gilliamella sp. BG1. NCBI lineage: Bacteria > Pseudomonadati > Pseudomonadota > Gammaproteobacteria > Orbales > Orbaceae > Gilliamella > Gilliamella sp. BG1. Next base: position 74,205 of record NZ_JBIDFG010000012.1, on the reverse strand, counting down.
TGCCCATATCTTGCACAATTAATGCATCAACACCTGCGTCATAAAATTGCCATATAAGTTGTCTTGCTGGTTCAAGTTCATTATCGTGAAGAATGGTATTTAAGGTTACAAATACTTTTGCATAATAATGATGAGCAAATTCAACTAACTGGGCAATATCACTAACCGAATTACCAGCATTATGCCTAGCACCAAAATTTGGCCCGCCAATGTATACGGCATCTGCGCCATGTAAAATAGCCTGTTGTGCAATCTCAATATTTTTAGCGGGACTAAGCAATTCTAATTTATTATTGGTGACAAGATTTGACATTATAAACTCTTTGAAAATCTAACTAGTGAATAATTTGGTTTTTATTTTACAAGCATTATTATAAAATTAATAATACTTGTAAAAAACTTTCAGGAAAGTATGTGTTTGAATATAAATTTGATATAGATCATCTAGCCTTAGTTGCGATAAGTTTCATTCCTTAAAGCTTCTATACGTTTTTCTAATGGCGGATGAGACATAAACAATTCAGAAAATTTTGCTTTTTTAGCTCCATTAATGCAGAATGCTAAAATTGAAGTATCTTCACTTGGTTCATGGCTAGTTTTTAGTTTTTCTAACGCGGCAATCATCTTTGTACTGCCTACTAATTTAGCCGAACCAGCATCAGCGTGAAATTCTCGATAACGAGAAAACCACATAGCTATAAGGCTTGCTAAAATACCAAATACGGTTTCAAAAACCATAACTATCAAGAAATAGGTTAACTGTGATAAACCACGATTACGATCATCCAATGCTTGAGCTACAACGGATGCTAACATTCTTGAAATAAAAATAACAAAAGTATTAAGAACTCCTTGTAATAAAGTCATTGTGACCATATCACCATTAGCAACATGACTCATTTCATGACCGATTACTGCTTCAGCTTCATCTTGAGTCATAGTACTTAATAAACCAGAACTTACTGCAACAAGAGAACTATTTTTAGTTGCGCCGGTTGCAAAAGCATTAACATCTTGAGCATGATAGATGGCAACATCTGGCATTTTTATATTAAGTTCCGTTGACAATCGACGAACAACATCAAGTAACCATTGTTCTTGACTATTACTAGGTTGAGTAATGATTTGTCCCCCTACTGACCTCAAAGCCATTCTCTTAGATAATAGAAGAGATATAAAAGATCCTCCAAAACCGAAGATTGCTGCAAATATAAGTAATCCTAAAGTACTATGCGCATCAACGCCTAAAATACTTAAAATGATTCCAAATACAAACATAACGGCTAAGTTAGTTAGAATAAATAATCCAATTCGCATCATGAAAGTGTCCTTTTTTATTGGTGTTAATGAAACTAATAATCAATAAGTAATATTTATTAGCAACCTATCTATTAATAAATAGGTTGCCTTTTAAAAATAAGTTATTTTTTATTGTCCGCAAATTTAATGATCTTTTCTAAATTAGCTATTTCATTATTTACAAACATAGTCAAACCTTGAATATAATCAGCTAAAACTGATGGTGGCATTGACTGATAATTATTATCAAATAACCTATTCAGTAAACTTATAACTTTCTGGTGATCCTTCTGAGAGAGAGCTAGCTTTGCCATTTGTATATGATTCTCCACATCATTTGGAGTATGTTGTTCAAATTCAATTAATAATTTATTTGATTTTTGGTATTCTCCTAAATTACGAAAAATATTAGCCAAAATTAGTTGAGGCAAATATTTTCTTAAAAAATATTTGCATGTATTGGAATTTATTAAATGATTAAATTGGGAAATCGCTTTTTCCCATTTTTGTTGCGTAATATATACAAGCCCATTTAACATATATAATTCTTTTTGTTCAAATAATTCGTTTTTTAAATAATTTGAACTAATTTTTATTGCATAAGAAGAATCCTGAAGATTATAACAACAAATTAGCTGATAAAAGAGGTTTATTGCTTTTTTATTAGTAATTTTTTCCCAACATTGATAAGCTTCATTCCATTTTTCTTGTGTCATAAAAAGAAATGCTTTGGTTTTTTCATCTTTAATATCTTCAATTTTTTCCTTTATATTATTAGTAAATAAAGATATTTTATATGTTCTATAGCTTGCTTCAGCTAACATTTGCTGTGCTATAATTTTCCAATATCCATCTTTCTTCAATAACGCTTTAGAGAAAGCTATAATTTCTTCCCAATTTGCCGACATTTTTAAAGCTTCAATATAATTAATTAAAGCTGAATTAGGAATTATCATAAAATTATTTTTAAATGTTTTTTTTAAATAGGAAATTACGTTGTAATATTCTTTTTTAGCTAAATCTAGTTTAACTTTTTGTAACTTATATTCAAAATTATCAGTAGTATGTTTTTCAAAATTAGCTAATTGTTTTTGACAGTTATCTAGTTTATTAATTTTTATATATACATCTGCCAAAATTAGTTCAGGAAAATATTTCCTCAAAAAGGATTTAGTTACATTACTCTTAAGTAAAAGATTTAATTGTTCTATAGCCCCATTCCAGTTTTTATTAGATATGAATATTAATGCATTGATTAAATATAACATTTTTTTATCATTATTAAAGTTTTGCAAATACTCATTTTTAACTGTAACAGCATAACTACTGTTGGTTAAATAGTGGCAACAACATATTAGCTGATAAAATAAATCGGAGCTTGATTTATTTATTACTTTACTCCAACTTTTATAAGCATTTTTCCACTCTTCCTGTGCCATAAAAAGAAATGCATCAATTTTATTATTTTTAATACTATTCTTATTAACATTATTAAGAAATACTGAAGGTTTTCTCAGATAATAACTTGCCTCAGATAATACAAGTTGGGCAAGTTCTACTTGTTCTTTATTACCTGATAACAACAATTTTGCTCGCTGAATTGCTATTGGCCAATTTTGCTCTTCGTACGCTCTTAACATAAAATCAGCTAAAACTGTAAAATTAATTATTTCTGGGCTTTCAGATTTTTTATCCAACGCTTGGATAGCATCAAAAGTTCTTTTACAGCATAGTCCATCTCTATAAGGGTAAACATTCTTAATTCTTGATAAAAATGGTTCTTCAATAGTAAAACCATTTTTGATAATAGTTTTTAAAGTATTATTTAAATCATCCTCTGTAGTAACTACAGGACCAAAACCATGTTGTCTATAATCAAAATAACCTTTTGAAAAAGTATGTTTACCTGAAAAGAAATCATGCTCATCAAATTGATAATATATGATTTGTTTTTCTAAATATGCCATATCAAACGCTACCGATGAATAGTCAGTTATAAGGAGTGTGGATTTCAAAAATAATTCTTGAATACTACAGCTGTCAGAGTGCCATTGCTCAATATAAGATGGAATATTAAAATCATCTAAATATGGTTCTATGTTTTTATGAAGAGCAAAAATAACTTTTATTCCTTCATTTGTTATTTTTTTCAATACTTCGTTATGTAAAAAACTTCGCCAATGTATAGCATAATCTGTAGTTATAAAATCAGGGTTTATATCTCGCTCAGAACAATCTGTTTTCGCTTTCGGTAAAATAGAATCACGCCATGTTGGCATTATTAAAATAGTCTTATTATTAGATCCAAATTTGTTTTTTTGCGAAAACAAAGCATCATGCCTAGCTAAACCTGTTAATATCACTTCCTTATTAGTTAAATAATATTTATTATCAAATGCAATGGAGTTAAACTCTGCTTCGGTACTAGTGATCATCAAACTTATATTTTTCTTTGTATTGATCCAATTTGATAAATCGTCTTTAATAACACCATGTTGTAAAAATATAAATTGTTGCTTTAACATTAAGCCATCAGAAAAATAATCATTGACATATTTATCAATATGGCTACTAATCACTTTTGACGCTGTTTTTAATAATTTTTTATGTTCAAATGATCCAAAATTTAACAAATTAAAATTATCTTTTTTTAAACGATTCCAATCATGAGATTTATTTGACAATACATAATAAATTTCTTGCTCAGGGTGTTGAGATCTAATATATCTATACAAATGTTCTGCATTATCATCCGCTTTAGTATCTCTATCCATAAGAATCCAATGATCCTTTTTATTTTTTTGAACAAAATGACTTAAATGTTCCATCATTTTTTGATTAGAAACTCCTGTATAAAAAAAAGTTCCTTTAATAAAAATTTTTGAATGAACACCATTAAATTTGATTTCAAATTTGCTAAAATTATCTGGTAAACTAATCCATAATTTATACGTTGTTACAAAATATTTATCGCCAAATGTATGTTTTTTCTTTTTTTGATACTTAGGTATTGTATCTTTATTATCAAACAATATAGAAATATCACTTTCTCTATAACTGTGATATGAAATCAAAATTTCTCTTTTAGTTTGATCATATTTTTCAATATATGCTATCTGAGTTATATCAGTTATACCCTTGAAGGAGCCTAGTAAACCTACTTTATATAAGAACCAAATTCCAGCTAAATCAAAATTTAAAATTGTTTTAATATCAATAAAGGATAAAATCTTTTCAGCATTTTCATAGAATTTTATTTTTTCATCATTACTCAGAATATTTAGAGGATTAGGATTATTAAGTAAATGTCTACAAATCCAAGCAAAATCATATAAAGCTTGTCTTTGTATAAACTCTGGTATTTGTTGTAATTTTTTTTTGTAGAATTCCAAAACAAAAATTGGACCATATTCTAAAGCATCTAAAAATTTACGTTTATCGTTCCATGATGTATCTAAAGTCGATGAACTATCTTCTCTTTTCCTGTAATAATATCTAGCAGATGGTAAAAAAACCACTTTTGATGATTTGATATAATATATGTATTCTGAAGCAAAGCGAGCATCTTCAAACGAAGGTCTTAGCCTAGGATCAAAAAATAAATCATTTTCAAAGATTACCTTTGCAGAAAATACCCCTGAATTAACAGACATCACTATATTTTTACCAAAATCAAAATTTGAATTATATGTAATTCCTTCAGTGAAACGATATTTTAATGGATGTGAATCACTGTATTGATCAATACTTTCACGATAAAAAATAAAATTACAACTAACTAGTCCAATATCTTCAGGATTTTTATCAATTACCTTAGCTATTTCTTCAAAATAGTCCAAACTAACAAAGTCATCGGGATCAATGAAACTGACCCACTTGGTTTTTACATAATCCATACCTAAATTACGTGCAGAAGCTTGTCCACCGTTTTCTTTATGAATATAAGTAATATTATTAGGATATTTTCTTATCCATTCTTGAATTATTTCCGAAGACTGATCTGGAGAATCATCATCAACTAAAATTAAATTAATATGTGTTTCAAATCCAATAGTTTGATTTACTAAGCTTTCAAAATAATCTTTCAAATATTTATCAACGCCATAGACTGCAGATACTACAGTAAATTTTTGTTCGGTCTTATATATCCTTTTTGGAGAATATTTTAATATATTCTCTCTCCTATTTTGATACATATCGTAAAAAAAAAGTTTAGGATTTTTTTTGAATTTTCTCCATTTCTTACTTATTGACATAGTCGTACAATTCCTATCGTAATACAAAAAAGTTAACCTAATATTATTATAGTAAATAGGTATGTTATTAATAAAAAAATCACTGCATATAAAAAGATTCTAAAAATTTGATTAAATTCTTCCGGTATAGTAATTCTGTATTTATTGTAGTCACAAAATCATTCGCACAAATAGAATGAGGAGATGTTTTGCTTTTATAACTTAATATATCATAATAAGTATTAGCAGAGCTCGATCGGATATTGAAGTAATAACAGATATCTCTCGCTAATACTGATTGCTGTTCAAAATACATAATCCATGGAACTAAAAATGTGGCTAAATTAAGATCATTATCATCCCTAAATCGATTATTAATAAAAGAGTTAACTTCAAAATTAAAAAGTGACCATGCAAGAGTAAAATAAGATTTTTTTAATGGGATATATGTATGCGCTAAGGGAATGCATACATTTTTTTGATACTTTTTAAGTAATAATTTTCTTGAGTTAAAACAAGCTTTTAGTGTTGGAGTTGTTACACCTTTTTGCAACATTTCATCTAAATTTCTTTTATTTAAAAAAAGAGAGGATATATTATTTCCTGACAAAAAGTGGGATTTTGGTAAATATCTAGCAACAAATACATCATCATTAAAGTAAATGAAATTTTCAGATAATTCTGGAATATTATGTAAATGAGCCTCAATAACATGGGAATTGAAAGTAGGAAGATATTTTTTATCTATAATTTGGCTATGATCAATAATCTTAACTTTGCTAGGGAGATCAAAGGTGGGTATTTGATTATCTGTAATTAAAAAAATTGTTCTTACCCATGGCATATGTAGTTGAATACTTCTAATTACGTAAAATAACTCCCCATGATCTTCAAATCTCGCATCATCTACAGAAATAGGATTAATATCATTAATTTTTTGATTTTTATAATATTCAAACTTTGCTAACCAATCAGGATCTTTATTATTTACCCATGTAATAACTACATCAACAGGTTCATTACTTTCATTTGCAGTAATATCATATAATCTCAAATCATTTTCAATTAGAATATTTTCATGCAATAAATTATGGTCTTGTTCATCTAAGGACAAGGGATATTTTTTTATAAAATAATCTCTAAAAAATATTCCTGGTTTTTTTAAAAGTTTATTAAGTTTACTCATATTATGAATCTAATGTATATTGATAATAAATTTATTATATTAGAATTTTGGTTGTTTTTTCGAAATAAATAATATTTTGAATAACATATAGTTTTAATATTAATTCATCATTTTGATAAAAAGATTCTTTAAAATTCTCACATTTAAGATCAATATAATATTCTAATTTATTGAAAGTTAATTTTATCTTCAATTTATAAGTCCCATCAGGAATATCATCAATTGATAAACCTTCATTTCTAAAACTGAACATACCTGCTTTATCATAACTAATATAATCACCATTAAATAACTTCCTACTAATATTCGGATCTGAAAATTTTGCTAATTGCTTTGAGTGACATGAACTTTCATTGATAAATAATAAGAAGTTTTTTATACTTGGACTATATTCTGGACAGGGAATTCCAATAATAGCCGCAATTCCCTTTAAATAAATTCTATTTTCCTGAAGAAATATATAATATAATTCAACATAAGGATGATATTTTGTTTTATTAGTGGATTCTTCAAAGGGATTTAATTTGTGTATATTATGAAATACGCCTTGACCTACATAGATGGGTTTATTTTCAATTGTCTTATTCCAATATTCCTTTTTAGATTTTATTTGATTTTGATGGGTTCTAATCCAAGGTTCTCTGAGCATTACATGAGGTCTTTCCCAAGCAATGTTATATTTAGTAGCTCTTGCGGGAGCTCCTACAATTATACAATTATTTAGGTATTTCCCTTTTACTATGCTAGCAAACCCGACAACTGAACCTTCTCCAATTTGACTTCCAGATAAAACTACTGAATTAAAAGCAAACCATACATGTTCACCAATAATAATATCTTTAGATTTATTTACTCGTTCTCCTGAATTAACATCATAAATTGCGTGAGCATCATCAGAACGAATTTGGTTACCTGTAGCAAACATACAATCATCGCCAATGATGATTTTTGTTTTTTCTGCTGATGTGATATATATTTTATTTGTACAAGTAACATTATCACCAATGTTAATGTGACAAGAATAGCCTGCTCTTATTTGTCCTGATAAGTTTCCATTTTTCCCTATTAGGATAACCGCATTATGCGATGGAAAATCAAAATTAATATTACGAATTTTACTTGTATCCGCAATAATTAACTTATTATTATCGCCAACAAAATTTACTGTTACATTATGCAAATTTTTTGGTGCTACAATCAAATTTCCTTTATCATCTGAATAATCACCATCCACATTGATATTTGCCACTGTATATTTCATTTATGTTTTCTCGTATGAATAAACTATTCAATATTTAACTTAAAGTCAGCATAATAAATAGATCCCTTAATTTGGGACTTATTACACAAATAACTACGATATCTTTCAAACAACTGAGTATCGGGTTTATGCCCTTCCATCCAAAAACGGTCAAGTCCATTTTGAAAAGTTAACCCTTTTATATCATAATGTGCTTTACCGAGAGCAATAACAGGTAATCCATGAATCAAAGCTGAAAGTCCACAAGTGCTGTTAACTGTTACCAATCCGATTGCTTTTCTAAGTAAAATTGGCATAGGAACGCCATGGATATATATCACCCGTTTACTAACACCATAACGACTAGCCAGTTTTTTTATTAGTCGGTTATAATTATTAAAACCTTCATCCATCGGATGATGCTTGATTAGTAAATAGCTTTTTTCATCAGCAAATAAAGAAAATGAGCGTATAACTCTGAAAATATATGATTTCATAGAGTGATAATGGCTATGCTCTTGAATTTGAAAATCTTGATTGCATTGTAAAGGAAAAATGTAGAATGGTTTATATTCATTGTCAATAACATTTTTTATCAATCTAGGCTCTATTAACTTTGATTTCAATTTTCTAATTAAAGCTAAAGCCCAATGAAAAGCATAAAAAGATAATGATGTTTTCCTATGATGTATATAATTAGAATATTTATATTTCTTTAATAGCATAAAAAAATAATAAACAATACTGTAGTAAATCATTGAATAATAATGAGACTTCCCATTACTATCATCTATAGAGGTAATTTCAATATTTTGATAAAAATCATGATTTTTAGGTAAGAGAGAAAAACCATTAACCCCATCTTTCTCAAAAGTAATATAATGCGGTCTAAGATAACCTTCTTCAAACACCCAAAATGATAAATTTGGATTAGAATTTACTATTGACTTAGCTATTTTGTGGTATATCCGACAATCGCCAAAAACAATAATTGCGTCGATAGAATGTTGATAGATATAATCTTGTAAAAATTGAGGGAACTCTTCAACTGATTTACAGAAAGAAACACTATTTTTTGAATAAAAATACTCATCACCTCCATTTAAATTTATTTTATAAACGTTACATCCTGATTTTTTCAACCACTCTGCAACGTTTTTAAAAAAAGGACCAATAGGACCTTGTAGAAATAATATATTTCTTTGAGTATGGATTAGTTCGTATAAATAGTGGTTCATTGCTTCATTGAAAGTAACAAATTATATATCAAAAACTATTTACTACTTGAATAATTTATTTTATTGTAATAAAAAATATTTATGAAAATTTAATTTATTAATCTATTCCTATAATATTTATTTTCAATTAGTCAACAAAATTAAACGTCCACATTGAAACATGAAGAAACAAAGAAAGATTAACTTCAGATTCTGGGTAATTAATTAAAACGTTCTATTTTTGCATATATTTTGAATATTCTAACATAAAAATACTAATTTGTAATTTTTTGTTAAAAAATATAGAAATCTTATTTAATCACATAATTGTATGGTTAAACCCAATAAAAGCGATTTAGGAAAAAACGCTTTATGAATTTTTAGTGGATTATTTTAACCATGAGTGTAAATAACTCTATTTTTCCTACAATAAAAAATTTATAGTTGTTTAATTTTCTTTAATTTTAATTTACAAATAATAAAAACAACTTGTTTTAACTTGTTAAATTGTTTTTTTAACCAAACCTGCCTAATTTCTCTTGAAGCTTTTAATTTTTTATCATTTAAATAATTTATTAAAGTTTCTGGATCGGTAAAATTTAAAGAATCAGGATGAATATAAATCGGGTAATCATACATAACTATATAAATTAGTTCATGGAGTGTTAATGACCTATTTCTTCTAACATTAGGATATATATCAATTGTTAACCCCCAGCCTGAGTAAAATGGTTGCCCATAACACACTACTAGTTTATTTCTGATTAAAGCTTCAAAACCTGCTAATGAAGTGATTGTATGGACTTCATCAACTTGCTCAATACAATCGATAATATCAACAAACTCAATAATATTATCAACATATTTTTTTATTTCAAATGCATCAACTTGACCTCTTCGATTACCACTTAAAACATCTGGATGAGGTTTATAAACAATATAATCGTCAGGGTTATTTTGTCTAACAGCTTTTATTAATTCTAGATTTGTTTTTATAACAGGAGAACCATATAAAATAGATGCGTCATCCTCAACCTGTCCAGGTATTAAAATGATTTTTTCCTTATTTCCAATAGGTCTAATATTCATTTTCTTACCAACATTGTATTTACCTAATTTAGTTACAATTAGTAAGTTTTGTAGTGAGCTGGCTTTTTCTTTTTCCTTTTTAGTAACTTTTTTATTTGTTAATAAAATCTCTAATTCACTAATATTTTGGGAATTAAAATAAATACCTAGTTTATCAATAACCAGTGAATATGGCATAACTAGATTGGATCCTAAACCAATAGAACGGATAAAGCCATCCTCAATACGAAATGGATTCATACTGTTAATAATTGGAAGTAACTCTTTTTTTCCTTGCCCCCATATTAATAATTTTTCAGTTTTAAGTTTATTTTTTGCATCTTTGTTATTGAGAATTTTTATATATCTACGCACTGAATAGAATCGACCTTTTACAGAAGGTAGCCTTAAATAAGGTAACAGTACTTGTTTCTTCCAGAATGAAAACCCAACTAAGTCAATATTACCTCTAAGTTTATTATTGAGTGTTTTGATTTTGATTAAATAGTTAATAACATCAAAAATAGTTCCTTTTTTGCCTGTATAAGGATTAATGTATTTACAATATAATATGTAGCTTGCGATAAAAAGCTCTAAGACTGTGGCTTGAGTTCTTCTATCATTTGCTCGTAAATGGTTTATATTTTTATGTCGATCATCAGTACATCCCCAACCAGCATACCAAGGTAAACCAAAGGTAACAACATGTTTACCCAATAAAAGTGCTTCAAATCCCATATGCGATGTAACGACATACACTTTATCAAAATGTTTAAGCAATGAAAGAGGGTTTACATCTTCACTAAATAACATAACAGACTTTTGGTTAACTATTTGAGTTAAATAACCTTTTTTATATCCATTAATTACATCTGTATGGGTTTTTACATAAATTGTTGAAAGTGGGTTCTCATTGACTGCGCAATTTAGCATTGATATAAAGGTTTGTTGATTTGCTCCACCTAGCTCGACAGCCATATCTCCAAATGTTTGATCAATAACTAATACTTTTTTATTTTTATTATTGGTTTTATCCTCGAAACCACAAAAATCAGGTGCATGATTATATTTTGATAACTGTGCTTCAATAATTAATTTTAATGCAAAGGTTGCTTCATTTATATATTTATTTAAATTTGTTTTATTTTTAATTAATATTTCTAATTCTGAAGGCTTTCTAGAATCATAATAAATTCCAATTCTATCGGCAATAAGTGATAGTGGAGGATAGCCTTCTAGACCTAAACCAATAGAACGTAAAAAGCCATCTTCAAGAGCAATAAATGGTAGTAAATGTTTAGTTGCATATGCCCTAGCTTTTATTGTTGTTGGGCGATATCCCCACCCTGCAACTGCATCAATTTTCTTCTTAGTATTTTTTTTACTAAATGACAGATCAGAAAAAAAGTGATTAATACTTTTTATTGTCAGGATTTTTTTTGAAAAGACTAGAACATTTTTCATTTAGAATAATTCTATTAATAATAAGCTTATGTAATTTTTTGTTGTTTATTATGGTAAATATAAGCTTGTTCAATTGTATCAAATTGATATAAGTAACCAGCATCAAGCACCATAGCTTTATCACAATAATTTTTTATAGCATTCATATTATGTGAAACTAAGATAAGAGCGCGATCTTTTTTATTTTCAAATAATTCTGTTTTACATTTTTCTGTAAATCTAGAGTCACCAACAGCAATTACTTCATCAATTAAATAACAATCAAACTCAATTGATAAAGACAACGCAAAAGCTAAACGAGCTTTCATGCCAGAAGAGTATTTTTTTATTGGTTCATATAAATAATCACCTAATTCCGCAAAATTTTCAACATACTCTTTCGTTTTTTCGATATTACATCCATAAATTCGACAAATAAATCTTAAATTATCCATTCCCGTCAAACTACCTTGAAAAGCACCAGAAAAAGCTAATGGCCAAGAAATTGACATATTCCTTATTATTGAACCTGTAGTTGGTTTTTCTATTTCACTTAGAAGTCTAATTAGTGTAGATTTACCTGCACCATTACGTCCCAAAATGCCAATTTTTTCTCCTCTATATAATGAAAAATTGATATTATTTAGGACTGTTTTATATCCTTTTCTTGTTGAGTACCGTTTACCTACATTTTTAACAATAATCATCAATTATCCTCAAGAATATAATTCTCATTAATTTTTACCATGGTTAATCCCACAAATAATAAAACTATATTACAAAAAACTAAATAACTTACACTTTGATGTGTTATAGTTGAGGGGCCAAAATAACCTGCTCTAAACATTTCTGTTCCATTAATTGGTGGAATATAAAGCAGTAACTTTTGTATTTCATGGGGAAAGGTATCAACCCAAAAGAAAGCTCCAGATAAAGGCATAAGGATAAAACTTAAAGTACCCCACATTTTATCAAAAGCACCATATTTGGCAGATAAAACAAAAATGATTAGACCTAACCCCAGAGAAAACCAACACATCAACCCCCATGCACATAACATATAAAAAGGATCATAGGGTATAGCAATTAGCCCAGCAAAAATAAAAATTGATATAACAAAAACTTGAGCAGCACTTGCCCCAATCACTTCAAGAAATACACGTGCATAGACTAGATCTAAAATTTTGATATTACGATGATATAACAATGCTTTATTGGCAGTTACTGAACCTTTTGCTCGAGATGAAGCATTACGCCACATCATTACCATTGGATAGCCTGTTAATACAAATGCAATAATATTAAGATTGGATACAGAATTTATTTTAAAAAAAAACCACATTAAGCTTATTAACAACGTTAACGACATAGGTTCAACAAATAGCCAAAGAAAACCGATATTATTACGTCCATAACGGGTAATTATTTCCCTTAAAATTAAAGCATTCAATACATTAATTTGTATTTTTAATGAACGCATAAATGATGTTTTACTAATTACTTCCGTCATCAATCTTTATGTTCTCTTATACCAGCTGAAAGTAAATTAATAATACCATATACTAAAAAGCTAATTATAAAAGTTGCAATGATATTATAAATGCGTGCGGGTTTAAATGATACATCTGATATACTCGGCTGCTCTATTCGCTCTAGATAAAGTTGCTTTTTAGTTATTTCCACCTGAGCATTACGTAATGATAATGTGGCTGCCTCAAATTGTTGTTTAGCAACCGTATTATTAATTAATATCTGTTGATACTCAGCTAAATTAGCATCTCTATTTTTATTTCTTTGAAATTCAGCTAGAGCATGAGCTTCTTTCTTCATCTGTGATTCAGCATTTTTCAGTTCTGCTAGCGATGCGGTTATGAGATCTTGTTTGGCTCGTAAATTTATTTGGTTTACAAAACCTTCAGCTTGTTTTAATAATTGTTCATTTATTTTGAATGCATCTTGCATATCAAAAGCATTTACACTAATTGTAGCAATACCTGTAGAACTGTCAAAATTGACACTTATCATATTACTCATGTATCGATAGAAATATTCTTTTTTATTATACGAGTCAAGATTAAATCCATTAAATCGAGATATTATATCGCCTTTTTGAGTATACCACTTTTGTACTGGTAAAACTTTTTCAACAGAGGATAGAGCATCTCTAGATTTTATATATGACAAAACAACATATGAATCATCATTAGAGCGTGAAATTCCAACTTTTGAAAAAAAACTTCCCAATCCTCCCAATGATGATTGAGTATCCGAAGAACGTATAATATATGTTGCTTCAGATGTATAAATATTTTCAGCAATTAATCCAAAATAAATTATCGATAATAAAGTTGGTAATGATACAATTAGATATAATAACCAACTTTTTTTTCTTTTAAAATTTAAAAACATAAAATCTCACGAGTGCAATAATTAAAAACTTATTCACTAATCTGGTTAATTTGATTAACAACTCCAACACCTGGTGAGAAAATCGCATATAAGAATTTTTGTAGTTCTAGAATTGGTGCAGATGCAACATAAACAATATCATTATTCTTAATTTGAAAATTCTTCATTATGAAGAATGAATTAGGATTATTTAAATCTATTTGGTAAACAGTTGGTACAAGCTCTTTCTTATTATCTATCGACAAAGTGTCTTGATATCTAAACACAAAAACACCTCGGGCATCAGATTGACTATCTCGTAAACCACCAATACGAGCTAATGCTTGTGACAAATTAATTCCAACAGCTTCAAATCTGACTTCTTTTGTTGAGCCTATTGCCCCCATAGAAATAAAAGAACTAGGCTTATTAATCAAAGTAATAACATCATCTTTTTGAAGATGAACATTAAATTTAGGATTAGATAATACTAAACTTAGTGGAATTTTATTAACTTTATTATTCCTAGTGACTTGTATTAAAGTATCTTTAATATCATACATATTGCTACCTAACATGGTAACGGCATCTAATAAACGCTCCCCCTTAGCTGTTATAGGCATTTTACCACTAAATTTATCACCAATAACTGTAACATTTGAAGAACGTTTTTCTAAAACAGTGACAATTACTTGGGGTCTATTTGCAATTCCAGATAACTTTTCAATTATTTCTTTTTGTAGCTGAGTGGGAGTTTTATTAGCAACTTTCACATTTCCAACAAACGGCAAAGAAATAAACCCTTTAGAATCAACAATTACTATTGGTAATTCAGTTAATCCAGTTTTTGGAGCACCTGTATCACCTGAACCTACAAACAGTATTGCTGGAGGGGTTTCAATTACAGAAATCTTTATACTATCGCCTTTACCTATATTATCAACTTTTTTATCTTGGCTATCCCTTTCATTAATAAGCTTTGTAAAGTTAAATAAATTAGTTTGCGCTTCTTTTATAGAATCAGATGAAATATTTAAATCAACGATTTTTACTTTATTATAAATTTTATCTAATTCAGCATGTTGTTTATTTATATTTTTTATAGATAAAAAATTTGGTCCTGAATGAGGTAAAACAGTACAACCACTCAAAATAATTGCTAGCGTTATTGGAAGAAGGGACGGTAATTTCAAAATAAATTTCCTTACTCATCAATTAATTATATATTTTTAAAAGTTTTGGATTAGAAATTTACACATGTATTTTAGTTGATAAAATATATTTAATTTTATTTATAATTAAAAAATAGGTAAATTTACTGCAAACATGCATTGGAGGAGACCCTATCAGCTACATCCCACACACATGTATTTTACTTTGGCTGCTTCCTTCCGGACCTGACCTAGTGAGCAAAAAAATGTTGCAAGAGAACCCATAGAGCCTCCATTGAATCGGAGGTATCATACTCGAATTATTAATTTTTTACAACTACTTTTTAGTATAACACAACTGTTCGGCTTTTCTTTAGATGCTATATCAAAAGAAAAGCCATTATTTGAAATGATAGTATGTAATTAAGAAATTAGATTACTAGATTTTTCTCAACACGCTCTCTAAATTTTATACCTGGTCTAAATGTAACAACTCTACGAGCTGAAATATCAACACTTTCACCTGTTTTTGGGTTTCTACCTGGGCGTGAATTTTTATCACGTACTGTAAAATTACCGAATCCAGATAATTTAACTGGTTCACCTTTTTCTAAAGCCACCCGAATCTCTTCAAAAAATAGCTCTACAAGGATTTTAGATTCTTGTCGATCAATATTAAATTTTTCGGCAAGACGATCTGCAATATCTGCTTTAGTTAATGTCATATTATTATTCTCTTAATAGGGCTTTAAAACGATTTTGTAAGGTAGTAACGCATTTGCTTACAATGTTAGTTATATCTTCTTCTTCAAGCGTACGTGATTTATCTTGTAAAACCAAACTAATAGCAATGCTTTTTTGATCTTCTTTGATATTTTCACCTTGATACACATCAAAAAGAGTAACTTTAATAAGTTGCTCACCACCCGCTTTTTTACACTCTAAAATAATATCCGCTGCTGGTATTGTATTTGAAACAATAATAGCTATATCACGTTTATTTGACGGATACTTGGATAAATCCTGAGCTACAGGTACCTCTTTTTTACTAATTTTAGCTAAATTTATTTCAAAAACAAGCGTTTTACTATTTAAAGACAATTTTTTTTCAATTTCTGGATGCAAGACTCCTAAATGACCTAATAACTCATCATTTAAATAAATCGCAGCACTTTGTCCAGGATGTAAAGCTGGGAGTTCAGATTTTTTAAATTGTATTTGATCACCACACCCTAAAAGAGAAAAAATTGACTCAAGATCACCTTTAAGATCATAAAAATCTACATTCTTTTTAGGGAGTTGCCAGTGTTCTTCGTATAAATTACCAGTAACAATACCAGCTAACATTAACTCCTGACGTACACCAAATTCACAATTTTCATCAGGAATAAAACGCAAACCAGTTTCAAATAATCGGGCACGCGTTTGCTGACGATTTTGGTTATATAGTATCACATCTAATAACCCAGACCAAAGTGATAAACGCATAACTGACATTTCACTTGAAATTGGGTTAGGTAATTTGATTTCTGAATGTTCAGGATATAATATTTGCTGAACTTTTGGATCGACAAAGCTGTATGTTACCGCTTCTTGATACCCTCTATCGACCAATAAATCCTTTACTCTACGTAATGGGATTTGACTTTCTGGTTTTGGTTTCATTACTGATTCAATTTTCAAATTAGCATTTGGGATATTGTTATATCCATAAATGCGGGCAATTTCTTCAACTAAATCCTCTTCAATTTGTAAATCAAATCGCCAACTTGGTGATTTTACAATCCAAATGTTATTGTTATTGTTATTGTTATTGTTATTGTTATATTCAACTTCACAACCAAGTCTGTTTAAAATATCACTGATCTTTTGTGTTTCAATTTTATAACCAATGATACGATCAATTTTATTGCGGTGTAACTCAATAGTTGCCTGTGTAGGAAGATCATTTTGATTTGTGACATCAATAATTGGACCTGCTTCACCACCACAAATTTCAATTACTAATTGACTAGCTCTTTCCATTGCCACCAACTGTAAAGCAGGATCAACGCCACGCTCATAACGGTGAGAAGCATCGGTATGTAGACCATACTCACGAGCTTTTCCTATTATTGCTAATGGATTAAAAAATGCTGACTCAAGAAAAATATCTTTAGTTGATTGTGTTACGCATGATTTTTCACCGCCCATAATTCCTGCTAATGCCAAAATTTTTTGGTGATCAGCAATAACTAAGGTTTTATTATTAAATTTAACTTCATTACCATTGAGTAAAACTAGTTTTTCATTTTCTTTAGCATAACGGACAACAATGCCCTTTTCTATCTGAGCCAAATCGAAGGCATGCATTGGATGACCAAGCTCTAATAACACATAGTTAGTAATATCAACAACGGCATCAATTGAACGAATCCCACCTCTACGTAATTTTTCTTTCATCCAAAGCGGTGTTGTAGCATTAACATTAATATTTTTTATAACTCTACCCAAATAACGTGGCGCAGCTTTAGTTTCATCAACCTGAATGGGTAATGTATCGGTCATTGTTGTCGGAACGCTGTCTACTTTCATTTCTTTCATAACTATATTGTTAACTGCAGAAATATCTCTAGCAATCCCAACAATACCAAAACAATCTGCACGGTTTGGTGTTACACTAATATCAATTATTACATCATTAAGATTTAAATATTCGCGAATATCCATACCTAAAGGAGCATCATCAGGTAATTCAATAATACCATTATGTTCATCAGCAATCCCTAATTCTGAGTATGAACATAGCATGCCTTCTGACGGTTCACCTCGTAACTTAGCTGATTTGATTTTAAAATTACCTGGTAAAACAGCTCCCACTGTAGCACATGCAACAGTCAAACCTTGTCGGCAATTTGGTGCTCCACAGACAATATCAAGTAATTCTAGTTTACCTATATCAACTTTTGTAACACGTAATTTATCTGCATTTGGATGCTGCATACATTCAACAACTTTGCCAACAACCACACCAGAAAAATCACCTGCAACCTTTTCAATATCATCAACTTCTAAACCAGCCATTGTTAATTGATCGGCTAGCGTTTCGCTACTAATTTCTGGATTGATCCATTCACGTAGCCAACTTTCACTAAATTTCATGCTTTGATCTCCAGAATCAATTAAATTGTTTTAAAAAGCGTAAATCATTTTCAAAGAAAGAACGTAAATCAGTGACACCGTAACGTAACATAGTTAATCGTTCTATCCCCATGCCAAATGCAAAACCGCTATATACTTCAGGATCAATACCAACATTACGTAATACATTAGGGTGAACCATTCCACAACCTAATACTTCTAACCATTTACCATTTTTAGCTTTAATATCAACTTCGGCTGAAGGTTCAGTAAATGGGAAATAGCCTGGTCTAAAACGAATTTCCATATCATCTTCAAAAAAGCAATGTAGGAAATCGTGTAATAATCCTTTTAAATGAGTAAAGCTGATATCTTTATCAACAAGCAACCCCTCCATTTGGTGGAACATTGGTGTGTGAGTTTGATCGTAATCATTACGGTAAGTCCGCCCTGGAGCAATAATTCGAATCGGTGGTTTTTGATTTTCCATTGTACGAATTTGTACGGTTGAGGTTTGTGTTCTTAATAATCGTTTTGCATCAAACCAAAATGTATCGTGATCAGCACGAGCTGGATGATGAGCAGGAATATTTAATGCATCAAAATTATGGTAATCGTCTTCAATTTCTGGGCCTGTTTCAACAACAAACCCTAATTCACCAAAAAAATCGACTAAGCGATTGATTGTTTTAGTAACGGGATGCAATCCACCTAATTCAAGAGTTTTACCTGGTAAAGTAATATCTATTGTTTCATTAGCTAATTTTGCATCAAGAGCCTGACGCTCTAAAAAATTGCGCTTTTGATTTAATATTTCAACGACTTTTTGTTTTGCGTCATTGATTTTTTGACCGACTGCTGGGCGCTCATCAGCAGGAACATCACGTAATGAGGCCATATGCATTGTAAAATGGCCTTTTTTACCAAAATATTCTACTCTAATTTGTTCGATCATATTAATGTCATTAGCACTTTCAATAGCGGATTTGGCTTTATTTACCAGTTCAACTAATTGAGACATACAGTTCTCCTGCTTATTGTTCATTATATAAAAAAAGCCTCTTTTTGAGGCTTTTATAATCATTTTTTGTTTTTTCTTTGCCTCACGAATTAGTATTACTAAAGAAGCCAAAAAAGAAACAAAAAACAACTAAATTCATAATTAAATTACTCTTTATGATAAAAATCAAAAATTAAAATAATAAAAGCCGAGATAACTCGGCTCTCATAAATATTATAGTGCAGCCTTAGCTTTTTCAACTAATGCAGCAAATGCATTTTTATCAAATACTGCAATATCAGCAAGGATCTTACGATCGATCTCAATTGAAGCTTTCTTTAAACCATTAATAAAACGGCTATATGAAAGACCACATTGGCGTGCTGCAGCATTGATACGCACAATCCATAATTGACGGAATTGACGTTTACGTTGACGACGGTCACGGTAAGCATACTGCCCAGCTTTGATTACAGCTTGGAAAGCAACACGATACACACGTGAACGAGCACCATAATAACCTTTTGCTTGTTTTAAAATTTTCTTGTGACGTGCACGAGCAATAACACCACGTTTAACACGAGCCATAAACTATATCCTCTAAATAATTAACCAATAAATTAAGCGTATGGAACACACGCAGTAACTAAACCTAAATCGCCTTTTGACACAGTTGTCAAACCACGTAAATGACGTTTACGTTTGGTTGATTTTTTAGTTAAGATATGACTCTTGTTAGCTTGCTTATGCTTAAAGCCACCAGAAGCTGTTTTTTTAAAGCGCTTTGCTGCGCCTCTTACAGTTTTAATTTTAGGCATTTTATTAATTTCCACTTCGCATTGTTAATAAAAATAAAATAATGGTGTAACTTTCAATAAATCAAAAATTAGCTTGTAAAACCATTATTTCTTCTTCGGCGCTAGCACCATAATCATTTGTCGACCTTCAATCTTAGTTGGATAAGATTCAATAATCGCCAAATCAGCTAAATCCTTTTTAATACGATCAAGCATTTCAGAACCTAACTGTTGGTGAGCCATTTCACGACCACGAAAACGTAACGTGACTTTAGCTTTATCGCCATCTTCAAGAAAGCGAATCAGGCTGCGGAGTTTTACCTGATAGTCGCCTTCGTCTGTACCAGGTCGGAACTTAATTTCCTTAACCTGAACAACCTTTTGCTTTTTCTTCTGCTCTTTTGTTGCTTTACTCTTTTCATAGAGGAACTTGCCATAATCCATAATTCGACAAACAGGTGGCTCTGCATTAGGGCTTATTTCAACTAAATCTAAAGTTGCTTCTTCAGCTTGTTTTAAAGCTTCATCTAAGCTTACTATACCGAGCTGCTCACCATCGACGCCGGTTAACCTCACCTCACGAGCTGTAATTTCATCATTGATTTTATGTGCTCGTGTTGACTGAATTCGTTTACTGACTTTAATATCTCATTCCTCCAAATTAATTTATCATTAATTCATTTGTTCTAATGAACGACTATGAATTTCGTTAAGCAACAATTCTATAACATGTTTCACTTCAAAGCTACCAAGATCTTTACCTTGACGAGTTCGAACTGAAATTGTTCCTGATTCCATTTCTTTGTCTCCACAAACAAACATATAAGGAACACGTTTTAGAGTATGCTCGCGAATTTTAAACCCTATTTTCTCATTTCTCAAGTCCGCTTTTGCTCTAATGCCAACTTTTTGTAATTGTGCGGTTAATTGTTTGGCATATTCAGCTTGATTATCGGTAATGTTAATTACTGCAACTTGCAATGGAGCAAGCCAAGTAGGGAAAAGACCTGCACAGTTTTCAGTCAAGATACCCATAAAACGCTCCATAGAACCTAAAATAGCTCTATGAATCATAACCGGGACATGACGTTCATTATCTTCACCTACATAAGTCGCATCTAAACGTTCAGGTAGCATAAAATCAAGCTGAACTGTACCGCATTGCCATGCTCTACCTAAACAGTCATGCAAGGTAAATTCTATTTTTGGGCCATAAAAAGCGCCTTCACCTGGTAAATATTCGAATTCAATGCCATTTTCTGTTAAACATTCAGCTAAATCTTTTTCAGCAAGATCCCAAGTTTCATCCTTACCAATTCGTTTTTCAGGACGGGTTGATAACTTAACAGTAATATCATTAAAACCGAAAGTACTATAAGTATCATAAACCATTTTGATACAGCTATTTACTTCACTGCGAATTTGATCTTCAGTACAAAAGATATGTGCATCATCTTGTGTAAAACCTCGAACGCGCATCAAACCATGTAAAGATCCTGAAGGTTCATTACGATGGCAACTACCAAATTCCGCCATACGTAATGGTAAATCACGATAAGATTTTAAGCCTTGATTAAAAATTTGTACATGTCCTGGACAGTTCATTGGTTTAATACAATATTCACGATTTTCAGAAGAAGTAACAAACATTAACTCTTTATAATTACCCCAGTGACCTGTTTTTTCCCACAAAACACGATCCATCATAAATGGACCTTTTACTTCTTGATAATCGTATTCTTTCAATTTAGTGCGAACAAAAACCTCAAGTTCACGGAAAATAATCCAACCATCATTATGCCAAAACACCATACCAGGCGCCTCTTCTTGCATATGATAAAGATCTAGTTGCTTACCAATTTTGCGATGATCTCGTTTAGCGGCTTCTTCTAAAAATTGTAAATAGCTATCAAGTTGTTTTTTATCTGCCCATGCTGTTCCATAAATACGTTGTAACATTTTATTATCACTGTTACCGCGCCAATAAGCTCCAGCAATTTTTTGCAATTTAAAATGATGGCAAAAACGCATATTAGGTACATGTGGTCCACGACACATATCAATATATTCTTCGTGATGATAAAGAGCTGGTTTTGAATCTTTTGGAATATTTTCATCTAAAATAGCAATTTTGTATGGTTCATGTCGCTCCCAAAAAACTTCTCTAGCGCGCTCCCAACTAACCACTTCTTTTTTTACTTCATAATTTTTTTTAGCCAACTCATGCATGCGTTTTTCTAGTGCATCAAGGTCTTCCTGAGTTAAAGAGTGATCTAAATCAACATCATAATAAAAACCATTATCAATTGTTGGACCAATAGCCATTTGTGTATTAGGCCATAGTTGTTTAATTGCGTGACCCAATAAATGTGCACAAGAATGACGAATAATTTCGAGTCCATCTTCATCTTTGGCTGTAATGATGGCTAATGTTGCATCTTGATCAATGACATCACAGGCATCTTTACGCTCGCCATTTACACGCCCAGCTATACAAGCTTTAGCAAGACCTGCTCCAATACTTTGAGCAACTTCTAAAACAGTAACGGGTTTATCGAATTGACGTTGGCTTCCGTCAGGAAGAGTAATAATTGGCATAACAAATCCTTATAACAGTGGTGCGCCACACGAAAGCGCACTTGCTTACTTAAAAAATAGGTCGAATATACTACCACTTATCATCTGGATTTAAAATAGAAAGAATCATATTAATATGAAGCTTAATAAATATACTAAAACACATAGTTACCGGAAACTTTTTTACAAATAAATGGTTATTTTTGTATAACAAAGATTATAATCATTAACTAATAAAAGTTTATAATATGAACACATATGCTATGAATATTTGGATTGATGCTGATGCCTGCCCTAACCCAATTAAAGAGATTTTATATCGAGTTGCAAATCGAAAAGCAATAAATACAACATTAATTGCAAATCAATGTTTAACTATCCCCTTGTCACCTTATATTAAAACTTTATTAGTTGAAAAAGGATTTGATGTAGCAGATAGAAAAATAATTGAGTCGGTTCAAAAAAATGATTTAGTTATTACCTCAGACATTCCACTTGCATCCGAAGTTTTAAATAAAAATGCATTAGTGCTCACGCCACGAGGTGAACAATATACACTAGATACAATTAAAGAACGATTAATTATGAGAGATTTTATGGAAACCATGCGAGCAAGTGGAATACAATCTAAAGGTTCAGCTCCATTTTCCAGCAAAGACCGAGAAAAATTTGCTAATCAGCTTGATATATTACTTAATTCAACATCGAAATGAATTTAATAACTCTTTTAAATCGAGCAGCCAAATTAGCAAAACTAAATTTTTAGAAATAGCTCTCTGCTTTTGAATGGTTTTGATCCTACATAAGGTTTCAACGCCATCCTAGTAAAGCGTTTAGCTGCTTTTAACGTATCGATATTATCAAATTGACGTTTTCCTAAAGCTAAAACCTGCTCGCCAGTAAAGCTGATGCTATTTTGTAATAAACTACTGATAAATCCTTTTTCCGATTGATATTGATAATACATCGATTTAACAATGTCATCGCCAGTTACACAGCAGTGAAAAAAATCAACGTGATATCCTAAATTTTCTAATAACGATAATTCAAAAGCTCGCAACACATTTTCAGCAGGAACCTGTTGGGCTAATTGTTGCAGACTTTTTAGATAATCATCAAAAAGAGTTGGCAATTCTGCTTCTGCAACTAAAACTCGATGTAATAGTTCATTTAAATAAAATGCGCTATACAAAAAAACAGATACCAATGGCAATGCAAGCGACATAGCTTCAACCTGACGCAATGTTTTTATTTCACCTTGGCCTGAGTATTGCACAATAAGTGGAGTAAAAGGTTGCAACATACCTTTCAAGGCAGAGCTTTTTCGTTTAGCACCTTTAGCTAATACCTTTACTTTTCCGATATTTTCAACAAATAGATCGACTAATAAACTAGTTTCAGTATAAGAACGAGTATGTAGTATAAATGCTCTTTGCCAATTTTCCATTCAAAATACCTTTCAATTACACTACTGTTTCTTGGTTAATAATTGTATCTGAGTAAAATTTAGATAAATCTATGAAATTTTCAACTGAAATTTAGTTGAAGATCCGATATAATCAATGTAAACAATAGGATTATAGGATAAATAAAAGAGGAACTATGGATCTTTTTTCAATAATTTTACTACTAGTTTTAATTGTATCACTTTCTGGTGTTGTTATTAAAATGCTACCAATACAAATCCCATTGCCTCTAATGCAAATATTATTAGGTTGTATATTGGCTGCCTTTGGAGTTTATGTCAAATTTGACCCAGAGTTATTTCTTGTTTTATTCATTCCACCTTTACTCTTTGCCGATGGGCGCAAAACATCGGTAAAAGATTTTGTGCACAATGTTAGAGAAATTGTTGGGCTAGCGCTAGTTTTAGTTGTAATAACAATTGTAGCTGTTGGTTATTTACTTTATTGGATGTTACCAAAAGGAATCGATCTAGCTGCAACATTTGCATTAGCAGCAGTTTTATCGCCAACAGATGCCGTAGCATTAAGTGGAATTGTAGGTAAAGGTCGTATTGAAAAAGAAAAGATGGAAATCATCGAAGGTGAAGCATTGATGAATGATGCTTCAGGTTTGGTTTCTTTAAAATTTGCTATTGCTATTGCCGTTGGTGATGCAGTATTCAATATCTTTGATGTTAGTGTCCAGTTTTTTGTAGTTGCTATTGGTGGATTAGCTATTGGTGTTTTATTTACTTGGTTATATGCACGTATCTTACGTAAAATAAATAAGCTTACTCACAATGATCCCGCTATTCAAATAGTATTACTATTTTTACTACCTTTTGCCGCCTATATCATTGCTGAGGAATGTCATTGCTCTGGTATTTTAGCAGCAGTAAGCGCAGGTATGACAGTCAATCATTCTGGTATGATGCGAAACGCACCTTTAACTGCACGTTTGCAATCAGATAGTACATGGTCAATGTTAACCTTTGTGTTTAATGGATTTGTATTTGTTTTATTAGGTATTCAACTACCAAGCATTTTTAATAATACTTTTGTAGAAAACCAAATTGATACCTCAATTGAGGTATGACAACTATGTTTAATTGTTTTATTCGTTTTTGCTGTATTGATGGGAACTAGATTTGCTTGGTTATGGTCAATGAAACATATGCCAACGATGCCTTTTGGAACTAAGAGACCTCTTGCATTTAGGGCATACTCAACCAGAGATCTTTTAATTTCAACATTTGCTGGCGTTAGAGGAGCTATCACTCTAGCTGGTGTTTTATCTATTCCAATGACAATTAATGGACGTTATCAACTGGTCTTTATTGCGACAGGTATCATATTAATATCATTGATTGCAGCGGTGATAATCTTACCTATCTTGTTACGAGGTAGTGTAATTTTAGATAATTCTGAACAAAAAAATGAAATTTTATCAGTTAAAGGTCAAATGGCAGAAGAAGCGATTATCAGTCTTGAAAAAATGCAAAATAATTTATTGCAAGAAACGTCTGAATCTGGCTTAGATCAGGAAATTATACATGAAATTGGTTCTCGTGTCATTGGTTCATTAAGACGCCGAACTGGACTTAAAGATTTAGAACAAAAAGCACTAGAGGCTGAAAACTTAGAAAGACGTATGCGTCTAGTTGCAATTGGTGCAGAACGTACAGCTTTACTACAAATGAAAGTTCGTAATGAAGTGAGCGAAGAAGTTTATGAACATTTAAATAACGATCTGGATATTTATGAAAAAATGATTTCTGGGGATGCATAAATGATTGGAGCAAAAAGCCAAATTCTAAACAAAATTCATTCACAGTTTGTCAATAAAGCGCCCCATATTTTGGGGCTTACCTTACGATACATTCCTTTTAATGTCAAAAAACAAACCATAGAACAATTATTGAAATTACAATTTGAACATTCTCTACAAGATGGTGATCTAGATTTTTTAGAAAATCGTTGGCTTAAAATTCAAGTTACTGATCTAGAGCTTGTGTGGTTTGTTAGTTTAATCGATAACAAATTAGTTGTTAGCCGGGAAGAAATTGCTGATGTAAGCTTTATAGGTAATGCTAATGATTTGATTATGATAGCAACTAGACGACAAGATCCCGATTCACTATTTTTTCAACGTCGCTTGATTGTTGAAGGTGATACTGAATTGGGGTTATATGTAAAAAATTTAATGGATTCTATTGAGTTGGAAGCTATGCCAAAATTTTTAAGGCTAACACTCGAAAAACTAGCAGATATTATCGAAAGTGCACCAACTAATTAAGAATAAATTATACTCATTTTAAATCATTCAAAATTTTGAATTGATTAATTTCTACCTTGCTAATAATAAATTATTCTAAGCCCCCTATAAAATGGGGAAAAGAAGCTGATTATTTTGAGTATATATAATGAAATTTATGAGTTTCTTGACAGAAAACATAAAATATATGGTTACACAATGAAAAATAACCAAGAACAGCCAACTTTTTACTTCCATGATTATGAAACATTTGGAACTCATCCTGCATTAGATCGCCCTGCTCAATTTGCTGGAATTCGAACTGATGAGAATTTTAATATTATTGAAAATCCTTTGGTTATATATTGTTGTCAAACTCAAGATTATCTACCCAATCCAGAAGCGGTACTAATTACTGGCATAACACCTCAAGAAGCTAATAACAAAGGAGTTTGTGAAGCTGAATTTATTCGACAAATTCATCAAGCTTTTAGCAAACCTAATACTTGTATTTTAGGCTATAACAATATTCGTTTTGATGATGAAGTAACGCGTAATCTTTTATATCGTAATTTTTATGACCCTTATACTTATTGTTGGCAACACAACAATTCAAGATGGGATCTACTTGATGTAGTTCGTGCTTGTTATGCGCTAAGACCAGAAGGAATTAATTGGCCAACTAATGATGAAGGTCTACCAAGTTTTCGTTTAGAACATCTAACAAAAGCAAATAACATTAAGCATGAACATGCACATGATGCAATGTCTGATGTTTATGCAACTATAGCAATGGCTAAATTAATAAAAGAAAAACAACCTAAACTGTTTAATTATTTTTTCTCATTACGTAAGAAAAATAAAGTTGCTGAACTTATTGATGTAGTTAATATGACACCAATAGTTCATGTATCAGGTATGTTAGGCAGCCATCGTGGTAATCTATCTTTAGTTTCACCTATAATTTGGCATCCAGTACAAAATAGTGCCGCTGTTATTTGCGATTTAACTGGAGATATAGATCTCTTAATCGATCTACCTGTTGAGCAAATAAAGGAAAGGCTCTACACCAAAACTAAAGATCTACAATTAGGTGAATCACGAATACCTTTAAAATTGGTTCATACCAATAAATGTCCTGTTATTGCACCATTAAAAACATTATTACCTGAAAATGCTGAACGGTTTAACATTGATATAGAGCAATGTTTAATAAACCAACATAAATTGTTAGAAAATCAAAATTTATTACAAAATAAAATGCAGACGTTATTTAATATTGATAATAATAGTCCTATTAATACTATTAACGCTGATGTTGATGCTCAAATTTATGGAAAATTTCTAAATAACCAAGATAAGTTACGCTGCGAGACTATTCGAACAACTCCAATTCATCTATTAGATAGTTTATCATTAACGTTTGATGATCCTCGTTTACCAACACTATTTTTTCGTTATAAAGCGCGAAATTACCCACAAACATTAACAGAGCATGAACAGATTATTTGGAAAGATTATTGTCGCGATAAACTCAACACCCCAAAAATTCAAGATTACTTATTAATATTAGAACAATATGCTGAAACTTATATTCAGCAACCAGAAAAACTAGCAATAATTAAACAACTTTATCATTACTGCCATTATTTAGTTGGTAATTAATTTTGACGAGCGTATCATATAGACAAATAACTTTATGTCACTCTAGCATCCGTCATAATTTATAATTAAGATTAATAGCATTTACGTTATGAAACATTTTCTAGCTAAGCACGCCACCATCAGACATAGACTATATTCTTTATACTATACTCTTTTTAGTTATGGTCGTGGATTGGTCATATTAACTCTTTGTTTATGGGTAGGTAATATTATTTCTAAAATATTACCTATAATGATTCCTGGCAGTATTATTGGTTTATTGATCCTGTTCTTCTTACTTGCATTTCAGTTAATTCCCACTTGCTGGATCAAAAATAGCTGTAATCTATTCATGCGTTACATGACATTGTTATTTATTCCTGCAGCAATGGGGATTATGGATAATTATTCACTTTTATTACAAAATTGGGTTCCGATTATATTTGGCTGTGTAGGTGGTTCTCTTATTGTATTGATTCTAACTGCATTTTTGACGGAACAATGTCATAAAGTCGCAGCAAAAAATACAATTTCATCACCAAAAGGTGAGGTCAATCAGCTATGATATGGATGCTATCATTAACGCTTTTTATTTTCTTCATTATTAGAAAAATATCATTTAAAATAAAAAATCCGTTATTTAATCCCCTAGTGATTACGGTCATAGTATTAATTCCAATTTTACTGATAACAAACACCAGTTATACACAATACGTTGACAACGTACAAATCATTAATAACCTATTGCCTTATTCTGTTGTTGCTCTCGCCTATCCTTTATATGAACTTATCCCCCAAATTAAAGCGCGTTGGAAGTCAATAATGATTATTACTTTTACCGCATCGCTTGCTTCAATGATAACCGGTGTTTGTATTGTATTTTGGTTAGGTGGAAGTATCGAGATTGCTGCATCTGTGCTACCTAAATCTGTTACTACTGCCATTGCAGTAACAATTGCAAGTAATCAAGATGGTGTACCGTCAATAGCTGCATTATGCGTGATATTAGTTGGAACATTAGGCGGTATATTTGGACATCAAATATTAAATTTAGTAAGAATAAAATCAGCACCAGCAAGAGGATTAGCTATCGGTGCTGTTTCACATGCTGTCGGCACTGCCCGTTGTATTGAAGTTGATTATAACGAAGGTGCGTATAGTTCGTTATCATTAGTTTTATGTGGTGTTATGACCTCATTGACAGCACCTTTTTTATTTCCAATAATGGTATTTATTTTTAACTGGTTTTAGCATGAAATTAAAAAAGCTTATTGCTTATATTGCTAGTTTCTGCTTGATTTCAATAACTGCTATTGTGGTTTTAGATTATTGGGTCAGCTATAAAACAGCTCCTTATATTTATCATGATGAAAACAAACTTCCTTACCGAACTATTGGTGTTGTACTTGGAACATCGAAATATGTTCGAGGAGGAGGTTTAAATGATTTTTATCGTAATCGTATTGATGGAGCAATTGATCTTTATTGGCAAAACAAAGTTGATTATTTATTATTAAGTGGTGATAACGCTCTTTTAAGCTACAACGAACCAATTACTATGAAGAAGGATTTGATAAAAGCTGGAATTCCTAGCAATGTGATCGTTTTGGATTATGCAGGTTTTAGAACTTTCGATTCGGTGGTTCGTGCCAATAAAGTATTTGATGCAAATAATTTTACTATTATCACTCAAGAGTTTCATTGCGAACGAGCTATTTTTATTGCACTTGCACAAGACATACAAGCGCAATGTTTTGCTGTACCCTCCCCTAAAAATATGAAGTTAGTCCGTATCCGCGAAATGTTTGCGCGTGTTAGTGCATTTATTGATCTTTATATTCTAAAAAAAGAACCTAGATATCTTGGTCCTGTAATTCCTATTTTATCTAATGCTCAATAACCATCCTAAATAACAAAAGATTGTAAAAACTTTCAGGAAAGTGCATCTTTAAGTATAAAAACCAGACAAAAGAGGACTTGTCTAATAAATTAGATTGCATTTTTATGCAGAAAAAAGTAATATTTAATCAACTTTAGCATCAAAAAAATGTATAACTAACAATGAATATTGAATTAAACCATATTAACTGTTTTTATGGTAAACATCAGGCCTTAAATGATGTTTCACTCTGCTATCCACTTGGTGAAACCATTGTATTACTTGGTCAAAGTGGAGCAGGAAAAAGCTCTTTATTAAAAGTTTTTAACTTACTTGAAATACCTAGATCAGGGCAGATGACTATTGCTAACACTCATTTTGATTTTTCTGAAAAAATTAGTGAATCAACAATTAGACATCTCCGTAAAAATGTAGGCATGGTATTTCAAAACTATAATTTATGGCCGCATTTGACGGTACTAGAAAATTTGATTGAAGCACCTTGCCAAGTATTAAAGTTATCTAAAAAAGAAGCTTGCGATAAAGCAATGGCGATATTACAAAGATTGCAAATTGATGATATGGCACAACGCTACCCGCTTCACCTCTCAGGTGGACAACAGCAACGTGTCGCTATTGCTAGAGCGTTAATGATGGAACCTCAAATATTATTATTCGATGAACCTACAGCAGCATTAGATCCAGCAATTACATCGCAAATTGCCGAAATTATCAATGAGCTATCTCAAACAGGTATTACACAAATTATAGTTACGCATGAAGTTGATTTTGCACGCAAAATTGCTTCACAAGTAATTTATATGGAGCAAGGTAAAATTATTGAGCGAGGACAACTCGAATGTTTTGCTCATCCTAAAACTGAAGAGTTTAAAGCTTATTTGTCACATTAATTAAAATAAAATTAGGTGGATATATGAAAAAAACGTTACTAGCCATTTGTCTTGCAGGAACAGCTTTTGTAGCTCAAGCAGCAGACACCTTAACAATCGGAACAGAAGCAACTTATGCGCCTTTTGAATTTACTAATGAAAAAAATGAAATCATCGGCTTTGATATTGATGTGATTAATAAGATTTGTGATGAAATAAAAGTTTCATGCAAAATTGTCAATCAATCATTTGATGGTTTAATTCCTAGCTTAAAAACTCGTCGAATTGATGCTGCTATAGCCGGAATTGATATTACGCCAGAACGACAAAAACAAGTTGATTTTACTAAAATTTATTATGATGATAGCTCAATCCAATTTGTTACATTGAAAGATACATTGACTAGTCTCGATCAACTAAAAGGTAAACGAGTTGGTCTACAAAAAGGAACAACTTATCCTAAATATTTAAGTGATAAATTCCCAGATATGAAAGCGGTTAGCTATGATAGTTATCAGTACGCTATTTTAGATTTAAAAGCGAAGAGAATTGATGCAATAGTTTCAAGCTCAATCGTAGCTGGCGAATGGCTAGGCAAAGAGGCAGATATTGTTGCTTTAAGCGATAAAATCACTGACCACGACTATTTTGGTGAAGGTTTAGGAATTGCTATCCGTAAGGGGAACGAAAAATTACTTAACCAATTCGATCAAGCAATAGATAAATTAAAAGCTAACGGTGAGTTAGATGCTATCTATAAAAAATGGTTTAATAAATAAACTATATTTTTAAATAAATATTACAATGATAATCTCGCCGCATTATCTTGCGGCGAATTTATTTTTTAAATTAACCTTGGTTTTTTTATGTTTGATTTTTTTGCAAATAAAATGATATGGATCTCATCGTTAATGGATGGGTATATTTTGCCGCTTATACAAGCAACAGGTATCACATTATCATTGGCCTTTGTATCATTAATTATCGGAATTGTTTTCGCTTTAATTTTCTCAATACTAGCATCTGTTCCATTTAAACCCGTTGCGTGGGCAATGTCCTTATTTAACTTAACAATTCGCGCGTTACCTGAATTATTAATTGTGGTAGCTATTTATAACGGATTACCACTATTATTAATATTATTAAATGATGGTTTCACAATCGATCTTTATTATTTGTCGTTGACGATACAATTAGATATTCAAGATTTTAATATTAGTCCTTTTTTATGCGGTGTTGCAGCACTATCACTTTTATACGCTGTTTATGCCTCTCAAACGTTACGCGGTGCATTTAAAGCAATTTCTAACGGACAAAAACAAGCAGCTCAAGTACTTGGGTTAAGTAAATCACGCACGTTTCTTCGTATTATAATGCCACAAATGTGGCGTCATGCCTTGCCTGGATTAAGTAATCAGTGGTTAATTTTGTTAAAAGACACCGCATTAGTTTCAGCAATTGCAATTGATGATTTAATGATGCAAACCAAAACTATCATCGCGCGAACCAACCAACCTTTTTTATGGTATTTTGTTGCAATGATCATTTATCTAATTATCTCAATTTTAAGTCAAAAGGTTATAACGCGTATTGAAAAACGCTCAACCTATTTTGAACAACCTACATCAGCGAAAAGTTAGTAAGGCCGTATTATGTCTGATAATTTTATTCATTACCTTAACATCATTGCCCAAGGTTTACCCGATACATTAAGTTTAGGTATTTTGGGTATTTTATCTGCTGGATTGATTGCTGCTTGTCTATCATGCATATTGTCATTAAATAACTTTATATTAAATAAAGTTATACGCACATATATCATTATATTTACAGGTACACCTTTACTAGTACAACTTTTACTAATTTATTATGGGCCATCACAATTTAGAGATATTTTAATCAAAATACCGACGTTTTATAACATTATTTCTTCGCCTTGGTTTTGTGCCTATTTAACATTAACACTCAATAGTGCCGCCTATACAACTCAAATTTTTTATGGTTCATTAAAAGCCTTACCTAAAGGACAGTGGCAAGCTTGTGAAGCACTTGGCATGAATAAAAAACAAACTTTAAAAGTTGTTTTGCCTTATGCATTAAAAAGAGCCCTTTCGACTTATTCAAATGAAGTTGTCTTTGTAGTAAAAGGCACAGCATTAGCATCAATGATTCCTGTTATGGATGTTATGGGCTACAGCAATGAATTGAATGCGGATTATTATGATTTCACTATTTTTATTGCTGCTGGGTTAATATATCTCTTGATAAATGGTTTACTTAGCACCATTATGAGGATTATAGAGAAAAAAGCCCTCAAATTTGAAAACTAATATGAGCCAATTTGATTCAGCATCTTTTTTAAAAACAGTTCCACATAAGCCAGGAATTTATCAAATGTTTAATGATAAACAGACGATTATTTATGTGGGAAAGGCTAAAGATCTTAATAATCGCTTAAAAAGTTACTTTAATAATAGTAAAAAAACGCTAAAAACGGATATGCTCGTTAGTCATATCCATCATATTGAATTTACAATTACCAATACCGAAACCGAAGCCTTACTGCTTGAACAGACTTATATTAAAAAGTATCAACCCCGATACAATGTACTGTTAAAAGATGACAAAAGTTACCCTTTTATAAAGTTAAGCAAAGAACAACATCCGCAATTGTCTCTTTATCGTGGTGCGGTCAATCGAAAAAAAGATGAATTTTTTGGCCCTTATCCAAGTGGATATGCAGTAAAGCAAATATTAGCTTTATTACAAAAAACATTTCCAATAAGACAGTGTTTAAATTCAACCTATCGCAACCGAACTCGCCCCTGCCTACAATATCAAATTAAACGTTGCTTAGGGCCTTGTGTGTCTGGATTAGTCAGTGATGAAGATTACCTAGAACAAGTTAACTATGTTAGATTATTTTTATCTGGTCAATCAGATCAGATAATACAAAAAATAACTGAAGATATGCAAAAAGCTAGTAGCGAACTCAACTTTGAAAAAGCAGCGGTTTTGCGTGATCAACTTCAAGCAATAAAACACATTAATGAAAAACAAGCAATATACAATAATAATGATAATCTTGATGTTATTGGATTCCATTATGAATTAGGATTAGCTTGTATCTATGTACTGTTTATTCGGAATGGGCAAACTTTTGGTCATCGATCATACTTTCCTAAAGTACCATCAAATACAGAACTAGAAGAAGTTATAGAAACTTTTTTAGGACAATTTTATCTACAAGGTAACCAGAATAGAAATATTCCGAGAAAAATTTTACTCAATTTTTCATTATCAGATAAACAACCAATGGAAGAGACACTGTCACTTATTGCAGAGCATCAAGTTAAACTCATTGATGAACCTAAAGGAGATAATCTTAAATTACTCAATATTGCAACAGTAAACGCTCAAACTGAAGTTAAAAATAAGCTATTAGAAAATTCTACAATAAAACAACGATATGACGCATTAAAATCTTTTTTGGGAATCGATAAAATTAACCGAATGGAATGTTTTGATATCAGCCACTTTA
This sequence comes from Gilliamella sp. BG1, assembly GCF_046635625.1. NCBI lineage: Bacteria > Pseudomonadati > Pseudomonadota > Gammaproteobacteria > Orbales > Orbaceae > Gilliamella > Gilliamella sp. BG1. The sequence goes on along the minus strand of NZ_JBIDFG010000012.1, from coordinate 39,831 downwards.
TGGGTAAAAACACGATTGCATCTTGTGTTGTATTTGATGATAAAGGACCTGTTAAATCTGAATTCCGTCGTTATAATATTACTGGTATCACACCTGGCGATGATTATGCGGCAATGGAACAAGTCTTAACGCGCCGTTACAGTAAAAAAGAACTACCCGATGAAAAAGTTCCTGATATTATTTTTATTGACGGTGGTAAAGGGCAACTTAATCAAGCTCTAAAGGTATTTGAACAATTAGAGGTAAATTGGAACAAAAATCATCCTATACTAATTGGTGTTGCTAAAGGAGCTGATCGTAAAGAAGGATTAGAAACCCTCTTTTTTGAAGCTCATGGTACAGGACATTATCTTGATGATCATTCCCCTGCACTATTACTCATTCAGCAAATAAGAAATGCATCACATGATCATGCTATTGTTGGTCAACGTAAAAAAGGGACAAAACAATTAACCGACAGCGCCTTAGAACATATTGAAGGTATTGGCGCTAAAAGGCGTCAAGCACTACTGAAACATTTTGGTGGATTAAGAGAGTTAAAAAATGCCAGTATTGATGAAATAGCGCAAGTACAAGGTATATCAAAACAATTAGCTGAAAAAATTTATCTAAATTTACAACAATAACCCATTGAAAAAATAACATATTTCAGGCAACATAATCATTAAGAAAATACTGTTTTTTATTAATCTATAATGCATTGATTAATAAAATAAAAAAAGAGCTTTTGTCACATGAAAATTAATTTTCCAACATTTTTAACACTATTTCGAGTTATTTTAATTCCTTTTTTTGTGCTGGCATTTTATTTGTTCCCTCATGAATGGTCTGGTTTTTTCTCTGCATTAATTTTTTTAATTGCGGCCGTGACTGATGTATTAGATGGTTATCTTGCTCGCCGCCTAGGACAGACAACCAAGTTTGGCGCATTTTTAGATCCAGTCGCCGACAAAATCATAGTAACAATAGCGCTTGTTTTAATTACACAATATTATCAATCATGGTGGATCTCAATCCCTGCAATTATTATTGTTTCACGAGAAATTATAATATCGGCCTTACGGGAATGGATGGCTGAAATTGGTAAACGTAACAATGTAGCTGTTTCGTCAATTGGGAAAATCAAAACGATAGCACAAATGACAGCATTAACTTGGCTACTTTGGCGTCCTTGTGACATTGTTATTTACGCAGGTCTTGCAGCATTGTTTATTGCAACAGTATTAACGCTATTATCAATGTTGCAATATTTATGGATAGCACATAGCGATTTATTAGAAGAATAATAACTTTTAGTTAATATTTCTACCTAAGCATGTTTTTATTCGAGTAATTTTGTTGATAAATTCTAGTAAACAAAATTACTCATCCCCTTCAAAACCAACCAATAACTTCTATTTAAATTGTTAATCAGTCAAACATTGAGCAATTAAACGATTTATTTAAAATTTTTATTGACTGAAACCATAAGATCGGTAAAATGCACAGCATTCAAAACAAATTACTTTTTAGTAATTAATTTTGAGCCCGGGTGGTGAAATCGGTAGACACAAGGGATTTAAAATCCCTCGGCCTTTTTGGCCGTGCGAGTTCAAGTCTCGCCCCGGGCACCACTTCTTACCTATGCGGGAATAGCTCAGTTGGTAGAGCACGACCTTGCCAAGGTCGGGGTCGCGAGTTCGAACCTCGTTTCCCGCTCCAATTAAAAAGTAATAATTAAGACAAGAGTTAGTGGCAATAATTTTATTTTTAAAGTCCTAATTTAGGTTTAATGATTTTTGTTGTTTGATTCATTTCTAGCATCCCCTTTTGCGTTATAAAATAACTCAAATATCAAATTAAATAAGGACTATTACAAATTACAAATAATCAAATGTAGACAATTTAATCTCTCTTTAAATTTTCAATGCGTCAATAACAGCTCGTAGCGCAGGAGATATATTTCTATTAGGGTAATAGATATACGATGCTTCGAGCTTAAGACTAAAACGCTGTAGCACTCTAATGAAAACGCCTTTTTCTATATCATCCGCTACCAATTCTTCTGGTACATAGGCTAACCCCAATCCCAAGCGAGCAGCTTTAGCTTCCAAATAACTATCAGCAAAAACCCATTTTCCCTCAGGTCGGTGGGTAATTTTTTCGCCATCTTGATAAAGCTCCCACGAGTACAAACTTCCGTCACCAAGCTGATATGCAATGCAAGGATGTGCCACTAAATCTGCTGGTATTTGTGGAAATCCATAGCGACGAAAGTGGTCGGGAGTGCCAACAATTGCCATTTCCATATCTGGGTAAATACGTACAGCAACCATGCCATCGTTAATTTCTGGACCTAGGCGCACACCTGCATCAAATCGCTCAGAAATAATATCAACAAACCTGCTTTCATTAATAAGTTCCAATCGGATATCAGGATAAAGTTGTTGAAATACCGCTAACTTAGGTAATAGCACTTTATCTATAACATGCTGGCTAGCATTGATGCGAACAGTACCTGATGGAGTATTACGATAATAAGCTAGAGAGGTTAGTCCGTCATTTAATGCATCAAATCCAGACAGTACTTTTTGATAAAATTGTCCACCCGCCTGCGTCAGAGATAATTTGCGCGTTGTGCGAACCAAAAGCTGTAAACCAAGGCGCTTTTCAAGCTCACGGATAGAACGACTTATCCCTGATTGTGCAAGCCCAAGCCGTTTTGCTGCAGCGGTAAAGCTTCCTTCCTGTACAACAATCATAAACAGGTAAAGATCATTGTAGTTTTCTCGCTTAGTTAGCAAAGTATTTTTTTACTCTTATTTATAACAATTTAGTATTAATCTTAGCATTTTTTCCCCACTAATCAATACTATTAATATTAATTATAATAATTACTAATACAATTTCTGCTGAGTTATCTAAATATAATCTATATCAGTAAAAAAAATGAGTAATAAGAGCTTTTAGCAAAATTTGTTCCACCAACTACTATACTATTCACACCAATAAGTGGAGTTATAACTATGAGTACTGATAAGATAAATCAAATTTCACCTTTATCACTGATCGAAAAATGGGACAAGACCTTTCCTAAAAGTACAAAAGTTAATCACCGTAAAGTCTCCTTTCAGAACCGCTATGGAATTATATTAATCGGCGATCTTTATATTCCCAAAAATCAAAATGAATGCGAATTAGCTGCAATCGCAATCAGCGGACCTTTTGGTGCAGTAAAAGAACAAGCGAGCGGGCTATACGCTCAAACACTAGCCGAACAAGGTTTTATTACGTTGGCTTTTGATCCATCTTATACCGGAGAAAGTGGTGGCTACCCACGTAATGTTGCTTCTCCCGATATCAATACCGAGGATTTTAGTGCTGCAGTTGATTTTCTTGGTCTACAAAAAGAAGTGGATCGTAATCGTATTGGACTGCTCGGCATTTGTGGCTGGGGCGGTATGGCATTAAACAATGCAGCAATGGATACTCGTGTAAAGGCTGTTGCAACGAGTGTAATGTACGATATGAGTCGTGCAATGGGTCATGGGGTTGGTGATGGAAAAGATCGTTATTCAACATCTGATCGACATTCTGTTTTGCAATATCTGAACGAACAACGTTGGGAAGATGCTAAAACAGGTATTCCCACATTAGGTGGACATGATATTTATATCGATGAGAAAGGTAAAGTCAGTGCTTCTAAACGTATTTTGCCAGAAACATTACCAGAAAATCCGCCTCCAGTGTTGAAAGAGTTTTATAATTACTACCGAATGCCTCGTGGTTTTCATCCTCGTTCTATTAATTCGGTTGGAGCATGGAATGCAACAATGCCTCTTTCATTTATGAATATGCCGCTACTAAACTATGCAAATGAAATTACTATTCCCACATTAATTGTTACTGGTGAAAAGGCTCATTCTCGTTATTTTGCTGAGGATGCTTATAAAATGGTCGGTGGCAAGAAAAAAGAATTGGTAATTGTTTCTGAAGCAAATCATGTCGATTTATATGACAATACCACAGGAAAAATACCATTTACTAAATTTGAACAGTTCTTTAAGACCAGCTTAAAATTATAAGGTATATATATTAGCCATCCCAACAAAAATAACTGTATTTACTGATGGCTATTATCATTATATAAATGACAAAAATGTTATTTCTAATATTTTGTTTTTATTAACTTTATAACTACTATATACAGAAACAACATTTGCCCTTAATGCAACTCGGCCGGTCAAAAAGGTATGAGGATAAAGCTATAATGTCTAAAAAAAATCTCAATATACCAAACAATACAACATACACACACTGGAGCGGTATATTTTCTATGACGCTATGCGTTTTTGTATTAATTGCTTCAGAATTTTTACCTGTAAGCCTACTTACACCTATTGCTAGAGATTTACAAATTACCGATGGACAAGCGGGTCAAGGTATTGCTATATCAGGTATACTAGCAGTACTAACTAGTCTGACAATTCATAAACTTACAGGAAACTTAGATCGAAAACTACTGTTACTATTTCTTACGTTTTTAATGGCTTTATCCGGGCTAGTTATCGCTATCGCATCCTATTACTTGGTTTATATTCTGGGAAGAGCACTAATTGGTATTGCTATCGGTGGATTCTGGTCAATGTCAGCTGCAACGGCTATTCGTTTGGTGCCACAGCATCAAGTACCTAAGGCTCTGGCTATTTTCAATGCCGGAAATGCTCTTGCGACAATTATAGCCGCACCACTGGGAAGCTACTTAGGAGAAACAATAGGCTGGCGTGGAGCATTTATTTGTATCATTCCCCTTGCTATTTTTGCATTTATTTGGCAATGCATTAGCCTGCCTACTATGAAAACCTATAAAGAAAATCAACCTAACAAGCCTATGCTTCAACTGCTAAAAAAACCAATTCTATCTATAGGCTTACTGGCATGTGGATTATTTTTCATGGGACAGTTTACTTTATTCACCTATGTGCGCCCTTTTCTAGAAACAGTGGCTAAGGTAGATAATTTTAATCTATCTTTAATTTTACTTGCTATAGGTGTCGCTGGTTTTATTGGAACAATGGTAATTGCAACCTTTCTGAAAACTAAACTCTATCAAACACTAATGATGATTTCTTTAATAATGACTGTCATTATCATAGGTTTATTTTTAACTAGTAGTCACATCTGGACTGTAGCTACTTTATTCAGTTTATGGGGATTGTTTGCTACGGCCGCACCAACTGGGTGGTGGGCATGGATAGCACAAACATTACCCAAAGATGCAGAAATTGGTGGAGGACTAATGGTTGCAGTAATTCAATCATCAATTGCGATAGGTTCAACGATAGGCGGATTGTTTTTTGATTATCTGGGATGGCAAAGCAATTTTGTATTAAGTGGTATATTATTAATTGGTTCGGTAATAGCAACGTCTATTGTATTTTATAAAAATAAAACAAAAAGTTAAAAAAATTATTTCTCTAATAATCTTTTAGGCTCTATTTTCATCTTTCAGTTGATAAAAGATACCTTAAAGGACAATTTGGGAGTCATAATAACTGTCTACTGGAAAAGATTGCTAAAAAAGCATTATAAGTCATCATTTAACTAAATCATAGCTAGATATTACTATACCAAAATTAATTACTAGAATGTATAAAAACTGAATATTATTAACAACAATATTCGACATTTAATTACATAGGCCTATTATATAATTTGCTAATAGTTAAAAATGTAAAGAAATTTTATGATTAATACAAAACATCAACGACTCTAATAAAAAACCAAATTGATGATATTTTATCAATCCGATATAATAGGCCATTAAAAATCATTGACGTATCGAAATAGCTTTATATAATACACAACATCTAAATAAAAAACCTATCTAAGTCTCCTTAGCTCAGCTGGATAGAGCAACGGCCTTCTAAGCCGTAGGTCACAGGTTCGAATCCTGTAGGGGACGCCATTACAAGCAAGATTCAAACTAATTAAGTTTGGTATGATACATTATGGTGTATGTGTTGATTCTAAAGAAATATCTTACGATTTAAGCTATATTGTAACAGGACTTTGTAAGCTATTAATTTGCGGTAGTTCAAACTTAATCAGATATTTTGCCTAATCAGTCACCGTTATTTTTTCTTTGTGATATAAGCACCATATCTCTTGTCTGTGATAAGGCGTTAGTTTTGTTTTTTTATGTATATTTATTACAGTAGTTTCTCAAATTATTGTAAATAATTCTAGTAAATAATGCGCTTATCAAATACCTAATTTGAAAAAGGGTTTATCCCAATTTTAGAAAATGCAACATACAATCAAAATGGAATTTTTATTTTTTCCTTTTGTTTTACTAATTTAAACTTAGTTTTTGTTAGTGTATTTATTCCTGATTAAAGATACCTCTAAAAAAGTTGAGTCTAAGTGGGATTAAATGAGGTTAAAAGGCCTTGATAAACAAGGCTTAAAATAACAAAAAAAGACAATATGAGATTACGTGATATTAAATACAATTATTCCCATTCAATAGTCGCTGGCGGTTTTCCGCTTATATCATATACGACACGAGAAATACCATTAACTTCGTTGATAATTCGATTTGAAACTCGTCCTAGGAAATCATAAGGTAACTGAGCCCAATGAGCCGTCATAAAATCGATGGTTTCAACTGCACGCAAGGATACAACCCAATCATATTTACGACCATCCCCCATTACACCTACTGAACGAACAGGTAAGAACACAGTAAAGGCTTGACTTACTTTGTGGTATAGATTAGCTTTATAAAGTTCTTCAATAAAAATAGCATCAGCTTGACGTAACAAGTCGCAATACTCTTTTTTAACCTCACCAAGTACACGCACGCCAAGACCTGGACCAGGAAATGGATGACGGTAAAGCATGTCATAAGGTAATCCAAGTTCTAAACCCACTTTACGGACTTCATCTTTAAATAATTCGCGCAGTGGCTCAACTAAGCCCATTTTCATATCTTCTGGTAATCCGCCTACATTATGATGTGATTTAATTACATGGGCTTTGCCAGTATCAGCAGCAGCCGATTCAATAACATCTGGATAGATAGTACCTTGAGCTAACCATTTTACATCTTTTAATTTTGCCGCCTCTTCATCAAATACAGCAACAAATTCACGCCCGATAATTTTACGTTTTGCTTCAGGATCTGCTTCACCTTTTAGTGCAGCTAAAAAGCGATCTTCAGCATTTACAGCTATGATATTTAAGCCAAATTTATTACCAAACATATCCATAACTTGTTGAGCTTCGTTCAAACGTAACAAACCATGATCAACAAATACACAAGTTAATTGATCTCCGATAGCTTGGTGTAATAACAATGCTGTAACAGAAGAATCAACCCCTCCTGATAAGCCAAGTAATACTTTGTCATTGCCAACCTGTTCTTTAATTCGAGCAATAGCATCGGTAATAATTGAAGATGGTGTCCAAAGTTTTTCGCAGTGACAGATATCAATCACAAAACGTTGCAATAACTCGAAACCTTTAACAGTGTGAGTCACTTCTGGGTGGAATTGAACACCATAAAATTGTTTTTCGTCATTAGCCATAATAGCAAATGGACAAGTTTCAGTACGACCAATTAGTGTAAAACAATCAGGCAAGGTTGTTACTTTGTCACCGTGGCTCATCCAGACATCAAGTTGATTAATGCCTTGTTCGCTTGTACTATCCAAAATACCATCAGTTAATTTTGACGATCCAATAAGATCCACTTTAGCATAACCAAATTCACGTTGGTTAGAGCCAGTGACTTGACCGCCTTTACCAACTTGAATTGCCATAGTCTGCATGCCATAACAAATACCCAAAACAGGTACGCCAGCATTAAAAACATACTCGGGAGCACGAGGACTATTATCATCGGTGGTACTTTCAGGACCACCTGATAAAATAATACCTTTAGGATTAAATTGTTTGATTTTCTCTTCTGATACATCCCACGGCCAAAGTTCACAGTACACACCAATTTCACGAATACGTCGAGCAATTAATTGAGTAACTTGTGAACCAAAATCGAGGATTAATATGCGCTGTTGGTGGATGTCTTTTTTCATCAATTTTATTCCTAAACTATGAACTAATACAAAATCAGGCTGATATTGTACCATTTACCAATTAAATTGAGAGCATTAATTAAAAACAATTATAAATATTTTATATTATTAATAATTTCGAAATCATCTTATTACAGAATTCAATATCATGGTCATCAAATTAACCTTGTAATAGGTCAACAAATCAAAAAAATTGAATTCTCTTTACTTAATTAATAAGTAGACTTATAATAAGTTAACTTATCAAAAGGAGACGCTATGAATACCATTTCAATTTCTTTCATATTACCAACCAAAGCTAAACCAACTCAAATTTGGCAATACTATACTGATCTTAATTTAAGAAAATTATGGGAAACTGATCTTGAAGACTTTCGTATATTTGGTGACTTAAAAACAGGGTCTAAAGGTATTTTCAAATTACAAAATATACCGGAAATGGAAGTGACTTTATCAAAGATTATTGATAAGCAAGAATTTACAGAGCAATTTGATATGCCTGAAATAGGTTTACTGTTTTTCTCACATCAAATTATTGAAATATCGCATAATCAATATGCATTAAAATCAGAAATTTCTCTAAAACCGGATCCAAAAATGGATACTAAAGCATCCTATGATTTTATAAAACAGATTTCAGATGATATTATAGATAAAACTTACAAAGTAAATGGCTTAGTTGAAGGGTAAATTATGACAAAGGACAATAAGTTTTTGACTCAATTCCAAACTGATTCTGAATCTATTGGTTTTATTTTTATGAAAACTTATTCGTCCTGGCATACGAATATCAAAAATTGCTTGAAAAAACAGTCTATCACTCATCCTCAATTTATAGTGCTTGCAACGCTTGCTTATCTATCACAGCGACTAGATGAAATAACACAAATTATTTTATCAAATAAAACAAATATCGATGTGATGACAATTTCCCAAATATTAGAGAATTTAGAAAAAAAGGATTATATAAAACGCTCTTGCTCAATTAAAGATAGTCGAGCAAAATCCATTCAATTAACACAAAAAGGATTGAATAAAGCAAATGAAACTGTACCTTTAGTTGAACAAATAGATAAAGATTTTTTTTCAACATTACAAGGTGATAAAGAACAATTTATGGAAATGTTATTAACACTATTAAAAACCAACATGAAGGGATAAAATCATTTATAAATTTTTATTATTTATTGTTTTTATCAACGTTGAATGCTTGGACTTAACTTAAAATAAGTTTTTGGAGACCTTGTCTCAAATTTCTAGAACAAAATACTTTAAAACTGAATCTTTATAACTCAAGCTTTTAAAACTCATTACTTGGTTAAATTTAATTAAAAAAGGTGATATTGCATCACCTTTTATCAATCGTTAAAACGTTTTGCTAAACTTATTTTGTAGCATTTTGTTCTTGTGCTGATTGAATTGCGGTTAATGCAATAGTGTAGACAATATCGTCAACTAATGCACCACGAGACAAATCATTCACAGGTTTACGCATGCCTTGTAGCATAGGACCAATCGAAACAAGATCAGCTGAACGTTGTACTGCTTTATATGTAGTATTACCTGTATTAAGATCAGGGAAAATAAATACAGTAGCTTTACCTGCAACTTGTGAATTAGGCGCCTTTGATTTAGCTACATCAGGCATTACCGCTGCATCATATTGTAATGGGCCGTCAATCATTAGATCAGGACGTTTTTCTTGAGCAATGCGAGTTGCTTCTTTCACTTTTTCAACATCAGCACCTTGACCAGAACTACCTGTTGAGTATGAGATCATCGCAACGCGAGGTTCAATACCAAAGGCGATTGCTGTATCGGCTGACTGAATGGCAATTTCGGCTAACTCTTGTGCGTTTGGATCTGGATTAATTGCACAGTCACCATAAATATATACTTGGTCAGGCATTAACATAAAGAACACCGATGAAACAAGGGAACTGCCTGGTGCAGTTTTAATTAATTGTAACGGTGGACGAATAGTATTAGCGGTTGTATGTACAGCACCTGAAACTAAACCATCAACTTCATTAGCTTCAAGCATCATGGTACCCAATACGACATTATCAGCCAATTGCTCACGAGCAATAACTTCAGTCATCCCTTTGTTTTTACGTAATTCAACTAGGCGAGGAACATATTTTTCACGGATATTTTCAGGATCAACGATCTCTACTCCTTGACCTAAAGTCACGCCTTGTGAAGCGGCAACTTTACGCACTTCGTCAGGATTACCAATAAGAACACATTTTGCAATGTTACGTTCAGCACAAATTGCAGCTGCTTTAACTGTTCTTGGTTCGTCACCTTCTGGTAATACCACTACTTTTTTCGCATTACGTGCAAGTTCAGTTAATTGATAACGAAATGCAGGAGGAGACAAGCGACGTGCAGAATTCACTACTTCATTTAATGATTTAATCCATTTAGCATCAATATGATCAGCTACATAATTTTGGGTGTTTTCCATACGTTCTTTATCGTCAGCAGGAATTTCTAAATTAAATTGTTGTAGACTAATCGATGTCTGGAAAGTGTTGGTTTTAACTGTAAATACAGGTAAACCAGTATCAAATGCAGGTTGGCATAATTTTGCAATTTTATCGTCGATTTCATAACCACCAGTTAGGAGTACACCACCAATTGCCACACCATTCATTGCCGCTAAACTGATAGTAACTAACACATCAGCACGATCAGCAGAAGTCACTAAAAGTGCATTTGGTTGTAGGTGGTTAATAATATTTGGTACGCTGCGAGAGCAGAAAGACACATGTTTAATACGACGATTTTTAATACAACCTTCGTTAATGATTTTTGCATCAAAATGCTTAGCAATATCTATAGCACGACAAGCACTTAGATCAATATTCCAAGGAATACAACCAAGAACAGGCAATGGACTGTGTGCATTTAAATCATCGATAGTAATTTTCTTATCATCAAATTTAGGGGTATGATAAATTTCAGCAACATCAGGACGAGCAAGATTTTGCTCTTCAACTGGCGCATTAACTTTATTAACAATCACACCGACGATTTTATCATTTTTAATACCACCAAAGTTAGAACGAGCAATTTCAATACGATCTCTAAGTTGTTCTGGCGTATCTTTGCCCATATTAACTACAAAAATAATTTCGGCGCCAAGAGTTTTAGCAATATTATTATTAAGTTCATTAGCAAAAGGATAATCAGATGTTGGCACAATACCTTCAACTAAAACAACATCAGCTCCTTTAGTATTTTCGGCATAAAGGGCAACGATTTCTTCCATTAACACATCTTGTTGATTTAAACCTAATAGGTTTTCAACATGGCTCATTTTAAGCGGTTTTAGTGTTGGAATTGATGTATTGTTGCTCACTAGAGTTGTGGTATTATCTGGCGCATCGCCACCAGCTCTTGGTTGCGCGACAGGTTTAAACACATTTAAATTAATACCTTGACGCTCCATAGCTCGAATAACGCCCAGACTCACACCTGTTAACCCGACATTAGTGCCAGTTGGGATGAGCATAATTGTACGAGACATAATTATTACCTCTTAAATCTTTATTGTATAAAAACAAACCGCCATTTAGGCGGTTTTGAATATTTATTAAGCAGTTAGACGCGCAGCATCTTGAGCAATGACAAGTTCTTCATTGGTTGGAATAACCATCGCAATAGCTGAACCATCTTTAGTAATTTTGCCACCCTTACCAAAACGAGCTGCAAGGTTACGTTCTTGATCAAGTTCAAAACCAAGAATACCTAATTTTTGTAATGCCATACGACGCACTTCTTCTGAGTTTTCACCGATACCTCCAGTAAACACGATAGCATCTAAACGACCATCTAAAAGCATAGCATAGCCGCCGATATATTTTACTAAGCGATGAACAAACACATCTAAAGCGTTTTTAGCGTTTTCATCTGTTTCGTAATTATCGGTTACATAACGGCAATCACTGCTCACACCAGTCAAACCTAATAAACCAGATTTTTTGTTTAAAAGGTTATTAATATCAGCAACAGACATTTTTAAGTTATCATGTAAGAAGAACATAATCGCTGGATCGATATCACCACTACGTGTACCCATCACCAAGCCTTCAAGCGGAGTTAAACCCATTGAAGTTTCAACACATTTACCATTTTTAACAGCTGTAATTGATGCGCCATTACCTAAATGACAAGTAATAACATTAGTTTGGTCAACTGGTTTATTTAATAATTTAGCAGCTTCGCGACTAACATAATAATGGCTAGTGCCATGCGCACCATAACGACGAACACCGTGTTTAGTATAAAGTTCGTTTGGAAGAGCATATAGATAAGCTTCTTTTGGCATTGTTGTATGGAATGCAGTATCAAACACTGCAACGTTTTTAGTTTTTAGGTGTGGGAACGCAGCAAATGCTTCACGAATACCGATTAAATGTGCAGGATTATGTAACGGCGCAAAAGCAGATGCTTCTTCAATTCCTTTTAATACTGAATCATCAATAACAACTGACTGGGTATATTTTTCGCCACCATGAACAATACGGTGACCAATCGATTTAATGCTATCTAATAATTCTGGCTTTTGTGGAAAGATGCTATTAACAATAAAACGAATTGCTTCACTGTGTGCTGCACCAGCGCCTAAAGAAGCTTCGTTCTTAACACCATCAAGCTTCCACTTAATACGAGCATCAGGAAGATGAAAACATTCAGCTAAACCAGATAAAAACTCATCACCATTTTCAGGGTTTATAATGGCAAATTTTAATGATGAACTTCCGCAATTAAGAACAAGAGCGTTATTACTTGATGACATAGTAATTCCTATAAATTGAATAATAAAGACATATACCAATCAAAATTGGTAACTCAACACATGATTTAAAATCAATGTGACTACGCTAAGGTGACTTCTGATATCTTGTTTTTTGAGATAAAATAGAGAGAGTCCCCAATTTGAATGGCACTATTTTAAGACAATAAGAAGTGAATGTCGAGGAATCACAATAATATGAATTTAATAACCACATTTAAAGCTGGTCAAAGGTATATGAAGCTTTGCCCAGTAGACAAACAATTAACACATTCATTTCCTGAATTAAAAATTATTAACTACATAAAAACCGCAAATAAATACTTGCCTCCTATCATTATTGGCTTACTCTTTTGGCAGTATTTCATGCCGGCACAAATTGCTGTAACAATAATAACCATACTATTCACCTTAAGCATGCCTTTGCAAGGAATATTTTGGCTAGGAAAACGTGCTCTATCGCCCTTACCACTTAATTTAATTGACTGTTATAACCAATTAAAAATAAAATTAATTGCTAAAAAAATTATTGCCGAAAAAAATAGTTTAGATGACAATAAATTAACATTTGAAGCATTTATGAAAATTATCAACCTAGCCAAATTACATTTAGGTGATTATTTCGGTCAAGACAACGATAGCTCAACTTATTATAAAGAATAATCACAATGGCAAATTTACTCACTATACTACAAAAACAAATTGACAAATTAGAACAGCAAATTAATTTAGCAAACGAGCAACTATTTCAAGAACCTTATTTTGACGAGCAACTATTTCAAACTAATAAAGTTGTAACAGATAAAACGTTTTACCTTGAAAAAATCAAACAAACTTATCAAGTATTAGTTGCTAACATAAAATTAGAAAAAGTTGAACAAATAACTTTTTTATCTGACAAGTTAGTTAACCAAATTGCAGCCCTAACGCGTGAACTAGCAACCCAAAACCTACGCAAAAAAGGGTTCCAAAATATTATTGCAGAAACCTTAGCCCAAAAACATACGCGTCACCTAGATTACTTGCGCCGACTACAAAATATGAAATACGAACTAGAGCTATCGCCCGAAATTATCAATCAAAGTAAAATCGCCGCAATTGATAACCGAATTTACCGCTGTGAACAAGCAATTAAAAAGATTGAATTTGAAATTGAGAATGATATCAATTAATAAATTTCATACTTTCCTAATTTTAATCTGATCTCATTCATTTGATTGAACAGTTTTATTTGGATTTATCCTATAGTTAATTTACGATTAATCAATGCCCTGATACTTTTGAAAATAAATTAATAATCACAACACCAAACATAATAAACCCCATACCAACTAAAGCTGCAAAATCTAAAGTTTGTTTTAAAAAAACCCATGCAATTAAGCTTATTAATACAATTCCAATTCCAGACCAGATAGCATAAGCAATACCTACGGGAATAGTTTTTAGAGCTAATGAGAGTAAATAAAACGAAGCGCTATAGCCCACAATGGTAATGATGGAATAGATAAGATTGGTAAATCCATCAGATAGTTTTAATGAAGAAGTTGCAACAACTTCACAAATAATTGCAAAAAAAAGTAATAAATATGAATTCATCTTAATACCTATAGTCGTTAAATAAAAAGCCTATTACCTAAAATTAATGTTGAAATCTTATAACAATCAATATCTAATTAACTGTTAAACATTGATAGATGAAAAATATAGTTTTGCTTTGTTTTAATATCATTAATTGTGATGAAGAGGTAAAGATAGATAGCTATTAACGCTTGAAAAGGAAAAGCTTTATGATAGCTTAGGTTTCCATTTTAAAAAATAAATTATTAATTATTAATTATTAATAAAAATGCATATCAAACCAACTCCACTATTCTATATAATAGCCATTATTATACCTAAAAATAAGGCGCTTTGTAGTGCCAATAAATTTTATACTGCACAAAAAATTTAGTAATTCTATAAATAATTTTGATATTTTAATTTTCTTATTATAGGTGTTAATGTAAAACAATCTGTTAATGGTGCACTATCTAATGCCCAGTAATTAATTAAATCCTCATAATTCTTATAATTGTTAAAAAGAATATTTAAAACCTTTTGAATAACTTTATCATTAGGGTTTAATCCCGAAGAAATTAAATCGTTACAAACATCAAGAGATAAAATCATTAATTCTTTTTTTTCTATTGAAGAATATCCATTATATAAATATGCAAAAATATATTTATTTAACCAATATTTTGTTCTATATTGATCTGGTAACTCATAAGCCCAATCCTGAGTAAATCGATCGCCATATGGCAAATTAAGGTCATCACATAATTTTTTAATTATTTGCATGTTATCCTCAAATTTTCAATTTAAAAATGATGAATTAAATGGAGTTGATATTCGTACTGATGCATCAAATTTCACAACTGTTCTTGCCATATCAAGGGAAATATTATCTCACTAAGTAAATAGTCTCTTTTTTCTCTACTCATATTTTTACTAGATGACCATGATATTTAGTCAGCTTATCCAAATAGCGGATAATTATTGGTAAGCTGACCGCAATATCAATATCTAACACTTCACAATTAAAGCCATTTTATTACATTGAATGTTCTGAAATGACGTTAATTTCTACTACCATCACTTATAAAATTCATTGATTAACATTCACAGTACCTATAACTTTTTTAATGATTCAAGGTGGAATATGTATTATTTTAGAGGATAGTTACAGTTACATAACAATTAATCCAGACCTATTATCTTCCACCATAAAATTCCAACAGTAAATACGATAATTAGATTTACAACACTACAAATAAACCCAACTTTCCACCAAGTTTTTACTGGTACAAAACCTTCGGCAAATAATAGTGGATTTCGAGCATTGGCAAACTGTGTAATTGATCCAAAGTAGTTAGTACAAATAACCAACGCAAAAATTGCAGTTAGAGTTGGTACACCTAAGGCAATAGCGATCGATAGGAAAACGGGAAATAATGCAGCAATATGAGCATTTCCACTTGCAAAGAAATAATGTAAATAAACATAGGCAACACACAAAATAACTAATACTAATACCCAACTGCTTTCACCTAAATGACCTTGTACAGCTCCACCTATTGTGTCCCCTAACCATTTTGTTACACCAAGTTTATTAACTTGCCCCGCCATCATAAGTAATGCCGCAAACCAAATTAATGTGTCCCAGGCAGCTTTTTCTCCTTTTATATCATCCCAGCTTAATACACCAGTTAAGATCAAAATAGTTAAGCCAATAAACGCAGTAGTTGTTGAATCAATACCGAAATTTTTACCAAAAATCCAGAGCGCTAACAAAAGTACAACAGTAACGCCCATAATGATTTCTTTAACAGTAATTACCCCCATTTTCTTTAATTCTTCAGCCGCTAATTCTGGCGCTTCTGGTGTTCTTTTTAATTCTGGATTAGTCAGAAAGTAAATCACCAAAGGTATCACAACGAATGAAACTAAACATGGCGCAATTGCTGCAACAAACCATTGGCCCCACCCTAATGTAATACTTAATGATGTTGTAACTAATTTAGCTGCTAATAAATTTCCTGTAAATGCCGTTAGAAACATTGCCGAGGTGATATCATTTACATGGCTAATAGTTAGCATTAAAAAAGTACCTATGCGATTTCTTGATTCATCCTTGGGATTGGATTTAAAATTGATTGCTAGTGCTTCCGCTATTGGATAAATAACGCCGCCAGCACGTGCTGTTGTACTTGGAATAGCTGGTGCCAATGCAATATCAGTAACGGATAAACCATAAGCAAGTCCTAAGGTATTTTTACCCAAAATTTTAACAAGATAATAGGCTATTCGTTTACTTAAACCTGTTTTGATAAAACCACGAGCGATCATAAAGGCAATAACAATTAACCAAATAAGACTACTATTTAATTCGCTTAACGAGATTTTTATTGACTCAGTCGCTGTTGTTGCACCAGATGGTCTCAATACAGCAAAAACAGTAATTGCTAATAGACCAATTGCGCCAATTGGCATTATTTCGGCAACAATACTGGCAATTGTTGCAACAAAAATGATGCTGGTTTGCCAACCCTCTTGACTAATACCTTCAGGTGGAGATACAAACAACCAAAATATCGCTGAAATTACCACAATAATGATAAGTGGCAACCATTTTACTGGTGGTTTCTTTACTACGCTCATAATATTTTCCTTTTTAACTTAAATATTATTTAATTTATAAGATTTAATTCAGTTACAATAATACTATTCTTTGTTTGGCTATTATTTATAATTGCTCATGTTTGTATAATCAAAAAAATAAATAAAATCAACAATCTACCTGAATGTTTTTTGTGAAAAGACCTATATATTAAGCCATTTACACAAAAAAAAATTCATAAAAAATAATAAAATTATATCGTTAACTAAAATCGCATTTATTGCAAATTGAATAATTAATCTATTTTTATAGTGTATTGAGTATCGGTTTTTTGAAAACTAAAGTTATCAGGATTTATTAATGCTATAGTTTTATTTTTTAGCAAAAATATGGCTGATAAATTTTGATTCTTTCGCAAATACGCCTTACTTTTCTCAATCCCCCATCCATAAAAAACAGTCGAATAAATATCGCCTTCTAATGAAGAATCTGAAATTATTGTCACACTTTCAAGTTCGTTGTCCAACGGATAGCCTGTTTTGGGATTAAATATGTGATGATAAAGTTTATTATTTTGCATAAAAAAGCGCTCATAAATTCCCGATGTGACAACTGATTTATTTTTAACTTTAATAACGCCAGACAGCTCATCACTAATTGAAAACGGTTTTCTTAATCCTATATTCCAATAACCACTTTGTTCTGTTAAACACTCACCTAAAGTTAATACATTTCCACCTAAGTTAATAATACCTTGATACACTTGATTTTCGAGTAAAACCAATTTGACAATATCAGCAATATACCCTTTAGCAATTGCACCTAAATCAATTTCCATTCCAGTTTTTTTTAAAAAAACGGAATGTGTGTTTGTATCAAGTTCGACATTTTTAGGATCAATTAACAATAGTTGTTGTTTTATTAATTCAGCAGATGGTACTTGATAACCTTGGAAACCAATCTTCCAAAGCTTAACTAATGGGCCAATAGCAAAATTAAAGCAACTATTGAAATACAGACTGACTTTTTGAGCTTGTTCAATTAGGGAAAAAATAGGTCGACTCACTGTCACTGGGTGTTTACCCGCAGCTAAATTAATTGACATAACTTCTGAAAATAGCCGGTTAACAGTCAATTTATCCTCAAGCATTTTTATAATTTGAAAAACAGTGTGTGCAACGGCTTCATTTGGCTCTAAAAGCGTTAATGACACCGTTGTTCCCATTAAAGTTTGAGAATATTCATATCTCGAACATACCATATTAAACAAGCTCAGCTAGTTGTAATAATTTAATTTTTAATATAATCAGCAGCCTTTTTACCTGCTTGTCTACCAAAAATAATGATATCAGCAACAGCATTGCCACCAATACGGTTAGCACCATGTACACCACCAACAACTTCGCCTGCGGCAAAGACCCCTTGGATGATATTTTTATTAGCATCTAGGACTTGTGTTTGGGTGTTGATTGTCACTCCCCCCATGGTATGGTGAACGCCCGGTGCGATCTTTATTGCATAGAAAGGACCTTTTTCTATTGGATGACGTATACCTGTTGTTCGGCCAAAATCCTTGTCTTGTTTGGTAATAGCAAACTGATTATAACGCTTTACAGTTTTAGTTAATGTATTAGTATCAATTGATAATTTTTGTGCTAATTCCTCAATTGTATTTGCTTGTGATACAAGTTCATTTGAAACATATTCTTCCACTGCTTTGTTTTCATTACGGACTTGCTGATCAAATAAGATATAAGCATAGTGCTCAGGTAATTTTATAATCTCAGCTGAAACTTTATCTCTTGTATCAAGTTCATTAACGAATCGTTGACCATTTTGTGATACAAGTATTGCGCCTCCACCTCGAATCGATTCAGATATTAAATAAGATGTTGTTTGTTCAACCGTTGGGTGGATTTGAATCTCTCCCATATCAACGGTTCCTGCACCAAGTTTTTCCAATAACATAATGCCTGAACCAGTAGCGCCTTTGTGATTAGTGGTGACAAAACCTTTAAGATCGGGTCGATATTTTTCAACCATTGTGGTATTGGCACTAAACCCACCAGTTGCAATAATAACTACTTTTGTTTTTATTACGTGATTTGAGCCATCTTCTTCTGAAACTTTAACACCAACCACTTTATTATTTTCTGTCATAATTTCAGTAACTACAGTATCAAGCATAACATCAATACCACGCTTATTGATGTTTTTAACTAGGCCACTAATTAAGAAACCACCTACTGCAGCACCACTTTCAGGACGGTGAGTTCGATCAATACTCATTCCACCAGTTGTTGTAATACCACTTAATTCAATACCATTTTCATCTAACCAATCAATGGCATTTGGTGCATTTTCAACAAAATAATGTAATAAATCAGGGTTATTTTTATTTTTTCCGCCTATCATCGTTTCGTTATAAAAGAGTTCTTTACTATCTGTAATACCTTTGAGTTTTTGGAATTTGGTTTCTGCCGCATTCATACCAGCTGAAGCTTTATTGGTATTACCGCCAATTACAGACATTTGTTCAACAATAACCACATTTGCACCAAGATCATGAGCTTGGATCGCAGCAGTAAGCCCTGCACCACCACTACCAACAACCACAACATCAAAAGATTGGTCATTAGGATCACCACCTTCCGCAAGAATCGCTTCTTTGTTAGATTTGGCTATTGCTTTGGTCACAGCTTTTTTGAAGGCTTCGCATTGAGTTGTTGCGCCAGAAATGGTATCAACATGAGGGCTATTTGAATCAATAATTCTATTTTTAATGATCGAAAAATTATCTAGAACGTTACTATCAAACTCTTTAGCATTTACCAATTCCATGTCTTTTATAAAGTCTTTAGCTAATTCCACATTAATAAGGAATTCGTAAGATTCGTCATTAACTTTTTCTTGATAATTTCCCGGTTTGAATTTTTTAATATTAAGATTCACATCACGAATTAAACTTTCAACGAGAGAAAAATGCCATAGAGGTTCTGGGATATTCAGATCTTCACGTTTATCACTATTGATAAATAGCTCTAGTTTTTCACCTTTCTTTATGCGACTAACCCAATCAGGATAAGCAATGCAAGCTCGACCAACCGCAACTAAATCATAGCCATTGTCGATGGCACTATCCAAATCACTTTGATTAACAACATTACCGACACCTACAACAGGAATTTTTGATAAAATTGGTGAACGCATCGCAACAAATTTTTTAATTAATGGAGTTGGATCTTGAGTATCAACAATCGACGATCTAAGCGTTGTTCCCATTGAGAAATGGACATAATCAAGCCCTTTTAGGGCCAATTTTTCAAGCAAATACATTGTGTCATCAAAACGAATGCCTGGGATTTCTAATTCTTCTGGAGAAAAACGATAACCAACGATAAACTCTGGGGATGCATATTGTTTTGCCATACTATGAGTGATATCTAAGACGGCTAAAGGGAATTGAGTACGATTATCACGACTTCCCCCCCACTTATCATCTCGTTGATTTGAATTTGGTGAATAGAATTGCTGAATAAGGTAAGTATTTGCACCATGAATTTCAACACCATCAAATCCAGCTTGGATAGCGCGTCGCACTGCTTGGCCAAATTTATCGATCATTTCATCGACTTCATCAGCGCTTAGTGCAACTGGTGTTGCTGCACCAGATCGTGGTGCTGCTATTGCACTTGGCCCCACAGGCGATTGTCCACCAATTAATTTTGGCTCAACCATTCGCCCTCCATGGTAAACTTGAATTACCGCTTTGGAGCCTTTTTCTTTGATTGCCTTCGCAATCTTTGCTAATCCTTCAATTTTGTCATCACTATCTAAACCAATTGCACCAGGAAAAGCTAATCCTTTATTATCAACAAATCCACATTCAACAATAATTGTCCCTATTTCACCAGATCGTACACGATAATATTCAATTAGATCTTGAGTAACTGAACCATCATAAAAACCAGAACAAGTTGTCATTGGGGCCATCATTATACGATTTTTTAGTTCAACGCCATTAGGTAAAGTTATCGGACTAAAAATATGTTCATTTTTCATTTTTATATACCTACTCACTAGTATTTAAACTTTTTAATTATGATAACATTAACAATAGTTACTCTCCACATGGATTATCTACATTAATAACAACAAGTATCATTTTTTAGACAGAAATTTTTTAGTGTTATTAAGCAATTATAAAATTATCACGATAAATAGGATAAGATCATGCTTATTTTGGGTATTTTAGAGAGATTATATTGTCGGATTTATGATTTAAAATCTAGAAAAAAATACTATAACCTTTTCATTTAGTTAAATATTTTTATGATTTTTATATTGAACTTTAATTTTATTCAGATAAAATGTGTACAAATTTATACAATAGAGAATAACTTAATGTCTTTAATTCCAATTAGCAGTTCTGAATCTACCCCATCTTTCTACTCTCTATTGTTCCTATTTCTTAATCCTCCTTATGGAGGATTTTTTTTGGCTCTAAAACCTTATTCATTTTATTTTTATTACAACTTAATACCCAACTTCACTTTAAGAACATGCATGATCAGGAGATAGTATGGAATCTTTAACACCTTTTTATAATCCTTCTATAAGCTACGAAGATAATTATGCTCAAGGACCATTTGGGCTTTTTACACAATTAGATAAAGCTGAGCAAATCCCAACAAAATCTTCAAAATTTTTAAACCATGACGTTAATTTACCATTTGGTATACCGGCAGGTCCTTTATTGAATGCAAACTACATTAAAGCCGCATTTGCCTATGGATTTGATTTATGCGTATATAAAACAGTTCGAACCAAACTACATAAATGCCATCCATTACCGAATGTGTTATCAGTTCATCCTAAAGGTAAATTATCGTGTAATTTAGATACAGTATTAGCTGATACTGCTTACAATCAACCTCTATCAATTACCAACTCTTTTGGGGTTCCTTCTTTTTCTCCAGATATTTGGCAACCAGATATGGCTGATGCAGTAAAATCTGCAGGTCATGGGCAATATGTAATTGGTAGTTTTCAGGGGACGCAAAGCAATGAAGCAATAGAAAACGATTATGCTTTAGCTGCAAAATTAGTTAGAGAAACCAATGCGCCTATTCTTGAAGCAAATTTAAGTTGCCCAAACGAAGGAGCAAGTAAACTACTTTGCTTTGATATAGATAAAGTCGAACGAATTGTTAACGCTATTAAAACAGCTGTTCCTGATCGCCCACTTATTTTAAAACTAGCCTATTTCCCTGATGATGAAAGGATCGTTTCTTTATTGACTCGTGTCGGTTCTATTATCGACGGCTTAAGTACAATTAACACACTGTCCGCTAAACCAGTTGATGCTAAAGGTAATCCTGCCTTAGGGGAAAATAGAAAAGAAGGCGGTGTCTGTGGAGATGCAATTCGTTGGGCTGGTTTAGATATGGTAAGTAGATTAGCTAAATATCGAAAAGAAATGGATCTAAAATTTGTTATTGTTGGTGTTGGTGGTGTTAGTTCTAGTGAGCATTATCGTCAGTTTATCGATAATGGCGCAGATGCGGTCATGAGTGCTACGGGTGCCATGTGGAACCCAATGCTTGCTATAGAAATTAAGAAAAATCTTAAATAAAATTATTTACAGTTAGGCTCACATTTGTTACAGGGTAACTTACCCTGTAATTTTTTACTGCCTATATACCCTACTGCATTCTTAATTTTTCCTAAAATAATAAAATAAAAAGTATTTACAATACAATTAAGGCCATTGCTAACATTTCAAACAAATTTATTTTTGTTGCTTTCTTTTTTATATATAAGTTTGATAGTAATGATTATCAGTAAAATAGCTATAAAGACGATCTGAGATATTGTTCAAAAAATAGGTCGTTAATAAATAAAAAAGCACTGTTGGTAGGAGCGGCACGAAAATACTAACTGTCCCAATAAAAATGAAGCACTACCTATAATTATAAAAAACCATTTTTTAAACATTATAAAATGTAACTTAGAAAGGTTTCAGTATTCAATTCAATATGTAAATACCCCAAACTTAGTACACAACTCACGTAGAAAATCATGCTGCCTGTTTTAGTGTTTTATACTCAATCGGTGTCATGTTATTTAATACCTCATGCGGTCTTTCGGTATTATAAATCGTTAACCATTCTTCGGTTATTCTCCTTGCTTGTGCTAAGTTGTTAAAAAGATATAAATCGAGTACTTCAGTACGATAGGTACGATTAAATCGTTCAATATACCCGTTTTGATATGGGCTGCTGGGGTTGATGTAATCTATAGTTATACCATGTGATTTTGCCCAATTAGTAAACGTGTTTCTAGTGAATTCCGGTCCATTATCTACTCGTATTTTGAGTGGATAACCATGATATTCGGCCAGTTTATCCAGATAACGGGTAATCCTGCCAGCTGGTAAGCTTACTGCAATATCAATGCCTAGCGCCTCACGATTAAAGTCATCTATCACATTGAAAGTTCTAAAGCGTCGTTGATTGCGACTGCTGTCACTCATAAAATCCATTGACTAGCATTCACCTTGTTTATTGGGTACTGATAGTCTTTCCGGGCTTCGTGGAGGAATGCGTTGTTTACGCTTTACCCTGAGATTAAGCTTCAATTCACAATACACCCGATACACACGTTTATGATTCCATTTATAGCCGAGCTTTCTGATGCGATTATAACACTTGGGAAAGCCACAGCGTAAATGCTTATCGGTGATCGCACTGAGTACCGACCTAATTACTGAATCATCTGGTAACTTGGGCTGATAATAGTAAGCACAGAGCGGCTTAAGCCAACAATAGCGCAGCTCATGGTAATAGTAACAGGATGATTTTCTTGTAACTCCAAAGCCCATGCTTTACGTGCCTTGGTAGGTACTATAGCTTTTTTATGATTTCCTCCTGAAGTTGAGATTTTAAACTGAGCTCAGCAAACACCTGCTTAAGCTTGCGGTTTTCAGCCTCCAGCTGCTTTAAACATTTGATATCGGAGGTTTCCATACCACCGTATTTATCACGCCATTTATAGAAAGTTGAATTCCCCATACCATATTTACGGCAAAGTTCTTTGACAGGAATACCGGCTTCAACTTTTTTTTAAAATAGCTACGAATTGATATGGTGTTATCTATTTCATGTTTAAATCCTCTGTTGGTTAATGAAGAGAATTTTCTACTTTTTTGCTGTACTATTTTAGGGGATAGTTACACGCTTCAAGTATTTTGTCAGCGCATTCTATGACAGATGTGAAATCGTCATTATTCATTTCGCCAAAAATGATAGAAAAAATCTCAACTATTTCATCTGGTTTACCTATCTTTGTCATATTAAGAAAAGATGGAATAAATAAATAATCAATTTCCTTATGATGAATTATAAATTCCCCAATGTCCTTTATTACTGGTTTCATCTACGGTTTTCCTGAGACTGGGATAACAGCTCTTGTTACATTGCCTGCACTTGTCCCCTCAATTGACCACGTGCAAACATCATCGTATGGGTATTCTTCCGTTAATGAAGACAATAAATAACAACCCTCAATCACCCTATTAATAATAGGATTTACAATTTTAATCCAAACATAAGGCTGTCCGTCAGTATCTTGCGATGGGCTTTCGATGTGGTCCAGCAAAACTCCTTGGTTTTGAATGTCATCACCACGGGATACACCATCAAACGATACTGTTTTTTCTTTAGTTGTAACCATTGATTCAGTTGTACCATCTTCAGATGTGTCGGCTGTAACATCAATGGTGTTCCAGTTCACGCCTCGTGACTTACCCCGAATCATTCCCAACCGCTTATAATCCTTTTCCGCAGGTCTTGTATCAGGATTACCTATTTTGTAATAGACGGCAATTTTCCGTCCTGTTCCTGCATTACTTTTAGCCATAAATGTACCTCTTATCTTGATATAATCATTTGAGCGGTAAATTCGAAAATAAACCGCCCCTCTTCTGTATTTGCTTGAGTTATTCCGCTGATTGGACTCATTGAAATAACGTTGTTGGATTCAAAATCATCTAGCATAAATTGCCTGATTTCATCTGCTTTATCATTAACCGCTACAACGTCCGAATCATTAATCGCTGAAATAATTACAATCCTAAAATAATCTCGCGTTATCGCCTCACTAGCATTACCGCCTCCAGCAGGGACAATCACAATATATCTATTGGATTTTGTGTTTTTTACTTCAACCCATTTCCGAAATTGTAAAATGTAATCATCAAGTAAATTATGTGAATTCAGCCAGCTTTTTATTGAGTTATATGTATCAGAAATCATATTTTGTAACTCTCCCTAATAACCTGCTGTATGACATCCTTACCGTCCCGCTCAAACCCTTTTTTGATAAAATCAGGCTCAGCATTAGGAGACCAGTAATTACCCTTTGATTTTTTACCCGTTCTCGGTTTCCCTCTTAATTTTGCTTTAGCGCTATTAACGAAAGCAGCATAATTAGCCGTATAACCAACTCGACCAACCCAACCTTTTGGGATTGGTTTTAGCTCTCTATACTGCGAATTAATAAGATTGGACGTGTCGATTGGAGTAAGTGGAGCAACAAAAGACATACCCACAATCATAACTTGCTGGATAATCCTTTGAGTTCTGATGTTAGCAATTTCATTAGTTATCCTGTGAATATTTCTATTCACCTTTGAAACGCCTTTAACCGCCATTAGGTAACCACCTCATAATCAGGGATTTCACCAAAAGCGCTCATATCATATTCAAGCACAAACTCTACTTGTTCAGCGTTTGAGGCTTCTAACGATAACGAAGTTTTATCACCTTTTGCTATGAAGTCGCCCTGTTTAATTCGATTGTCTTCGGTGTAAAAAGTTGTTTTTCTTACTCTTTCAACACCTAAAGAATCAATGTAAGCACCCAGTGCGTTTGGTGCTTCATCTTTCCATGTACACTTGATTAAATAAGGTGCTCCATAAGTATCGACATTGCTTTCTCCATCGTACCCTGTATGAGGATATACGGTTGCAACATTTGTATAGCTCCAATTCGCGGTATTACTCATCCCTACCTCCAACAACTAAAAAAAATGTTTTTTTGAGCAAGAAATACCTAGACAATCAGTACATCCGTGGACATCAAGATTTTTTAGTAATGAGTACATAGATTTAAAACCCACGTCATCATATTTAAATGACCTTGACGCACCGCTTGGTGCTGATTGTGATGCGATTTTTCTTGCTCCTTGCATTTGAGCCAGTAAACAAGCTGAGTAAATCAGTATCAAAAGTTGGTCGGCTTCTGAATAACCATGAGTAACCAAGCAATCACTAATTGAATTCACCTTGTTAAGGATTGCGTTAATAACAATGCTCGGTACAGAATAACCAAGCTCTGATAACATTTGATTAACGTCTTCTGCGGTTACCTGTACTGACATGATTATTTACCCTTTTTCTTTTTGTCTGCTTCAACTTCAACAGATTGCTGCTCTAACACAATTACACGCCCAATAAAAGCAGTAGGAATGTCTGTAGCATGGAATTCATACCCAATAGGTAGTTCAGTTACCGCGCCATCAATGCGGCCGAAACAGCCGCGTTTAGTTACCCGTAATTTCATCAATTACCCCCGAGCGTTAAAGACTTTGCTTTTACCGTTAAAGTCACGTTTGATTTGCAAGCCAAATGCCGACCAAACAAGTGTTTGATAGTTGTCATGTGGGTTGATTCGTTGCTTCATGAACGAGCCAATCGGCGCAGCAATACGGGTTTTAATGTACTGAGCATTGCGAACGTAACCAATGAAGTGGTTGCCTTTTACCTCAAATGTTTTAGTGAATGAACCAATGTGCGCTGAGTAACGTAAAATATAGTCTTTTACTGTCCCCTCTTTAAATCCATTTGAATTAGAGTACGGAAGATTTAGACGGCGCTGAATTTCGGGAGAGATAAAGACTTTTAATTGTTCTGACACTAAATTAGCATCAAGAATGACAACAAAGTCTTTTGTGAAGAAATTAATAATATCGTCGTTACTTGTGGCTGTTGATGTTAAGTCAATATTCAAACCAGACGCACTTAAATCCACTTGATTGGTGTGCGGATGATTAGTGATGCCTTTGCCTTCAAAGTTTTGTACTTTGATTTTTTCATCACCTGTTAAAATGTATTGCGCCATATCTTGGCGTAATGCTGCCACTGCCGCTTCTTGGTCATCTGACATTGCGTCGATGTTTTCCGTTTGTAAACCTAACCATTCACGCCATTCACGAGCATAACCTGTTTTAAAGATTGGTACAGGGTCGCCGTAATGGTCATAAACAACCTTATCTAACGTTTCTGGCTCTTGTCCTGACATTGAACGATTAACATATCCTGCATCGCTTGAAACACGGTATAGCGCTGCTGTTTTGCCAATGGAGATAGGTGTACCTAACGATAACAAATCATCAAGTAATGGTGCGCCCTCATCATCACGGATAACACGGGTGGTCACGTTATCTACTTCACGCCAGTAATCTTGGGTTAAGATTGCGGCTTGATTAACTTCAATAGCATTGCCGTGTGTTGCGCTCATTTGGTTTTGAGCATTGTTAAAGATTTGACGGCTTGCTTTTAACTGATTCCAAGCCTGTGCCACTTGGGCAGAGTTGGTAATTAATTTTTTATTAAAAATAATCTTTTCGTTCTTCATTATTGCTCCTTAAGCTTTACGAACTCGAACTTGTTCAGCGGTTGCGCCAACGGTATAGGTTTCAAATGCATAGAACAGCACCGCATCAGTACCGCTTGTTTTTTTTAGTGTTCCGTCACCGTTAGATGCTAATTTGTCACCAACTGTTAACGCTTCACCTGCTTTTACTAAAACATGGTAAGTAACATCATCCTCACAAATAATGGCGATACCTGATGTGTCATTCGGTACATTGTCACGGATATCATGACCACCTAGATAATCATTTGTGATGACTAAAGCTTGGGTTTGCTCACCTGCTGCTGAGTGTTTCATTAACTTATTGTTAACCACAGCAACCAAAGAGCATGGCGCAATCGCTTCACCTGTTTTTAAGTCAATTGTTTGTGGGTCGTTTTTGCGTGCAGGACCACCAATCACTGTTTTAAATCGAATCATTACTCTGGAGCCTCCATGTTTAATAGTGAATTATCTGAATTATTAGCAAAACCGCCGCTAATAGGTGCTGTTTTAACGCACTGTGCGTATAAGGCATCTAACGGCTCACCAGATAGCGCATTGACTGCGGTTTGTGTCATGTTGAACTTGTTTTTTACTGCTTCTCGCTTAACTGAGAGTTCTTTTTCTGTGTTTGCATTTACTGCTAATTCAAGACTTGTAACCTTGTTCATCAATGCTTTAGCCCATGCTGGTGCATCTTCGGCATTAGTTGCATTTTTCTTCTCCTGTTCAGCTTTTTTCTTTTCTTCTTCCTCAGAAGTTTTCTTTTTTTCAATTGCTTCTTTGGTTGTTTGCTCGTTATAAGCTTTTAACAGTTGCTCATCTGATAAGCCGTCAGTCTTAATACCTGCAGCATTTAGAGCTAGTAAGATTTTTTTCTTTCATTAAGTTTTCTTCCTCTTTTTGATTAAATTTAAATACGCTTAAAACCTCTTTAATGGTTTTACTAATTACATTGCTTATTGAATCTTCTGAGCACTCAATAAGACTTACATTTTCAATTGGCGATTTTTCACCGTTGGAGTTAACAAAAATGCCCACTCCGTCATCTGGCGTGGCAGCACCTTGTTTATCGGGTAGTATTGCGACATGATCGAACTTCATATTTCGAGCTATTGACTTATACCGTTTGCCTTTTGATGTGCCTGATTGATTATCGGGCGTGTAAGTTAACCCCGTCGATACATGAATTGGTGTGGTGTTTTTCCCACTCATCATGTCATCAAGCCGATTCACAAGCATTCGCCCCTTTTCGGTACTTTCAGCAAATTTCCTATCGATATACGCATCCATTAAGACCTTATCGTTAGATTTGCGAACATTTCTACCCCACGCACCAATATAGAAGTTATTAATAGCTTGAGGGTTTAATGCGGAAACGTGCTCGTTATTTATTCGTGGATGGTCAAGTGGCATTAAATTATCATTTAATGTCATGTACGATTTGTTAATTTCATCTGCCGGATAGAAAATTCCGTTCATGACAATATCATCCACGATAGGGACCACATCATTGATAACAATGTGCTCTTTCCCGTCAATGATTTGCGTTGATATTTTGGATTTACTATTAACGACAGATAAAACATTTACACTTTTAAGTGTCATGCTTTACCTCGTGTGGATTTTAGATGTAAAAAAACCGCCAAAGCGGTTTGGGTGATTCGGTTATGAATGCCTGATAACGAAAAGTGCTTCCGCTAAACAGCCTAGTTGATATCTTCCGTAACTAGTACTTGCTTGCTCAATTAAACTCTTTAATTGTTCTTCCGCGTCATCGGGAAGCGGTTCGGTATTAATGAGCTTAGATGCAATATCTATTAATGATTCATCGTCTTTCACTTTAACCTCTTATCTAATGACTCAAAAAACTTAAATAATTCTGGATATAAACGTTTTTTTGCTTCAACTGGATTTTCAATATACAACGAAAACGACTCGGCAACAAACTCCATTTTATTATATTGAGCGTACTTACTAATTGCATGAGCCCAACCGCGATCCCACGCTTTCCAGATGATGTCGTCAATTTCTTCTTGATAATGATAATGATAATGCAATGCATGCCCCATCTCGTGAGCATAAATACCTCTTGGCGTGGATACCGCACTCCACGGCATATAATCCATTTCGTGAATTATTTTAGCTAATTGCTCATTCTTACCTTTGATGGCTATCAGCATAGAATTTCGCTTATACCCTTTCGTTTTGCTGTGTAAATCAGATTCTAGCAAAGCTTTTTTATCGACGCTATCTGATGTAATAAGGAGGGCTTTAGCTTCATGTGAGTATGCTGCCAACATATCTTTGGGTGGCTCTCTATATTTATAAATATCCCCTGTTATCGAGCCTGTGTATCTAAATTGAGGTAAATCAAATCGTTTCTGTATTTCTGATACCAACTGTAAGCAAGGAGCCAACTCTTTGGTATCAATATCCTGTGGCAGGTTTGAGGTTTCAGTAATGTGTTTCCTTGCCCATTCATTAGCATCTTCAACAGAATTTAAACTTTGTTGTTTCGGTCTGTTTTGCTCACGCCAGTCATCAGATTCTTTTAATAATCTATCAATACTAGCTTGATTATATGGCTCACCTTTTTCATTAAGCAGTACCGTTACTTGAGCGCAATAACAATTAAATCGGTTGCCATTCTCTTCATACCAATCTGCCACTTGCTCAACAGTATAAACCTTACCGTGCCTATCGACATGTGTTGACCTAGAATTAGGCTTTAAAGCAGACATATGTAACAAGCCTGTTTTTAACCCTAATTCTTCTTGTGTGCGTTTAGTTTCATCCCATGTAGCTTGACGAAGTGCGCCTACTTGTTCAGTTTGCGCCAAGGCTTTAGCTCTGCTATATGAAACATCAATACGCTTACTGATAATATCGGCTGTTTCTCGTGGGTTAATCCCTCGGGCTACAGCGCTACTTAAAACCGTACCTAAATCACTCTTTAGATTATCTGCAAGTCCTTTCCAGTCGTTGAATGTTGCTGTATATGCAAGCCCAATTCGACGAATGTAAGCATCACTAAATAACAGTGATTCCAATGATGTAGCTTGTGAATAAAGTGGTGATTGAACGGATAGATTATGAAAAGTGCGATTAGTCCCCATTTGATACATATCAGCAACAAACTTACCTGCCCAAAACTTCTCAATACCGCCATCAATTAAGTTTTCATCAACAATTTCTTGAATGCGAGTTAACACCCTAGCAAGTTGATTGCCGTCAACAGTGTAATTAA
This sequence comes from Gilliamella sp. BG1, assembly GCF_046635625.1. Classification (NCBI taxonomy): domain Bacteria; kingdom Pseudomonadati; phylum Pseudomonadota; class Gammaproteobacteria; order Orbales; family Orbaceae; genus Gilliamella; species Gilliamella sp. BG1. The sequence goes on along the minus strand of NZ_JBIDFG010000012.1, from coordinate 8,843 downwards.
CACTAGCATTAACGACATAGAGTGTATTATCAACGAATATCGCTGTTTTAATCGGCTCTTTAGCATAGTAGCCTAAGCTTAATTCGATATGCTCAATAATTGATTGTTTGATTGTTTTGTAGCGTTTTTGTATTTCGCTACGCATTTGGAGAATTTGTTTGTTGGTGAGTGTAGGGTTGTTTTTACTTTTCGGTAGTATCGGATTCTTTGGAATCGGCTTTATTATCTTCGGTCTTTTCAATATCGATATCCTCTAAATCAGGATCGGGCTCATAACCACCAACTTCTCGTATTTCATTTGGTGTAAACACAGGAATGCCTATAGATTGTTGCGCTTTGACGTTCACGTCTGACATTTTGAGCATTAATTCGATTTTTTCAGCTTGGCTCGGTGCTAACAAGTCGGACCATTTAAGAGTGAGCGTACCGTTAACTAGTGGCTGAATAACTTTTAGCGTAATAAGCTGATTAACAAACTCTTTGATTAATGTGCTCAAAAAACCATTACGTCTAGACATTCCTCGTTTTGCGTAATCTGTCTTATCTTCATCTGATGCTAACCGCCCCGTTTGTTGTCCAAAAATAATGGTAAATGGCATTCTGACAGAGGCAGCAAAACTATTTGCGGATACCGACCATCCTGAACTCGGATCGGCGGGAGCAACCGATAAAATATTCGCTGTCGCACCTGCTGTAATTAGTGCGCTGTCTGTACCTGAGTTTAACAATGCGATTTGTCGGTTTAATGCATCAGCAGGCTTTTCAAAGCCTCGCTTTCTTAACTCTCGCTCCAGTTCTTCCATGTCGGTATCAGTGTCATAATTCAGATGAACTTGCCTGCTAGCATTCTTTAGGAAGCCCTCTGCGCTACCGCCTGAGTATTTCATCATGTCGATTAAATCGTTATAACCAACCTCAAGCTGTGATTCACCATCATCCATGGAATTAATGACGGATGTTTCATTAAGTATGACCACCCTGTTTGGATGTATCCTGCGAGAGATATTGGGCTTGCCTGACTTGTCACCTACCGCTATTTCATTAAATTGGTACATTGTTACTTGGCCATAGTTTTCGTCGGCTTCGTCATTATTCCATTCGCAAGCCGTTAACTGAGCTTCCCAAGCAGGGATTAGCTTAACAATGGCATCTTTTGGTTCAAGTCGGTTCAATACGACCGTATCAACTGGTTCTTCCCATTTTCTGCTATCTCGTAATTGAATAATGAGTCCTGAATATCTACCCACAATTCCGCGCTTATCCGCTTCGGTGATAGCTGACCACAATTTATCGTTAAATAAATCAGTAACTATTTTCTCCCAAGTTGTTAGCTTTGAGTCTTGTTCTCGAATATCGCCATCTATAAATTTAGAGTAATCTAGCCAACAAATATCACTCAATCGCTCAACAAAGCCACGGGCTGCGCTGTTTCGCTTATATAGTTTATAGAAATCTGAGAAAGTGAGATTTTCTGGATAACCAAACTCGCGATCGATAAATGCCCTTTTCGTGTTACTAACCAATCCTTGTGATGCATACGCTAACCGTTGTCTACTTATATCCTGATTGCTATTAATTGCGGTTTGAGCAGCGTTTAATAACTGCTTGTCTGTTAAATTCGAATAACCCATTGTTACCTCATAAATAATCCTGCTGAGCGTTTGCGTTTATTTCGATTAGCCACAGCAAAATATCTAAACGCATCCGCACCGTGTGATGTATGGTCATGTAGCGGTTTATCTCGCCAACAGCCGTTTTTATCATCCCATGCTTTTCGATAGGCTTCTAAATTAGCAATACCTTGTTCGCATTTGCTTGAATCAAATGCACAAAGAGGAAGAATTTCACGAACTGATTCGATGCCATCATCAACACTTAACCTTGGGGCTACATTAAACTTAATGCTGTATTTCTCACCGTCAATTTCATAGCCTTCTTTTGCTATCTGTTTACGGCTCTTACCATCACCCGATAATTCACGATTATCAATATCATGCGGTGCCCAGTGCTCAGCATATTCATAGCCAAGTTTTTGGGCTTTATCTTTCAGGACCTTCATGTAGTGCCTGAGACCCTCACCACTATTTTCGTAGTAGTCGATGATGTGAAATTCTTCACCCACTTTGCGCACAAACCAAATAGCGGTTGAATCACCAACCCCCAAGTCCCAATAGGTATAAACTGGTAAATGGCTATTATCAGGTAGTACGGTAATGCGTTTTTCTTTGTATAGCTCTCTGAATTGCCTTGCATAGTAAGCACCCTCGATTGATTGCTCAAATGCTTCACTTGGAATAGATGGATATTCACGCTTCATATCATCGCCAAGCGTTTTCTCTTTAGCGTGATACCAAGCTTTTTGTTGTTCGGTTAAGTCGATACCATGCTTAGCTTTTATTTCGCTAAAATACTCTTCTAATCGAGTTGGTATCGGTTCAACTGGCGCTATCGCATAAAGCGGATTCTTCCACCAAGAGAAGAAGAAAAATTTCCAATCAAGTGATGATAAAGGCTTACCTTGAATATGGGCTTTTTCAGCTGTATTGCAGTAATCATAAAAATAACCACTTTTACCCTCCGCCGTGCTTTCGATAGTAATGAAACAGCCTGTAGCAACCGCCTCAAACGCACCTGTGACGATTTCCTTGGCTTTATCAGGAAACTTAGCACAAATCTTACCAAACTCAGAAACATGCAAGTAACGCAATGTACCGCCACGGAATGAAGTTGATACATAAAGCGAGCCACCTTTTTTAAATACCAACTCACCTGCGGCATCATTACTAGCAGGATTCGCTTGCTTTATTTCTTCTGGCAACCTGTCATACGCATATTTTACTTTTTCTCTAAATAATCGTTTAGCATCATTTAGAGTATGAGCAATCAACGCACACTTGGCTGATTCAAATAATGCCGCGTCTAGCTGAATAATGCACACCTCGGTAGTAAATCCTAATTGACGAGCTTTTAAAATGATATTCCTTGTATGCATCCCCTCGAAGTATTCAAGCTGTTCGGGGGTCATTGTGAAGCGAATTTGCTTACCTGCTTTATCCGTGATGTAGTAGAGGTTATTTAAACGCCAAAGTTTATTACTGAGTTTTTTTAAATGACCAGGAGATAACATTAACCCTCCCGTGATAGTTTATCCATTAAATCCGAAAGTTGGCCAACTGAATTATCTTTTGGTGTATCATCAATGTTGTAAGCTTGACGCTCTAAAGTGATTAAATTTTTCAACGTTTCACTTAATGCTTTCATTGATTTCACCCTTTCAGGTATAGATATGACGGACATATAAACTTCATTGAGTTTGTCCCTGCCGTTTTGGTCTGGATTTGCTAATAACTCACCAAGTTTTTTGAATAACTCTATATCAGCACATTCAGCGCCAAGCTCTTCAAATAAGGCGTTCGTAATATTACGAGCTTTACGGATATCGCCTCGGTGTTCCATTCGGATATTAGCTATTACTTCGGCGTTAGCTTCAATTAATACCCTTTCTGATAATGAGTTTTCCGTGCGTACTTTTGTGCGTACCTCTTTAGTGCGTACCAATTCATCAGATTTATTTTTAATCTTTTCTGATAAGTCTCTGGACCAATTTTCTTTTTTTGCCCTTTTCCTGATAGCTCCGTCGGTTATCCCGTTTTTGCTTGCTATCTCTCTTATAGACAGTAATCCAGCCCTGTAGGCTGATTCGATAGCCTCCCAGTCTGGCTTTTTCATAATCTTTCCTTTTATGCAGCCAGAATAAATTTAATCTGACCTTTTGTATTAAATATTGTTGAGCATCGAGCCTCAAAATCTTTGTAATCAATACAGCCTTTTGCAATTGTTGTTATTGCTATTAACTGGTCTTCTACTGCTTTTAGTGCGTCTGGTTTTAAGAATTGATGGATTTTTTCACCTTTCTTTGTGCGTTCTTTGATGCTCAGATAAACCTTTTTAGGTAGCACGACACCATAAACCCATTTTTGCGTTATCAGCCCAAATAATGATGGACAACCGCCAACATGATTATTGAATGGCAAGTTAGTCATTTTTGATAATGCCTGATAAAAAGGTTGTTGGAATCGCTTTTCCCATGTTTGCGGTTGACTATAAGTTAGTATTGCTAATACTTGCTCATCTGTATAAGTAACAGCCTGAGAACGAATAAGCTTATCAATTTGCTCATCACACCATATCTCAAAATCAACAGATAACCAACGTGCAAATCTAACCGCCAACTTAGGATGAATCCAAGTACCACCACCACGATCCTTTCTAGCTCGGCTCGTTTTTACATACGGGATTTTCTGGTATGTAGATTCTAAAGCATTGATATAATTAACTGTATCTGGAAGAATTAGCCAGTCATTTGGACGTTTACCAAATCTTGATGCTGCTTCTGTTGCATTAATCCATCCATCATCATTGAAACCAACTTGATGACCTTTAAAGTCAAATTTAATAATATTCATATTATGTCCTTTATAGAATGAGCCTAAGTCACACAGAATAAACAGCCCCAAGAGTTCAGACATTAGCTGTCATTCTCTTAGGCTCATTCTGTAAAGCTCTTGGTTAATATTTGCCGTGTGATGGCAAATTTCAGACATAAAAAAACCGCAATTAAGCGGTTTGATTAAATATGCGGTTATTTTTTATAACAGCCCGGGATTTTTTATGGTTTATGCGGTAAAAGTGAATAGTTATTTATAAACAGCCGATCGAGTTAAGCTATTACGACGCAACCTCAATTGTTTTCGCAATTCAATCATAGAGAGATTTTTTTGCTCAATGCTTAACTTTAGCTTTTCTTTTAAATCATCATCATTGTTATACATGAGCATATATTTTGTTTTTTCCTTATCCAAGATTGAATAAATATACACATCATACAATTTCTTGCCAGCCGGTACTTTTGGATCGTCGCATTGTCTTTCGGTCTCTGTATAGCAAATAATTTTGTAAAACTCACGAGACAAGAACAATGATTTATCTATTTCGTATACGCCATTTTCTTGCACTCTCTCGCTTGGCGGGCTGTACGATGAATAATGAACAAAAGATATTTTCCTTCCTGTCACCGTTGTGAGATTTAATTCAAGCATTTCATTTCCCGTTGCTAATTAGATTTATCGCCCTTTTATCCGCATTGCACTGCCTAAGCCCGTTCAATAATTCAGTGTAAAGGGCTGGACATTGTCCCCAAGTGATTCGCTTATCAATATGAGGCTCGTTATTTGGTTGTGTCAGCGAAGCAGGGATATTGCATTGATAAACGTACTCAGTTTTTACCGTTCCGCATCCAGTCAGAAATATTGCTAGGCATAAAATCATTAGCACATTGATTATTTTTAAGCGCATCTTTCATTTGCTCTTGAAGTTGTTTAATTGACATAGCGTCTTGAGCTTTTTCTTGCTCTCGTTGCACTATGATTTGATTGTTTTTAGCAATGTTCTGCTCTAACTGTTCGATTTTTCCGAACAGTTCAGCGTTATCTTTTTGTAGCAGTTTCTTCTCTTGATAATTGCTGTAACCGAAATAGATAGTAAAGACAAAAACAGCAATGGTTAATGCGATGCTTAATATCCTTTCTTTACTCATACCAAACCACTTAAATAAACCGTTTTACCGCCCTGCTTAACTGCTGTTAACACTATTTGACGATTGTTAGTTGGGCTAAATCCAATATGGACCCATTGGTTGTGCTCTTGAATTAATTTATCGAACTGTACACCAGAATCAATTAATCGTTGGCAAATCTCTTTTGACGTACCAAATGATGATTTAAAATCAACTGCCAATCCTTTCGTATGAGCGCTTGTTGCTACACCGCCAACTTTAGCATTTAGCGCAGGACAACGATATCCAGACGTGATAATAATCGGCTTACCCAAAGCTTTTCTTACTAGCTCCAATTTAACAGCGGTTAGTTGCACATTAGACATTAAATCGGCAGGCACAGAGTTATCAATTTTTAATCTGCTGGCTGTTGTCGAGCGAGTAAATTCTTCTAGTGTGAAATGTTCAGTTAGCTTGGTCATCGTTGTTATCAATCCTTTTTCTTAACATTGAATTTGATATTTGACGTAATTTATCAACCCCTAAAAATCCAATTGCGCCACCGATGAACGGATTCATGCTAACGGGCAAACCAAAATAATCTAGCCCACTGCTAGCAGCTAATGACAACGCACCACACAGCAACGCTTCCACCCATTTACGGCGTCCACCCACACCATCATACGTTAAACGACCGTAGGCTATGATGATGGATAAAACGACGCCATAAATTAACGGCGCATTCGATTGTAACCATTCCATGATTGATGATTTATACATTTTATTATTCTTCATATGAGTTAATGATGTGACAGCGTACTAGCTAAATGTTAGTTATGTGTGTGTCTAGCTTTGCTGTCGATTCTGTAGAAGGCCCCAAACGTATCTATAAATCAATTGTTAGATTGACTTATAGAAAGTGGCGTAGGGGTAAATTTGGACATAAAAAAACCGCAATTAAGCGGCTTCATTCAATAATTTTATTCGGCAATAAATCTATAAAAAATTAAAATTTTTAGATAAATAGTGTTGACCTTTATTATAGGTTAACCTATAATAATAACCATCAAGTGAGGGACTTGATAAGGTAAACCCCCGACCTAAGACGAGGGCTTAAGGAGAAGTAAAATGAAGTTCAAAATATTCATTTTAATTCTGCTACTTTTGATTAGCTCCCCAGCATTCTAAAGTAGTTCAAAGGAGAGGGAAACCTCTCCGATGACCTTAAATATATCAATTGACACTTAATAAATCAAGGTGATTTTATGGCAAAATCAATGACAGAAATTCAAGCAAAAAGTGACCAAAAACGAGGTGTTAAAGTAAAAGGCTTCAAACTACACGTTGATGATATCGCATTAATTGAACAGGCAAGTAAAAGCTTAGATGTACCACAAGCTCAACTTATTGTTGATGCTGTTAAATTCTATCTTGATAACAAAAAAGCCTCTTAATTGAGGCTTATATGTAACTATTTACACTGTTGAGTAATGAATTTATTATCATTACCCTGAATTTTTTCTATCAGTTTGTTACGCTCACATTCCCATTTTTCAGGCGGAAACATTTTATCCCACGCTGTCATCAGCTTTTCTTCTTGATTAGATAAATTAATTTTGTATTTATCAGACATATATAGATATGTGCGCGCTATCATCCCGCGAATTTCATCGCGCGGCTGAAATTTTCTTTCTTTGAAATCTACAGTAGTTTTACACTGCCCATACTGATTAAATTTGTCCGTAAACTGCGAATAACGATAGTTAGAACGGTCTCCATTTACTTCGCCAATAGCGGGTTGTAGATTGTGCATATCCCCCTCCATCAAGTTGAACGTAACATCTTTTTTACACGCTTTACGCCCACCGTCTCGCCAACATTGTAGATGACGTCCGAAATTCTCAGCGGCAAACGACGCCCATCCATCAGGCGAAATATTATGAGCATGAAATCTCAGCACTTCATCAAGACCAAATTTTGTGCCATCCACCTCTATTAGTTGTATAAGCTGATTACCCTCAAGGGTTTGTAAATCTTGTGTTATTGGCATGGTTTTCTCCAGACATAAAAAAAGCCCGCAATAGCGAGCTTTAGGTTTGATTTTATTTTGTATATCTACATTAGATTTTCCATACTCAGTTAACAACAATCAGCATGTTTTTGTGAGGAAAACTGCATTTGCAAACCTAATGCTTGAACAATTTTAAAGATTGTATTAAAAGTGGGGTTCCCCTCACCTGATAACGCTTTATAAATACCCTCACGACTTATACCTGTATCACGTGAAAGCTGACTGATGTTTTTAGCTCTAGCTATATCACCAAGTGCAATAAATAAAAATTTAGGGTCTCCTTCTTCTATTGCGGCATTTAAATATTCTTGCATTTCTTCATCAGTATTTAAAAAATCAACCACATCAAAAGTTTTTAGTTTTGTAGTCATAATTAACCCCATTTATTTGCTAATTCTTTAGCAATTTTAATATCTGTTTGTTGTGTATCCTTGTCACCGCCACACAATAAAATAACAATTTCATTATTGCGGTTAACAAAATAAACCCTATACCCTTTTCCACAGTGAATACGCATTTCTGATACACCGCTGCCTACAGGCTTAACATCACCAAAATTACCTTCTTGCATGCGACGAATTCGAACTTTAATTTTAGCTGCTGCAGTTTTATCTTTAAGCGACTTCAACCATTTTTCCATTTGCTGTGTATAACTTACAGTAATCATGCTTTATTCCTGTTTTAATTTAAAACTATTATATCTTACACTGTTAGAATGTCAACTGCGGTTATCAATTATAATTATTTATATTTATATTTTTACTAAAACTTATATAATGCTTATATTGAGGTTAATCATAAAAATAATAATGAATAAAACAATCGATGTTGAAACAGGTGTACCAAACGAAGTTGTTAATATGGTTTTTGATAATAACTATTCTCCTGCACAAGCATGGCGTGAGTATTTAAAATTATCTCAAGTTGAAGTTGCGAATAAAATAGGTATTAGCCAATCAGCTTATTCTCAATATGAAAAAAGCCAAAAGCTAAGAAAAGCAACACGGATTAAAATTGCCGAAGCACTACAAATCGAGCCTGAACTGTTAGATTTTTAATAAAAACCCGCCGAAGCGGGTTAGGATCTAATAATATTTAAATCAAAAATTAGGGGCTGTTGATCTTTGCTGTACATAAATTACTCAACAATACATTGGCAGCCACATTAACATAAATGCCAGTGATACCATACTGGCATAATTCCTTTCTAACTTATCG
>NZ_JBIDFG010000011.1:0-118665 GCF_046635625.1 Gilliamella sp. BG1 | reverse complement strand
AGCATTTATTCTTTTCCTCTAATAATAGCCCTGGATCAACCTTAAAATCACCCTAACTTAACATTATGATTAATAATTATTTTATTTTAATGAGAAAATAACGCTATATAAATATATTTATATTTCAATTGGTTAATTACAGGATCAAGATTGTTTTAATATGTGTATAGTAGTGAACAGTAGTGAATACTAGTGAACACCAAAAAATATATATAATAAGTATATAATATATTGATATATATAAATTAATATTAGGTTAGTGAATAGTAGTGAACACTTTATATTAAAAGTTTAAGATTATGGGGAGGTAAGCATAAAAACAGCCTAATGACTGGGTAAGTAAAGGGTGACATTTGAAAAAACACCCCTCAGATTTGAGGAGTGATTATTATGGAGAATTGAAGTTTGTAACCCAAATATGGGGCACGGTATGAATAGCGTGATATGGTTAATGATTAACTAACTTTAAATTGCGGTTACCTGATAGTGAGACATTTCCTTGGCTTGCTTGCTCAACAAAGTCACCCCACCAGTCAAGCATAATACGCTTTTGATGTTCATATTCTGCTTTGTTGTAGGCTCGCCTTACTGCGTTTTTATCTACATGCGATAACGCGCTTTCAATGACATCATAATTAAAGCCTTGTTCGTTTAAAGCGGTACTAGCTAAAGCTCTTAATCCATGCGCAACTAACTTATCTTTGTATCCCATGCGCTTTATTGCCATGTTAGCGGTTTGGCTACTCATTGGCTTGTTATAAGGCGGTCTTGCTGTTGGGAAAACAAACTCACTTTTATGATTAATAGATTTCATTATCTCAAGTATTTTTATTGCTTGCGGTGATAAGGGTATATTGTGAGGTCTATCCATTTTCATGCGTTCGGCAGGAATACTCCATAATTTTTTATCTAGATTAATTTCTTCCCACTTAGCCCCTACGGCTTCACTTGGTCGCGTTAATGTTAATAACTGCCATTCAATCACGCATCTAGTTTGCAATTCAATCTTTGCCATAGCTAAAGCTTGCATGAACTGCGGTAACTCAGTAGGGGGAATAGTTGGCTGATTTTTTACTTTCGGGCTATTAAATACGTCGGTGATTTTGGCTAGAGGGTTATTATCGATAATTCCCATATTGACAGCATAATACATTATTTCATTAATTCGCCTACAAACTCTTTTTACTGTTTCGTATTTATTATTGTTATTTAATGGCTGTAATGCGTTAATCGCTTTGATAGCTGTTACTTGGTTTATTGGAATATCTTTTATATAAGGGAAAACATGATTTTCTAATGAACGCCAAGCCTTTTTGAGCGTTTGTTCTTCTAAACCTTGTTCTGTTTTGAATTTGAACCATTTCTCAGCCATAGCGTAAAAGGTATTATTACAAGCTTCTTGCTTACGTTGTTCTTGTTCCGCTTTGTGATATTGTGGATCTATCCCTTGCTTTATTAATTCTCGCGCTTCATCTCGTTGTTTTCGCGCTTGTTGTAGCGATGTTTCTGGGTATTTACCGAAAGATAATAATGTCTCTTTATGTGATATTGGCTTTTTATATTTAAATCGCCATAATTTAACCCCTGTCGGTTTAACTAACAAAAAAAGACCTCCACCATCAAAATACTTTTTATCCTTACTAGTGGCTTTTAATGCTTTTATTTGTGTGTCAGTTAAGGGAGTAGTTTTTACAGCCATTTTTCACCTTTGGGGGTACGCAATAATAGGGTATTTAATTATACCCCAAAATATACCCCCATTATTTTTGGTTGTAAATGTACCTTACTGATACTTAATGGGCAATAAAATAGACTTTGAGGCTTGTTATTACTGGATTTGGTGTGCTTTGGTAGGTTTAAAAGAATGTTACTGATTATTGATTTGGTGCCGTGGGCGGGACTTGAACCCGCATGCTCTTAGAGCACTACCCCCTCAAGATAGCGTGTCTACCAATTTCACCACCACGGCGCCGTTGTTATTCAGGTATATCTGAAGTTGAATTTTGCTGTACAGGTTGAGTAATTGGAGCTGTTGCAGGTGCGGTATTACCTTCATTCAGCTGTGTTGTTACTGGTACAGTATCTTCAATATTCTCAAATTCGCTAGATGAAGCTATTCGTGGTTTGCTACCTAAATTTGAAAGTAAAATGCTTATTACAAAAAACAAAATACCTAATAAAGTGGTAGCGCGAGTTAAAAAATTCCCACTACCTGAAGAGCCAAATAAAGTTGCGGATGCACCAGCGCCAAATGATGAACCCATGTCAGCACCTTTACCTCGTTGTATTAAAACTAACGCAACTATTATAACCGCGATAATTAAATAGCTTATAATTAAAAATTCGTACATTTCAACCTGTCAATTTATATGTTATACAACAGAATTTATTGATGCGAGATATTAGCGAAAGACAGTCCAACAAGCAAGTAAAATTTAAGATATGATCGATATATTTTAAGCATTTATACTTTTCAGGTAGTAAAAATACTTATTTTATCTGTAGATGATGTATTATTGTATATTCACTAATTTTATTTCAAGCAATAAATTAAAACAGTCATTAGATATATTTATCATAATCAATTGTGAGTTTTTGAGTAAAACAAGTATAATGATGCATTTTTATAATAGTTCGCATTGATTTTATGAAATTTATTGTTAAGCTCTTTCCCGAAATTACCATCAAAAGTGATTCTGTTCGTTTACGATTTATTAAAATACTAACAAGTAACATTCGTAATATTTTAAAGCATCATATTGAAGATGTTGCAGTTATTCGTCATTGGGATTTTATTGAAGTTCGTCCAAAAGTTGAAAATAGTGAAGCTAAGATACTTGAATTATTAATGCGAATCCCTGGTATACATCATATTCTTGCTGTCGATGAAATCACTTTTGTTGATATGCATGATATTTTTGAAAAAGCATTAGATTATTATGCTCCATTAATTGAAAACAAAACGTTTTGTGTACGCGTTAAGCGTCGAGGTAAACATGAATTTACTTCAATTGATGTTGAACGTTATGTTGGTGGTGGGCTTAATCAACATGTGTCTTCGGCTAAGGTTAAATTAACTCATCCAGAAATCACCGTTCATCTTGAAATCGACAAAGAAAAGTTACTGCTGGTAAAAGGTCGACATGCTGGCATTGGCGGTTTTCCAACTGGTACACAAGAAGATGTTCTTTCGCTCATATCGGGTGGTTTTGATTCTGGTGTATCAAGTTATATGCTAATGCGACGCGGAAGCCGAGTGCATTATTGTTTCTTTAATCTTGGTGGAAAAACTCACGAAATTGGAGTTAAACAAATGGCGCATTACCTATGGGAGAGTTTTGGTAGCTCACATAAAGTGCGTTTTATTGCTATTGACTTTTCGGATGTTGTTGGTGAGATTCTTGAAAAAATTGATGATGGGCAAATGGGCGTTATCTTAAAGCGGATGATGATTCGTGCGGCATCAAAAATTGCGCAACGTTATAAAGTGGAAGCTCTCGTTACTGGAGAAGCATTGGGGCAAGTATCAAGCCAAACACTTACCAATTTACGTTTAATTGATAATGCTAGTGATACATTAATTTTACGTCCTTTAATCACACACGATAAAGAAACCATTATCAATATTGCGCGTCAAATTGGTACTGAAGATATAGCTAAAACAATGCCAGAATTTTGTGGCGTAATATCTAAAAACCCAACGGTTAAAGCCGTGAAAGAAAAAATTGAAGCAGAAGAAATGAATTTTGATTTCACGATTTTGGATAAAGCAGTTGCCGAGGCTGAAAATATTGATATTCGTGAGATAGCAAAACAAACTGATACAAAAATTGCTCATGTTGAAACTGTCACAACTTTGAGTACCGATCACGTGGTTATTGATATTCGATCTTCAGAAGATCAGGAAGATAATCCACTTATATTAAGCGATATTGAAGTTAAGCATATTCCATTTTATAAGTTAGCAACGCAATTTGGGAATTTGGATCAATCGAAGCAATATTTACTATATTGCGATCGTGGAGTCATGAGTAAATTACAAGCGCTTTATTTAATTGACCAAGGCTATAATAATGTAAAAATATTTTCTATATAAAAATTAACAATAATTTACTATATTGTTCGTGATTTTTACATATATAGTAAATTTTTGGATAAAACTATATTTGGTATAAAAATTAATATCAAGAATGAATGAAATAAAGAGGATTGTAATGAGCAGTAAATTACTTGTAGTTGATGATGATCCAGAAATTACTTTATTATTACGAGAACTTCTTGAGTTAGAAGGATTTCTTGTTGAAATAGCGAATAATGGTATTCAGGCTTTAGAAAAGTTTGATAGTACGATAGATCTTATTTTACTTGATATTATGATGCCTGAAATGAATGGACTTAAATTCTTATCTCAACTTAGAGGTAAATTTACGGTACCTGTTATTTTTTTAACGGCTAAAGATAATGAATATGATAAAGTGATTGGACTTGAGCTTGGTGCTGATGACTACATTCTAAAACCATTTAATGATAGAGAGCTTATTGCCCGAATCAATGCACTTTTGCGTAGAGCGCATTGGGATAATGTAGCAAACGATGAAACTGAACTACCAATTAAATATACAATTGATAAACTTAATGTAAATCGAAAACAGGGTTCTGCTTTTTTTGATAACAAGTATATAGATTTAACGGGTACTGAGTTTCAAGTGTTGCTTACCTTTCTAGAAAATTCGGGAAAGATAATCACACGCGAAAAACTAAGCGAATTTGTTTTGGGTAAAAATTTAGCTCCACTTGCTCGCTCAATTGATGTACATGTATCTAGATTACGGAAAAAACTACCGCCTAGAAGTGATGGTTTACCATGGATTAAAACATTACGTTCAAAAGGTTACTTATTTGTAATTGATCGAAATGACGATTTGTTATATGAATAACTTTATAATGAAGATCAGATAATATGATATGTGGCTTTTTGATAAACTAACAATAAGAATTTTCACAATATTTTTATTAACCATAGCTTTTTTTCTAATGTTAATAATGGTTTTGCCGAGTCTTGATGCTCGAAACCTAACCTACTTAGCAAACAAAGATAAACAAGCTGGTAATATGCTTGCGCATCAAATTGAAAATGATCTTATTAATGTACCAAAAGATAGTTTTCGGTGGTGGATGCGTTTTATTGTTGTTATGGATAGTTATCAAAAACCAGGTCAATTTTTATTTATTGTTACCCCTAATGAACAAATCATTACAGCTGAAACAAAAAATATTGATTTAATCAAAAACTTTAGTGAAAAATCCCATGATGTCAAAGATCCTGCAAAAAAAATTTATGATTCTCAAGAAATTATAGGACCTTTTCTCATTCATTATGCTAATGCTGAATATCAATTATATATCCTACAACAAACTACAGATATTCAATCTCAATTAGTCAACTTTATATTTGATCATCCTTTTTTACTATTAACTTTAACCATGCTGGCAAGTTCTCCTTTTTTACTATGGCTATCTTGGAGTATTGCAAAACCTGCTCGAGGGCTAAAAAAAGCAGCTGATCAGGTTGCGAAAGGGAATTTACAAGAGTGGCCTGAGCTAGAACAAATAGGATCGTCTGAATATAAAGCTACTGGTGCTAGTTTTAACCATATGCTAAGAGAGCTTAAACGAATGCAAGAAGTACAGCAACGTTTGTTTTCAGATATTTCTCATGAATTGCGCACTCCTTTGACTCGTTTGCAGCTTGCTACATCGCTATTGCGACGCAAACAAGGTGAAAGCAGTGAAGTTATACGTATTAATAATGAAGCAATAAAATTAGATTCTATGATTGGTGACTTATTGTCATTGGCAAGGCAACAATATGACAATAATGAAATTCGTGAAGTTAATAAAATTAATATTCTATTTAAACAGGTGCTTGATAATGCCACTTTTGAAGCAGAACAAATAGGTAAAACGTTGGTCGTTACAAATTTTCCAACTAACCATACTATATTATGCTATCCAATTGCTTTGTGTAGCGCACTTGAAAACGTTATACGCAACGCATTTCGCTATTCAAATAAACAGATCGATATTAATTTTGTAGCACAACAACAAAAGCTAACAATTACAATTGATGATGATGGTCCAGGAGTTGCTGAAAGTGAACTAGAACAAATTTTTAGACCTTTTTATCGTACAAGTGAAGCTCGAGATCGTGAATCTGGCGGAACTGGATTAGGGCTCGCTATTGTAGCTAATGCCATCATACGCGATCACGGTACTGTAAAAGCAGAAAAAAGTCATCTTGGTGGACTTAGAATTGTGATAATATTGCCAATTCATAAACATCAATAAATAATAAATGAGAAAAGTTGTGTCAAATTCAGCCTTAAACATCGTTTTATTTGAACCCGAAATTCCTGCTAATACTGGAAATATTATCCGTCTTTGTGCTAACACTGGTTTCAATTTACATATTATTGAGCCTATGGGCTTTTTCTGGGATGACAAAAAGTTAAGGCGAGCCGGGCTTGATTATCAAGAATTTGTTGATGTAAAACGCTATAAAAATCTCAACCATTTTTTAGATGCCAATCAAATATACCTATCAACACAAGTTTATGCTTTAACCACAAAAGGACAAAAGCCACACAGTGAAGTCGATTACCAGCAAAATGACTTCTTAATGTTTGGACCAGAAACCCGAGGCTTACCAAAAAACATACTTGATGCACTACCACAAGAGAAAAAGATCCGCATTCCCATGCTCGCCACTAGCCGTAGTATGAATTTATCTAATTCTGTTGCCGTTGTGGTTTATGAATCATGGCGTCAGTTAAATTATATGGGTGCAAAATAAATTTTAGTCTTACTCAGTTGTTGGATAAATACCGACGTTGGGAAAAAAGCAATATTCAAACCTTTCGGTGCGGTTAAAATAATTATTTTTTTATAAAAACCTTTTATATAGTTCATTTATTTTATTAATGCTTTTTGCTCTTAATTTAAGTCAAATAGTATGTTTTTTAGAATTAGACTTAGGAGCGGACGTTTTGGCCTTTTCGGTGCAGTTTATCGGCTAATCCCCTAAATTGGAAGTAGCTATTGTAGCTATTCTACCCACTAATAGATAAAATGTTTGAAACCTCACCGATCCCCAAAATTTTCTATTACCATTTGATTCACAAAAAAATTCAATAAAATCAATAACCAACCTGAACGATTTTAGAGAAAAAAACATTCCTACAACACCGCATGTCAATATACCTATCTTTAAATCTTAATTTTTTATTCTTTCGATTGTTACATTATTAACTTTTATAAGTTT
Source organism: Gilliamella sp. BG1 (assembly GCF_046635625.1). NCBI lineage: Bacteria > Pseudomonadati > Pseudomonadota > Gammaproteobacteria > Orbales > Orbaceae > Gilliamella > Gilliamella sp. BG1. The sequence goes on along the minus strand of NZ_JBIDFG010000011.1, from coordinate 111,344 downwards.
ACCTGCTTGTTTTACCAAATTACGGCATCTATACAAATACAATCACGTAAACTACATTCTAATTTACCGCTATTATTAATCTATGCACTTATGCTATATCCAAAATTAAAACTACCGAACTTATCAAGATTCTATACATTTAATTTTGGCTTTTATCGGTTCGCCTAAATTAAAAAAATAACTGCCTTTGAATTGATTTATATGTAGTGATCCTCACAAAAAAAAGCAGAAGTTACCGCTATGACATAAATACAAATCATAGCGGGACAAATATCATAGGCAAAAAATTTAGCATCAAATTCAAACCAATATTCAGAAAATCTGTTTACCCAAAAAAATCGTTCAACACCAATAATAGCAAAACAAAAATTGATTATTATCTTGAAATTTGTTGTACTATTTCACTCATAGCAACAGCCATTGCAGTTAAGCTTCTGGCTGCTCGTTTTCAAGAGTGACATCTGGGTCGTTGTATACTGTCATATCCATAAGACCAATTTCTTTATCGGTTGCGACAGCGGCTGTCATAGCGCCAGATACATTAGCTAAAGTTCTTGCCATATCAATAATTGGATCAACAGCTAAAACCATACCAATTAATGGGAAGTATTCGGCCATGCCCATACCTGATAAAACAACGGTTGCGGCAACTGTTGCCGTGCCAGGAATTCCAGCTATACCAATTGAACCAATAACCACTACAATGACAAGCATAATATAAAATTGGATATTAGTATCAATACCAACCATATGAGCTACCATAACAGCAAGTAAAGCAGGAAAGAAACCGGCACATCCATTCATTCCCATGGTACTACCTAGAGAGCCAACTAAATTTGCGGTACCTGTATTAACACCCATTCGGACGGTTAGTGTTGAAATAGTCATTGGTAATGAACCGACAGAGGAGCGACTTGTAAAGGCTAATAACCATGTTCCTAGCGCTTTTTTTATAAACATGATTGGTGAAATACCATGAATCACAATAATGGCAACATGTACAATCAACATAATCAATGTGGCGATGTAGATCGCTGCAACAAAACTTGAAACCTGAATAATTGCGGGTATTCCGTTAGAAATGATAGTGCGAGCAAGTAAAGCAATTACTGCATAAGGCATGTATTTTATGACTGTCATCGCAATCGACATGATGATCTTATAAAGTGCTTCGATAAACGTTTTAAATAGGGCAATTGGTTGTGAGTTTTTCTTTTCCATTCTGTTGGCGGCAATCCCCATTAAGGCAGAGAAAATGACCAATCCAACAATATTTTCGTTTACCATTGATGCAATAATATTGCTTGGAATTAGATTTATAAAGGTATCAATAATATTAGTGTATTGTTTTGCCTGAGCTTGATGTACAGAACTTGAGCTTATTTCACCTAATGCAAATAGATTAGCTAACAAAATACCAACAATACAGGCAATTGCTGTTGTAAACAGTAACCAAAAAATTCCTCTGAATGCGATTTGGGGTAGATTTTTTTTACCAGAGAAATCGATAATTACTTTAACAATAGATACAAATATGAGTGGTATCACTAACATTCGGATAAAAGCGATAAATGCTCGACCAAATAGTCCATACCAAGTTGCGGTTTCTTGCATCCAGATTGTTGATGTGTCTGGAAATCCTGCTACAGCTTGAATACTTAAACCAAGCACGGCACCAAGTATTAACCCAACTAACATACGTATTGAAAAATTAACCTTTTGCTTTTGTAATGGCCTCATTACTGCAAAAAAACAGATGAGCAGTAACCCAATACCAATTAATGTCTGGTAATGAGTAATAGATAAGAACTTTTCAAAAAAGACTCCTTGAAAAATGGCATCTGGCATATTTAATCCTCACCCTTTAATAATAAATTTAATTATCTAGTAAAATATTTATTGATAGGTTTATTAATATCTATCTTATTTTGCAATTGAGCCTGCAATATTTAAAATATCCCACGGTCTGGAAAATGGCGGTGCATAAAGAAAATCCATCATGGCTAATTCATCAATTTTCAAATTCGTCCATATTGCGGTTGCAAGAGTGTTGACCCTTAATGCCGCACCTTGCCCTCCAGCTATTTGACCACCTAAAATCACTCGAGTGTCGGCATGATAGATAAGTTTTGCTGTTACACTTGTTTGACCAGCAACATAGTTGCTGTGATTTTTATCTTTAACTATGACAGTTTTATAAGGAATTCCAGATTTTTGGGCTTCGCTTTCAGTTAAACCTGTTCGTCCTACTTCAATATCAAAGACTTTTAAGGCTGAGGTGCCAATAGTGCCAGGATATTCACAATTTCCGCCACCTAAATTTTCGCCTACAATTTTGCCTAGTTTGTTCGCCCCTGTAGCAAGTGGAATATATGCCATTGAATGACTAACTCTATGGTGAAGGGCAATACAATCTCCAGCAGCATAAATATCTGCCATATTAGTTTGTCCAAAGCTGTTGGTGATTATGGCACCATTTGCAAGTGTCTTAATACCAAGGTTTTTATAGATATCATTGTTTGGCTTAACACCAGTTGCAATAATAACAACATCGGCTGGATATCGTGATTTATCAGTAATTACATGTGTGACGTTGTGCGATCCTTCAAAGCCAAGTACTCGCTCTTGCAAATGTAGATCACAATGTTGTTTAATATTTTCTTCAATTAGTTCAGTAATTTGTTTATCAAATGCATCGATAAGAATTCTGTCATCCAATTGAATCAATTTGACGTTTTTTTGTAAAGCAACAAGCGATTCAGCTATTTCAAGCCCAATATATCCAGCACCTATAACAATCAAATTTTTGATATTTGAGTTGGATAATGTCTGTTTGATAGCTAACCCGTCATGCAGGTTGCGTAATGTGAAGATATTTTTTAGTTGGCTATTTTCAAAAGGGGGAATGATGGGACTTGCACCAACTGCAAGTAGTAACTTGTCATAGCTATCATCAAAGCAATTGCCAGTATTGAGATCTTTAACAGTTAATTTTTTTTGATTAGTATCAATAGCAATGACTTCATGTAAAGTTTTTATTTCAATATCATCTTTTTGAAATTGCTCAGGCGTTCGGGATATCATTTCGTTGGCGTCAGTAAAGTGGTTACCAATAAAATAAGGTAAACCGCAAGCACCAAACGAAACAATATCTGATTTTTCATAAATACGGATGGTTGCCTCAGGGTTCATTCTTTTAGCCTTTGCAGCAGCACTTGCGCCTGCAGCTTGAGCGCCAATGATGATTATTTTCACTTAATTTTCTCCTCAGTGCTCAAATACTGAATTATAAAATAATGCCTTATCATACGCCATAGATTACTTAGGCGATAGATAATTAGCATTAATATTCGTTAATTTAAAATTTCATTCGTTTAAAAATCAACAATTACACTATTTAGTGTAATTTTTAAGTCGTATCATTTTTGTCAAAAAGTTTCAGGTAACTATGTGTTTCAGTATAAATTATTAAGTATAGGTGGCTGAGTTTGGTTGATTAATGCCATGATTAAATTAATTTGTAAGTCTGTGTCATTTAATGTGGGAATATAATAAAATGATTTTCCACCTGCATTTAAGAAGATTTCTCGATTTTCTTCGTCAATTTCGTAAATAGTTTCAATACAATCTACCGAAAATCCAGGACAGATGACGTGCACATTATTAACACCACTTTTTGCTAATGTTTGTAGTGTATCGCTGGTACTTGGTGTAACCCATTTGCCTTTTCCAAATTTCGATTGATAAGCCATTTGAATTGGTATATTTATGTTATTTGTTCGGCATTTTTCGATTAATAACTGTGTGGTCATTTCACAACGTTGAATATAATCATCTTTTCGTTTGTAAATATAACGCTCTGGAATACCATGATAAGAAAGTATAAGCACTTCAGGCTCACCTTGGCATTGAAATGCTTGCTTAATTTGTAAATAAAGTGCATTGATATAACTTGGATGATCGGCATAATCACGAATATAGTCAATACTATTTATGATTTTGTCGGTTGCTATAACTTGTTTAAGTTTATCAAGTACAGCGAGTGTTGTGGTCGTTGAGTATTGTGGGAAAAGTGGCAATACCGTAATTTTGGAACATGATTGAAGCTTGTTCAATGCAGATTGAATATTGGGTTCACCATAGGTCATGGCTAATTCACATTGAATATTTGGTAAGTGGAGTTGTAATTTATCACATAATAATTGGCTGTAATGAAGTAAAGGTGATGAGCCATCTATCCAAATTTTTTGATAATGATGGATAATATAAGGCACTCGTTTAGGTATTACAAGGTACTTTAAAATCGGATACCAAAACAGTTTCGGTAAATCAACGACATGGCGATCGAGTAAGAACTCGGTTAAGTACCGCTTTATTGCATCTGGTGTTGCCGCGTTTGGTGTACCTAGATTAATCAGCAATAACCCTTGTTTTTTATTCACAAGTAATCCTTATTTTGAGTAAAGATAATAGTTGATAATGTTAAAAAGCCTATGTAGTGCGCCTTGATTTTGTTTTAATACTTGATACGCTTGTTCGCCAATTTGTTGACTACGCGTTTTATTTTCTAAAAGCCCATTAATCGCTGAATAAAGGGAATCGGCTGTGCTAGCACAAATGATCATGCCATCAGCTGAAATAAGTTGCTCACAAATCACTTTAAAATTGAAAAAATGTTCGCCACTAATGATTGGGATGTGGTGAAGTGCGGGTTCTAATGGATTATGCCCTCCATGTTTCACTAAACTGCCACCAACGAAGGCGATATCGGCAATACCATAAAGTTCTATTAATTCTCCCATCGTATCACCCAAAATGACTTGGGTTTGTTTAGCAGGAATTTGACCGCTACTGCGGTTTATATAATTTAATCCGCAATCATTAATTAATTTTTCGACGGTTTTAAAGCGTTCAGGGTGGCGGGGAACAACGATTAATAACAAATCGGGGTATGTTTGTAATAATCGTTCAAAGGCAGACAAGATGATTTCATCTTCACCACTATGTGTACTTGCAGCAATAAAAACAGGACGGTTTACTTGCCACTGTTGTTTTAGCGTTGCAATTTTTTGCTGCTGTTGAGCTGTTAAATCAATATCAAATTTAATACTGCCGGTTATGGCTAAATGATCACTCGGCAAACCAAGTGACACAAAACGCTCTCCGTCTTGCTTATTTTGTGCGGCAACGGTGCTGATTTTTGATAGTAAATGGCTAATCGCGCGTCCTAGTTTGCGATATCGGTTAGCTGATCGTTCTGATAATCTAGCGTTGGCAAGAATCAGTGGAATATTTCGTTTGTAACATTGACCAATAAAATTAGGCCAAAGCTCAGTTTCCATAATAATCACTAATTTTGGCTTAACCGTATTTAAAAAACGATTTATCGCGCAGGGCAAATCATAAGGTAAATATACATGGCTGACGCTATCACCAAGTAATGATTTAACTTGCTCTGAGCCTGTTGGCGTCATGGTGGTAACTGTGATAGGTAAACAAGGATATTGTTGTTTAAGTGCTTTGATTAGTGGGATGGCTGCTATCGTTTCACCCACCGATACGGCATGCACTAAAATACCGTTAGATTTAACTTTATTTTTGCAAAAACCATAGCGTTCAAGCCAACGCTTTCGATAAGCTGGTGCTTTACGACTACGCCAAAGCAGTCTTAGCCAAACCAGTGGTTGAATCAAATACAATAAAAAAGTATATAAAATTTGCATACTAATTATAAGTTGGTTAGATCAAAAAAGTGTTCACGGTAATAAACAAGTTCAGCAATTGAGTCACGAATATCATCAAGAGCTTGATGAGAACTCTGTTTGCTAATCCCTTTTAGTATTTCAGGTTTCCAACGTTTAGCTAATTCTTTAATTGTGCTGACATCTAAATAGCGATAATGAAAATAACTTTCTAAATTAGGCATATAGTTAAATAAAAAACGACGATCTTGCCCAATAGTATTACCACAAATTGGAGAGCTGTTTTCTGGTACCCATTGTTTTAAAAATTCGATGGTTTGTTGTTCGGCCTGTTGTTCACTAATAGTACTTTTGCGAACACGCTCAATAAGTCCTGATTTGCCATGGGTGTTTTGATTCCACTCATCCATTAATGCTAATTGCTCATCAGATTGATGAACTGCAATCACAGGTCCTTCAGCAAGAATATTTAAGTTAGAATCGGTAACAATGGTTGCGATCTCAATAATGCGATCAGTTATTGGATTGAGTCCAGTCATTTCAAGATCTATCCAAATAAGATTGTTACTATTAATTTGAGATTGTTTGTTCATAATTTGCTATAGAGATTTTCTTTTTGATACTGAGTAGTGTAGCATAACTGACAATCTGTTTTAGTAAAAAATGAGTACTATGGCAAAAAATAAACTATCCAATAATCAAAAAAGACGTGTAGCGGCAAAACATCAGCAACGATTAGCAATAAAGCAAGATGAGAGTCTGGCAAATTTTTCGTCACCTCGTGACGGTGTAGTAATAAGTCGTTTTGGTAAGTCTGCTGATGTTGAAGATAGTGCAGGTCTCATTTATCGTTGTAGTATTCGTCGCACGTTACCGTCGATAGTCACTGGTGATAAAGTAGTATGGCGCGAAAGTTTAGAGCCAAATACCAATGGTATTATTGAAGCGGTTCACCCGAGACATTCTGAACTTGTCCGACCTGATTTTTATGATGGCGTTAAACCCGTTGCCGCAAATGTTGATCAAATCGTGATTATTTCGGCTGTCTTGCCAGAATTATCACTAAATATTATCGATCGTTATTTAGTTGCTTGTGAATGCACGGATATAAAACCTATTATTGTTTTAAACAAAATTGATTTACTTAATGATGATCAACGCACTGAAGTTGAAAAAAAATTGACGATTTATACTCATATCGGTTATCAAGTTTTGTATGTCTCGTGTCAAAATCAACAAGGCATTGCTGTATTACAAGAAGTTTTGCAAGGTAAGATTTCCATTTTAGTTGGGCAGTCTGGTGTGGGAAAATCAAGTATTATTAATTTACTGTTACCTCATCAATCACAATCAGTTATGACTGGAGGTATTTCAGAAATATCTGGACTTGGTCAACATACAACCACTTCCTCTCGGCTTTACCACTTACCAAATGGTGGAGATATTATTGACTCACCAGGGATCCGCGAATTCGGTTTATGGCACTTAGAGCCTGAACAAGTGATTAGTGGTTTTAAAGAATTTGGTAATTATTTAGGCGGTTGTCACTTTCGCGATTGTAATCACTTTGATACGCCAGGTTGTTTACTACAAAAAGCAGTACAAGACGGTAAAATTGCACCATCAAGGCTTGATAACTATCATCGGATTTTACAGACAATGCAAGAAGTTAAGGCAAAAACTAACAAAATCTATAAATAATCAGCTTAATTCATTTATAACAAAATTAAATAAATTGTATTTGTGTTCGAGTCATTACTGTAATTACTTGCTGCTCACAATTAGTGGTAACCTCTTGAAAGTCATTGCTAGATTGTGAGCAACGAATGTGTTATTTAACATCTATTTTTTTAATGCAAAACCAATAGCTACATATGCCCAACCTTGGAAAATAAGGTCAATACCTAAAAACATACCTAATACCCAAAGACTGTCATATGGCCAACCTGCAATAATCATAAATCCTAAAATTAATGTAATAATCCCTGAGGTTAAAACCCATCCCCAACGAGGTAAATTGCGATTATTCATAGCCGCAAATATTTGTGTAAAGCCGCTCATAATTAACAAGAATGAAATCACCAATGTTAAGGCTGATGAAACCGCAACAGGTTGGAAAAATGACATTAGACCAATAAAAATGTATAAAATCCCCATTACTGCCCATAATGCTGACTGACCAAAATCTTTAATGCGAAATGAATGTAGCGCTTGGGCAATACCTGCAATTAAAATTAATGAACCAATAAAATAGACAGAAAAGACGGTTGCCATGAACTGATAACCTAAAGCTAAGCCCCCCAATATAATTAAAATAACACCAACTAAAATAAACCAACTTGATTTTTCTTTAAGATTGTAGACATTGTTTTCGTTAGATATCATGTTATTTACCTATTTTTATAAGTTAATTTTGGATTTCAAATTAAAATCACTTTTTAACACTTATAGTTTGTCAATGGTGATTTAGTAAATGAAAAGAAAGGTAGTGAAGGTACAATTTATTGCACAGTAATTAGTTTCTGTTCAAACCGTTACTGTGCATATAAATTAGTTAATATAATAAATCTAATTTTAGAATTAATCTTTATCTTTCAGTGCTTCTTCTAGCGTTGAATAGAACATTAGTTTGTTAGGAATTGGAACAATTTTTGCGCGAGCTAATGTTTTTAATGGTTGAAACTGTAACTCACAAATTGATAGATCAACTTGTTCAGGTAGTTCATCAATAAAATGAATTAAAGCATTGAGCCCACCAGCATCAAGAATAGGTACCGCATCCCATTGTAGCACTATGTGTTCATATCCATTAATCTTTTGATAAATTTCTAAAAATGTACGTTCAGCGGCAGCAAAAAATAGTGGCCCGTTAATACGTAGCACTAATGTTTTATCGTTACTGCGATTAAGTTCAACTAAGCGAGTCATGCGGGCGATACGGCGCATAAATAGGATTGAGGCAAGTATAATCCCAAGTGTAATTGCAATCACCATATCAAATAGTACTGTTAATGACATGCAAATAAGCATAATCAAAATATCATCTTTAGGAGCACATTTGATAATATAAATGACGCGTTGAACTGCACTCATATTCCATGCCACGATAAGTAATAATGCCGCCATAGCAGAAAGTGGGATAAATGATAATGCTGGTGCGAAGCAAATAAGAGCAAGTAAAACAACTAAAGAATGCAAAACGGCTGCAATAGGCGAGGTTGCACCTGCTTTGACATTTGCCGCTGAACGTGCAATAGCCGCTGTTGCTGAAATGCCACCAAAAAATGGTGCAATAATATTACCTAAACCTTGGCCAATGAGTTCACTATTTGAGTGGTGTTTAGTGTGTGTCATTTCATCTAATACCACAGCACAGAGTAATGATTCAATTGCGCATAACATTGCCATGGTCAGTGAAATTGGCAGTAAGGCAGTAAATGTTGACCAATCCCAAGTAAAATCAGCGTGCTGCCAAGGTAAAATAAACTCTGGTAGAACAGAGGGTATGCCATGACCTATCGTATTATCAGCTAGTGTATAGGTAAATCGTGAACCAATTGTTTCAATTTGATAGCCAAATTGATTAAAAATAAACATGACAGCAATACCAGCAATTAGAGCTGGTAGGTGTCCTGATATTTTAAGTCTAAGTTTTGGCCATACTATTAACACAATCAGTGTTACTACACCGACTAAAGTGTCAGCAATATTAATGGTTGGTAGTGTTTTAGCTAGTTCCGTAACTTTACCAATATAACTTTCTGGCATGTGCTCAAGTGTTAAACCAAAAAAATCTTTAATTTGCATGGTTGCTATAGTTATGGCAATGCCCGATGTGAAACCTAATACAACGGGTAAAGGAATATATTCGATTAATCTACCTAATCGAATTAATCCCATTAATACAAGAAATATACCCGATAGCAATGTTGCAATTAGTAGTCCAGATAATCCGTATTGTAATGATACAGGGTATAAAATAACTACAAATGCTGCTGTAGGTCCAGAAACACTAAACCTTGAACCACCCGTTAATGCAATGATAAAACCACCTATAATTGCTGTGTATAGACCATGCTGTGGTGGTACACCACTAGCAATAGCTAATGCCATTGCTAGTGGTATAGCAATAATCCCAACAGTTATTCCAGCTATTAAATCTTTGATAAAACGAGTTGTGTTGTAAGGGGTACTTATACATGCAGATATAAATGCACAGCTAATTTTTGTACCAGAAAGGCCATATAATTTCATTGTTTGTAATTAAAGAGATGTTGACTTGAATTCTTAATAAGATAATCTTTTTTAAAAAAAATAAAAGAGCGTTATAAAAATAATCGTCTTTTTTTGTAAATTTTTTTCAGAAAAAGTTTAATTAAATCATCTATAATACAATACTCCTCCATAAAGCGATTTCGAAAAAAATATCTTATGAATTTTTAAAGGACTATTTTAACTATGAAATATAATCAACCCGATGTTTTTCTAAAAATTGTAGATATTGATGAGTTATGCCAACGTTATAAAACAGGAGAAAGATTTAAATATGTATATTTTTGGGGACATAACCAAAGAGAGCCTTCGTCTATAATTACAAAATCTTGCTTTAGCCAATGGTACCCTAGCGGATTTACTGTTAATGATATTTATTATGCTACAGCTGAACATTATATGATGGCAGCAAAAGCAAGATTATTTGAGGATAAAGAAATATTACAAGAGATCCTTAAAGCTAACAATCCAGGCCTTGCTAAATCATTGGGACGCCAAGTCAGAGGATTTGTTGAAAAAATATGGGATGAACAATGTTTATCTATTGTTATAGAGGGTAACTTCGCAAAATTTTCTCAAAATCGACAATTAGCTGATTTTTTATTATCCACTCAACAAAGAGTTTTAGTTGAAGCTAGTCCCACTGATAAAATTTGGGGAATTGGTTTAGCTCAAGATGCTCCGAATATAGATAATCCATTGACATGGCAAGGTAAAAATTTATTAGGGTTTGCTTTAATGGCAGTTCGACAAAAATTAAAAATGTGTTATTAAAAATAGCTAATTAGAATTTTTGAATTTGTTTTAAGATTAAATGATTGTTAACTTAATATTATTTCTTTGATGTTATAGAATATTTTATACGTAAACATCAGTAGCTTTATTACAATTTGTATTAACAAGTAAATATAATGGCTCTATGAATAGCAAGATATGACCAGAATAAAATTTGCATCAATAAGTTTGGAAAAGCAATATTTTTGATAGAAATATTGCTTTTTGATTTATTGTTAACCTAAAAGTAATGCATCATCGGTAACTTTTTCACCACGTGTTTTTTCAAACATATCTAATAAATCCGTTACAGTTAATTTAGCTCGTTGTTCTCCAGATACATCAAGCACAACTTGTCCTTGATGAAGCATTACTGTTCGGGTGCCATATTCTAAAGCTTGTTTCATAGAGTGAGTCACCATCATTGTTGTTAATTGTTTTTTTGAAACAATTTCATTGGTTAGCTCTAAAACAAACTGTGCAGTTTTAGGATCAAGCGCTGCGGTATGTTCATCAAGCAATAATATTTTAGATGGTTGTAAAGTTGACATTAACAAACTAATAGCTTGTCTTTGACCTCCAGAGAGTAATCCCATCATATCTGATAATCGATTTTCAAGACCTAAATTTAAAGTAGCAAGTTTTTCTTTAAATATTGATCTGATATTGCGATTAAGAGCTGAAGATAAGGTAAAACGATATCCTCGGTTATAAGCGATAGCAAGATTTTCTTCAATAGTTAAGTTTTCACATGTGCCAACCATGGGGTCTTGAAATACACGAGCAACCATACCAGCTCTTTTCCATGCTGGCCAGCGAGTGACATTTTTACCATTAATAGCAATTTTTCCTGAATCAGGAAGTAAATCGCCACTAATCACATTCAATAAAGAACTTTTACCTGCTCCGTTACTACCAATTATGGTAACAAATTCACCTTCACTAATATTCAGGTTTAGTCCTCGTAATACATGATTTTCAATTGGTGTACCCTGATTAAAAGTTAATTGTAATTGTTCAACTTTAATCATGCTTACTTACCTCTTATTTTTGCGTGTTTTTTTAATTGCTTAGGCACAACAAGAGCCAGCACAACGAGTATCGCCGTAATGAGATTTAAATCTTCTGTTCCAACCCCGATTTCTTGTAAAAACTCATTACTAAGTGCAAATGCAATAAATAAACGATATAAAATAGAACCAACAATAACTGCTAGCATCACAGCCCAAATTCGTTTAGCGGGGAATAAGCTTTCACCAATAATAATTGATGCAAGACCGATTACAATTGTACCAACACCAATGGTGATATCAGCCCCACCTTGTGTTTGTACAAATAATGAACCTCCGAGAGCAATTAAACCATTTGATATAGCCATACCAAGAATTGTGACTCTTCCAGTCGGAATGCCTTGCGATTTTGCCATTCGTTGGTTAGTGCCAGTTGCTCTTAAGGCCAATCCCATTTGGGTATTTAAAAACGCATTGAGTAAAGCCCAAAACACAATGACAAATCCTAAAGCCATAAGAGGTTGTACAATATATTGGTTGCTGTAATCTTCAGCAATAAATGGTGAAAATATAGTTTTGGCATCAAGTAAAGAAAGATTAGGGGATCCTGCCATTCTTGATGTTTCATCCATAATATACGGACCAACACCTAATATTCTTAAATTGATAGAATAGAGTCCTATCATTACAATAATACTTGATAATAATTGAAGAATATTGAGTTTAACATACAGTATTCCTGTCATTGCTCCAGCAAGACAGCCAGCAAACATACCTAACAACGTTGCAATCCAAGGATCGATACCAATATAAATGCATAATCCACATATCGCTCCACCAAGTGGAAAACTTGCATCAGCAGTAAGATCTGGGAAATCAAGTAAACGAAACGAGATAAATACACCCAAACTCACCAACGCATAAATAAGCCCAATTCCAATTGAGCCTAATAAGAATTCAGAAGACATGAAAAAAATCCATAAAAGTTAACCGCCAAAGTTGGCGGCTTAGTTATAAAAAAAGTAAAAATTATTTTTCAACAATTTTGGTAGCTGATTTTAATACATTTTCAGATAATATAACACCTTGGCGTTCAGCCGCTTTTTTATTAATTGTTAATTGAGTAACATTACCCACTTGTGGTGGAATATCACCAGGATTTTCGCCGTTAAGTATACGGATAACAATTTTACCAGCTTGACGACCAAGATCATAATAACTCATGCCTAAAGCGGCAATAGCACCACGTTCTGCCGATTCAGGGTTGGATGCAATAAGAGGAATTTTACTTTCATTAGCCACTTTTGCTAAAGCTTCATAAGCAGAAACCACATTATTATCGGTAGTAGTATAAATCATATCTACCTTACCTTTTAAACTTCTAGCCGCAGTAGATATATCAGATGTGCGTTGCGCAGGAGCAGCAATAATTTTCATACCCCGTTTTTCTAGCTCATTTTGTAATTGTTTTAGTATGATTGTTGAGTTAACTTCGCTAGGGCTATAAACATAACCAATGTTTTTAGCCTCAGGTTTTATTTTTAACATCATATCGATTTGAGAATCTAGTGATAAGGCGTCAGATACACCTGTTACATTTGTCTTTGATGCATCCCAACTCGGGGTTAATTTTGCTGCTACGGGATCGGTAACGGCAGTGAAAACAATAGGAATAAGTTTTGTTGTAGCAACTAATGCTTGCGAACTTGGCGTGGCAATCCCTACAATAACATCTGGTTTATTTGCTACAAATTGTTTAGCAATTTGGGCTGCATTTGCACTACTACCTTGTGCGCTTAAAAATTGTAACTTTAAATTTTTTCCAGCAATATAACCACTATCTTTTAACTCATCCTCAATACCTTTACGCACATTATCTAATGCTGGGTGTTCAACAATTGCTGTAATGGCAACAAATTTTTGTTCGGTTTTAGACTCAGCGAAAGAATAAAATGTTGCTAACGATAAACTAAGTAATATACAAAGTTTAATGATAGAATTACGCATAGAGCACTCCTGTAATGTTTTTTTTACAATCAAGCTAAATATTGATTTACTATAAAGCAAAAAAAGATAATTTTCTAGTATAAAAACAGTTATTTGTGTAAATTTTTTATTACACCTTGTCGGTGATTTGATGTTAACTTGGTAAACTGGATTAATTGATGTTAATCCAGTTATTGGATTACTGTAGGTTATATTTTTTGCTCACCTAACTACTAAGTGAGCAAAATTGTTAATTAATTTTAGTGAAGTAGGGCTTGATTATTTTCCTATGACTTTGTCAGCAGATTGAATTACCTCAGGAGGCAAAGCAACCCCTTGTTTTTTAGCTGCATCAGTATTAACAACAAGGCGTAATGCTTGCCCTATTTCTGGAGTTATACTTCCTGGTTTTTCACCTTTTAATATGCGCACAACAAGCTTACCTGATTGGCGTCCTACATCATAGTAGCTCATGCCGTATGCAGCAACGGCTCCTCGTTCAATCGCATCAGGGAACGATGCTAAAAGAGGAATTTTATTTTCATTTGCAAATTTAACTAATGACTCATAGGCTGAAACAACATTGTTATCGGTTGTCGTGTAAATTAAGTCTACTTTACCTTTTAATGTATTGGCAGCAGTTGAAATATCAGCAGTTCGTTGAGCAGGTACCGCAATAAAATTAATATTTTGTTGAGATAAAAGAGTTTGTAGATTTTTTAATACCACGGTTGAATTAATTTCACTTGGACTATAAATATATCCTACTGATTTAACATTAGGTACAATTTTTTTCATAAATTCGATTTGTGGACCTATTTCTTGATAATCAGATACACCAGTAATATTTGTGCCCGCAGGTTGCCAATCTTTAATTAATTTAGCGGCAATAGGATCGGTAATTCCAGCAAATACAATAGGAATTTGTTTAGTCGCTGCAGCTGTTGCTTGTGCACTTGGTGTCGCAATTGCCACAATAACATCAGGTTTTGCTGCTACAAATTGCCTTGCAATCTGAGCTGCAGTAGCGCTACTTCCTTGTGCACTTTTGTATTGGACAGTTAAATTTTTGTTTAACGTATAGCCGCTGTCTGCCAATTCATCTTTAACACCATCACGGATTTGATCTAATGAAGGATGCTCAACAATTGCCGTAATGGCCACATTTTTAATTGTATCTGCAAAACTTAAAAAAGGTGTAAGCAATAATATTGTTACCAATAAAATAAAACGTTTCATGAATTAAACTCGCAAACTAGTACAATAGTTTAATTCTAGCTTTATTAATCAAAAATGTGAAGTTGTATTTTATTTAATTGATGATCATGTTACAAAATAATCGTTATTGTAAAATAGTTAAATAATTAATGCGCTTTGAATGAATTATTTCATATTCGATATAATGCCTATAAAACTATATTATCAGTATCTTTGTTTTTTTATTGAGCAAATATAAAAGGATTTACCCCACTTTTAGCAAACCCTTCTTCTTCGGTTTTGATATCTAATATCAGCGAAGCAATATCATCCGCGATGACTTCAATATGAGGATCTTTATCTTGATCAAATATTTTTAAATAGCTATGGCAAGCATCACAACACTCGGTTTTAATTGCAGCGAGTTCTTTTTCTAATGAGAGGTATTGTATGTCTTTCATATTATCGCAGCAGGTACATTTAATTCTAGGTACATACCATTCACTTTCACATAAACTACAATGTAAATAGCGTAATCCGTTGTTACCGCCTAATTGAATAATACTAGCAGTAGGCATACTATTACAAACTGGACATAACCAGAGTTTATCTGTATTTTCTGCGATAGCTTTACTTTTAATTTGACTCGCCAGTTGGCAATAATAAACAGATAATGATGACCAAATAAATATTGCTTCATTACCATCAACTTTATCAAATTCTCCTTTAAGCAAATGTAATGCTTTATTTTGTAATTCTAAAGTGCTATTTTTTTTAAGCTGTTCAATGACTATAGCGATTTGCTGCGTGGTATCAGAAAATGAGTCGAGTAATGGAGTAAAGTAATCTTGCCAAGTATCTTTAAGAGGTAAATTATCTAAACTAAGTGGAGGATATTCGCTATTTAATAAACACGTTACATCAATATCTATAGGCTGATGTTTAATTAAATTGGCTTGTTGTTCAGCTATAATTGCACAAAAATTCAAATAATCACTAATTGGATTATTGTTTGCAAGAGTTTTTAAACGTTCTGCTCGATGAGCATAAAGTGTTTTAGGTGATGGATAAAATAGTAACGGGATTTGTCTAATAACTGAGTTTGTAGCTTGTTGTTCAAGTTGTTCTTGGGGGATAATTTTTATACTCATTATAAATGCTCATTGATTGTGATTTTATTCATCACTGCTTTTTATTTTTTTACTATTAAAATGACACCGCTGATAGTTACTATCAGCGGAAAATACCATTATAGATGCAGGAAAATTACTATGCTGGTTTATGTTTAATATCTGTAGATTCTTCTTCAGATTTGGTCTTTAACCTTAGTTCATTTTGATAGATCTTTTCCATTTCTTCTTCATACCAAGTTGAATGATTTTTTTGTGCCCAAGCACGCGAAACATAGCCTGTTATCATCCCTTTAATGGAACCTTTAACCCAAATTGCCATATAAGCATGACCAATTGCAAGCAGAATTAAGCCAATTGCAGCAAGAGAATGAAGAAATATCGCAATACGGACAACTGGAACAGAAAAATTATCTGCAAAATAACGACGCCACATGATGAGACCTGTAACAAATAAAACTAAAATTAACCCCATAATGCACCAAAATAAAAACTTTTGTCCTACATTATATTTGCCTATTGGAATGCCTCTTTCTTTGCCCAAAATGACATGTTTAAAGTTTTTAATCCATAAAAGATCATTTTTATTTGGAATATTATGGTGAGCAAGTTTTATAAACATAAACATGAGTAAAACAAAAACAATGCACCCTAAAAATGGATGCAATGCTCTTACTAATTGTGGCGTACCAAGAAATAATCCAAACAGTTTTATAGATGGAAAAAATAAAGATAAGCCAGATAGTGCAGTCAGAATAAACAGACAGACCATACACCAATGACAGAAGCGAACAATAAGTGGTGTTCTTAATATCATGCTTTTCTTATCCATGATGATTCTCCTGTTGTGATAAATTAGAGTCAATTTTCTGTTCTAAAACAGGCAAGCCTAAACGCTTTCGAGCTTGTTTATCTGCTTCTTTTTCTTCTTCAATGTCATCTTCATCAACTTCAATTGCACCAACGCCCATGTAATGGAACAGCAAACCACTAAAAGTTGCCACAAATGCAGCTGCAGATAACGGTTTCCAAATACCCTTCCAAAATCTGACAATTTCACTAATTTTAGGGTTTTTTGGTAAGCCGTGATACAATTCTGGCTGATCTGCATGATGAAGAACATACATAACATGTGTTCCCCCAACTCCTTGCGGGTCATAAAGACCAGCATGTTCAAAACCACGTTTTTTCAAATCTACAATTCTGTGTTCAGCATGGCGAATCATATCTTGTTTAGTACCAAAGTGTATAGCGCCAGTAGGACAAGTTTTAACGCAGGCGGGTTCTTGACCCACAGCAACGCGATCGACACATAATGTACATTTATAGGAGTGATTATCTTCTTTACTAATTCGTGGAATATTGAACGGACAACCTGCTACACAGTAGCCACAACCAATACAGTGTTCCGATTGAAAATCAACAATACCATTAGCATATTGAATGATAGCACCTTCTGATGGGCATGCTTTCAAACAACCAGGATCAGAACAGTGCATACAGCCATCTTTACGAATTAACCATTCAAATTTTCCATTTATCTCGACTTCTGAATACCGCATTACAGTCCATGCTTTTGGCTCTAAATCGGCAGGATTATCATAAACACCAACAGTATTGCCAACTTCAGCTCGAAGGTCATTCCATTCGCTACAAGCAACCTGACATGCTTTACAACCTATACAGGTGGTTACATCAATAAGTTTTGCAACTTCTTGTTGATAGTCCCTAGCTCGTGGCGCTGGAGTTAAAGAATTGGTTGCTGAGCGGCGTATAATATCTTGAGTTTGTAATGACATAATTTATCCTCCCATCTTATGCCGCTGTAGTAACTTTTTCGATATTGACTAAGAATGATTTATATTCTGGTGTTTGTGAATTTGCATCACCTAAATGTGGCGTTAATTCATTAACCAAAAAACCTTTCTTTGTCTGACCCGTGAATCCCCATACTATTGGGATTCCAATGGTTTCGATCTCTTTACCATCAACAATTAAAGTTGGAAGACGTTTAGTCACAACTGCTTTAGCTTTAATATAACCTCGATGTGAAGTGATTTTAACCGTATCACCTAATTTGATTCCTTTTTTGAGGGCAAGATTTTCACTTAACTCAACAAATTGCTCGGGTTGAGTAATTGAAGCTAGCCTTGCGTGTTGCGTCCAAAAATGGAAATGTTCAGTGATACTATAAGTGGTACCAACATAAGGAAATTCGCTAGCATTCCCTAAGCGAACCAAATCTTCTTTAAATGCGCGGGCTACTGGGCTGCTGACTTGATTTGGATGCAATGGATTATTACTAATAGGTGTTTCAAACGGTTCATAGTGCTCTGGGAATGGCCCATCGACTAACCGATTTAAACAAAATAACCCACCTAAACCATCATTATTCATGATAAAAGCACCAGCCCCACTACTTGGTGGTAATGTTGCTGTAAAATCAGGTACATCATTGCCTACCCAACTTGAGCCATTCCATTTTACTAAAACTCGTTTAGGATCCCATGGTTTACCATTTTCATCCGTTGAAGCACGGTTATAAAGTACTCGTCGATTCATCGGCCACGACCACGCCCAACCAGCATGAACGCCTTTACCAGATGGATCGCTTGGATCACGCCTTGCCATTTGGTTACCTTGTTCTGTCCAACAACCACAGAATATCCAAATACCCGATGAGGTTGTACCATCTGCTTTTAATTGTGAAAAACCACTTAGTAATTGACCTTTTTTAAGAATAACATTGCCATTTTCGTCGGTTATATCAGCAAGTGCTCGTCCATTATAATCTTTGGCTAATTCCTCAGCCGCTGGGCCTTCTGGCTCCTTATAATCCCAAACTAAGTTTTCAATTGGCTCGTAATAAGCACCACCTTCTTCAGCATACAGCTCTTTTATTCTCAAAAAGATACGCGCAATAATTTCAGGATCATATAAAGCTTCGTAAGGCGGTCTTGCGGCTGCCCAGTGCCATTGTAGCCAGCGAGATGAGTTAACTATTGTACCGTTTTCTTCTGCAAAACAGTTTGATGGCAATCTAAATACTTCGGTTTGAATTTTGCTAGAATCTACATCATTAGATTCGCCATGGTTTTTCCAAAACTCAGCTGTTTCTGTTGGCATTGGATCAATGCTCACCAAGAATTTTAAGTTAGATAAACCTTCGCGAATACTATTTTTATCGGGAAGTGCAGCAAGTGGGTTAAAGCCCTGACAAATAAAGCCATTGGCTTGACCATCACGCATCATTTTGCTAAATCTTAAAACATCGTAGGTTTTATCCCATTTAGGTAACCAATCAAATCCCCAATCGTTATCTTTAGTCGATTTATCACCGTACATTGATTTCATAAAGCTGACAAAGAATTTTGGATAATTCCCCCAAAAATTCACTTCGCTTGGACCAAGTGGTTTTGGTGTTTTTTCATCTAGGTACTGAGTAAGTGAAACTTGAGAATCTTTTGGTAAATCAAGATAAGCAGGCAGACGATTTGATAATAAACCAACATCAGTTAAGCCTTGAATATTTGAATGTCCACGTAGTGCGTTAATACCTCCGCCCATTACGCCAATATTGCCTAAAATAAGCTGAATCATGGCAGCAGTACGGATAATTTGTGATCCATAAGTATGCTGAGTCCAACCTAATGCATATAAAAATGTGGCTGCTCTATTGTTAGTTTTAGTGCTAGCAAGTGAGCGGCAAACATGCAAAAAACCTTCGATAGGACTTCCCGTTATTTTATTTACCATTTCGGGTGTATAACGTTTGACATGCTGTTTTAATAGATTCCATACACAACGGGGATGACTTAGTGTTTTATCCCGAAGAGCATAACCGTTGTCATCCTTTTGATATGCCCAACTTGCCTGATCATACTGTTTGGTATCAGCTTCATAGCCACTAAATAGCCCTGTAGCTTCATCAAAATTAAAATCATCACGAACAATTAGGCTTGCATTACTATGAGTAACTAAGTAGTTAAAATTAACTTCGTTATTGGTAATAAGATAATTGATAATACCAAGTAGAAAAGCAATATCAGAACCTGAGCGAATAGGTACATACAAATCAGCCACTGAGGCTGTTCGATGAAAACGAGGGTCAATGGCAATCAGTTCAGCGCCATTATTAATTTTTGCTTCTATAGCCCATTTAAAACCAACCGGATGAGCTTCAGCTGCATTTCCCCCCATTACGATAACAACATTAGCATTCTTGATATCATTCCAGTTGTTAGTCATGGCGCCGCGACCAAAAGTAGCCGCTAAGCTAGATACAGAAGGACCATGACAAACTCTAGCTTGAGTTTCAAGGCTTAACATACCTAATGCGCGTGCAACTTTGAACGCTAACCAACCCGTTTCATTACTAGCCGCTGAGGTAACAAGCCAGCCTGTTGTTGTCCAGCGATTGACTGTTGTGCCTTCCGCATTTTTTTCAACAAAATTTCTATCTCGATCAGCTTTCATTAAACGAGCAATACGATCAATGGCTTCATCCCAACTTATTTGTTGCCATTTATCTGAACCAGGGGCACGGTATTCAGGATATTTAACTCGTTGTTCGCTTTTTATATAATCCAGAACACCTGCACCTTTAGGACAAAGAGAACCACGACTAACAGGATGATCGGGATCTCCTTCTACATGGAAAATAGACGATTCGGCATTTTTAGCCCCATCGCCACGGCTATATAGCAACATACCACAGCCAACAGAGCAGTAAGTACAATTGTTTCGAGTTTCTTTTGATTTCAATAATTTATATTGGCGAGTTTGAGCAAGCGCTACATTTGGAGAAAAACCAAGCGTAGCTACCGTTGTTCCAGCCATACCACCAGCACAGATCTTAAAGAACTGCCTACGGTTAAATAGCATATGGACTCCTTAAAAAGCTGACATTACGTTTTAATTTATTATATTGGAAGCGATTAACATCCTTACTAGCTGTAATGATAATCTTTAATCAAATGGAAATAAAGGGATAAACAGATATGAATTTATAAACTTTGACATATGTCAAAAAATAAAATAATGACAGCTTAATTTATGTTTAATATGCTGAAAAATTATATTAATATAAAAAAGTTTCAGGTAACACTACGTTTAAGTATAAAAATTTATAAGGCAGTTAGACAACTGACCATAAAGCGTCTAACAAATTAGTGAAAGTTATTTTTTCTTAATGATATAATTGCCATATCTCTTACCAATTGAGAAGAAATTAGTTTTTTTATGTATATTCATTACCACCGTTTCTCAAATTACTGCAAATAATGCGATTAATTTCTACAATATGGTTATTAACCATTGTTTGATATGGCTAAAAACATAAAGGAGGGTTATCATTAATACAAAAGTTCAGCAGCTCTTGTCTCTTTATTGTTTTTAGGCGCAAAAACCAAACCTTCAAGGATATTTATTTGGATAACATAACCAGAATCACATTAGCAAAACTACTTAGTACTTTTTTTTATTATCCACCAAATAATAAAGTTACTACACCATTAATACAGGCATTATTGCATATTGATGATTTAGTCAAATGGTTAAACCCTTGTATTATTTCTGAACAGTGCAATATATTAGCAAATCACATTGATGACTCAGAACTTAATTATCAGTTTTCGTTACTATTTGAAGGTCAAGGAACAATGCCTGCACCACCATGGGGATCATTTTACCTTGATAAAGAACATTTATTACTAGGCGAATCACAAGAATGCTACCGCCAATTTCTGCAGCAACATGGTTTGACACTCAATACAGGAATGAACGAACCCGAAGATCAATTTGGATTAATGCTAATGGCGTATGCCATGTTGCTTGAAAATAATAACTATACAGCAGCAAAACAGTTAATCAATGAACATTTATTGATCTGGTCTTCAACCTATTTAAAAAGACTAAAGCAAAATGAGATAAGTCCATTTTATCGGGCATTAGCTATGATTGCTGATCAATATTTGCAGATGCTTTAATTGTATTTTCTATTTTTTGAAAAAATAGTTATTTCAGGTAAATGATTATTTTACTTAATGCTGAATTGTAACTTGTCATACTGTAACATTGCAGCTTTTATCTTAATCGGTATAATCCATGCTATGCTTTTTTCAAGGTAAATAATTAATGCTAGCCTATTTACAACTAATGCGATTAGATAGACCTATTGGCTCATTGCTTTTACTCTGGCCTACCCTTTGGGCAATTTGGCTTACGGGACACCCCTCTATTTACATAACAATTATTTTTATACTTGGCGTATTTGTAATGCGCTCGGCAGGTTGCGTAGTGAATGATTATGCTGATCGTCATTTTGATGCACATGTTGAACGGACTAAAAATCGCCCACTGGCTCGTGGAGCATTGACGGAAAAGAACGCATTATGGACGTTATTTGTATTATTATTTATTGCTCTTTGCTTATTGCTAACTTTAAATAAACTATCATGGTTGATAGGTTGTTTTGCGTTGTTAACTGCGCTGATTTATCCTTTTATGAAGCGTTATACCCATTTACCTCAGATCATCTTAGGTATCGCATTTAGTTGGAGCATTCCGATGGTATATGCAGCAACTATTGAGCAGTTCCCATTAACCTGTTGGTTGCTTTTCTTTGTTAATATTTGTTGGACAATTTCCTATGACACCGAATATGCGATGGTTGATCGCAACGATGATGTAAAAATAGGTATAAAATCCACTGCCATCTTATTTGGATGTTATGATAAATTAATCATTGGATTATTACAGATAGCTTCTATTATTGGTTTATTATTGATTAGTTTAATCAACCAACTATCGTTGATAGTTTATATTGCTTTATTACTAGTTACAGCATTATTTATTTACCAACAATGGTTGATAAAAGATCGAGAAAGAAATAAATGTTTTAACGCATTTATGAATAATAATTATATCGGTTTGATTGTTTTTTTAGGCCTCTTTTCTGTTTAAAAATTAAATCACTACTATATTTACAGATTGACTCAATCGAAAATATAACTTAATCATATCTGTGCTTATTTTATATCCTTTTATTTCATAAGTTTAAGTTATAAAAAAAACCTTACTTTTTTTAAAAGTAAGGTTTAGGAAGTTAACACTAATTAAAAAATTATAAATGAAAAAATTATGCTTCAATAGCAACTCTTAACTTTTTCATTGCATTTTTTTCAAGCTGGCGGATACGCTCTGCTGAAACACTATATTTATCGGCTAAGACCTGTAAAGTTGATTTGCTTTCATCAGAATCTAACCAACGTGCTTTAATAATATCTTGGCTACGTTCATCTAATTTTAATAATGCATCATGTAGCCTATCTGTCGCATCATTTTCCCAATTATCATTTTCAATTGATTTTGAGAAATCAGAATTGCTATCTTCTAAGTAAAGTGCCGGTGCAATAATTGAATTATCATCGTCATCATTATCTATATCAAATGACATATCTTGTGCCGACATACGTGATTCCATTTCAAGTACATCTTTACGACTTACACCTAATTCATCTGCTACCATATCCACTTCTGCATTACTGAACCAACCTAAACGTTGTTTAGTCTTTCTTAGATTAAAGAATAGCTTTCTTTGTGCCTTCGTTGTTGCAACTTTAACAATACGCCAATTTTTTAATACATATTCATGGATTTCAGCTTTTATCCAATGCACAGCAAATGAGACCAAACGAACACCCATTTCAGGATTGAAACGACGTACTGCTTTCATCAAGCCAATATTACCTTCTTGAATTAAGTCAGCTTGTGGTAAACCATAACCCGAATAACCACGGGCAATATGCGCTACAAATCGTAAATGAGATAAAATTAACTGGCGAGCAGCATCTACATCATCGTGATAATAGAGTTTTTCACCTAATGATTTTTCTTCTTCTGCAGTTAACATTGGATAGGTGTTAATCATGCGAAGGTATGATTCTATATTTCCTTGTGGGATTAAAGCACCTACTTGCATTTTTAAATCAGTACTCATTTAATTCCCCCTTAAATAATAAATTTCGTTACATTAAATATGTAACAATAAAAACGTTAAACTAGCGTTTATTACAATATTAGACCAATGAATTATAAATTAGTTCACTATTTTAGCTAAAATACTTAAAATGTTTTACTTAATATTAGCCTTTTATTAAATTGATATATATCTTGGCAATTTATAGCAAAATAACTAGACAATTTGTGCTATTTTTAAGTATTTCTTAGTCGCAATCAACGATGAAAGCCACCCAATACTAGCTGTTATAAGGACAATCAATAAACTCTCATCCCATAATAGCCCTTCAATATGGATTATTGTTCCAAATGTATCAGAAACATTCAACATAATTAACTCTATTTGATAAATAAATATTTCCGATAACACTAACGCTATAATAGCGCTAATAAAACTAATAAACATTCCACTATAAAGAAAAGGACGCAAAATAAATCCTTCTGTTGCCCCAATTAATTGCATAACCATAATCGTCTGTTTTCTAGAGAATATATTTAAACGGATGCTATTACCAATCACAAGAGATACAGCTATAATCATAAATATAGAAATAATCCATACGATAGATTTAACCATATCAGTTAGTGCTGTTAAACGAGTAAACCAGCTATCATCTAATTTTATATCATCAATACCATCAATGGTAAGCAATTCTTTTTGTAATCGATGTAACACAGCTGTCTTTTTTGACTCATCTTTAGGAATAACAATTGCTACTGCAGGTAATGGATTTTCATCTAGCAAATCGAGTGCATCACTAAACCCAGACCACGTTTCGAATTCTTCTTTTGTTTCATCTTTGGAAAGATATTCAACCTGATCAACTTCATAATAAGATTTAATTTTAGCAATCAATTCTGTTGTTTGTTCTGATGTTAATTCTTTATTGATATAAACTGTCAAACTGGGAGTTGGATTCCATTGCTGTGCAGTTTGACTAGCGTTTTTCCAAAGTAAATAGCTGATAGTTGGTAAAGTAATTGAAATAGCAATAACAAAAATGGTCAGTAATGAAGCAATAATATGCTGAGAAAAGTCATTAAACGTGTTACGCCAAGCATAACCGATTTGTCTTATCCAGCGGGAGAAAAAGCTATTTTCATTCTTCTTCGATTTACTAGGTTTGATATTAGTTAAGCTCATTAATTTTTAATCTCTAAACGTCCCTGATTTAAATGCAATATTCGATGGTGCTTGCGTCGTATCAGTCCCATATTATGCGTTGCCATCAAAATCGTTACACCAGCTTGATTAAATTCTTCAAAAAGCTTTAAGATATCTTTTGATAGTTTATCATCTAAATTACCTGTGGGTTCATCAGCAAGCAAAACACTAGGACGATTAACAATAGCGCGAGCGATACCTACTCGCTGCTGTTCACCACCAGATAACTGTATTGGATAAAATTCCATCTTATTAAGTAATCCAACTTTATCCAGTGAAGCGGAAACTCTTCTTTTAATTTCTTCAGCTGGTTTACCTAAAATAATTAATGGAATAGCTACATTATCATAAACAGTGTGATCCATCAGTAATTGGTGATCTTGAAAAATCATACCAATTGTGCGACGTAGAAATGGCATCTCTTGGCGTCTTAAACTTGAAACATCAACGCCATTTAACAACACTTTGCCATCATTCGCTCTTTCTAACCCACAAATTAATCGCATTAACGTACTTTTACCAGCCCCTGAGTGTCCAGTTAAAAAAGCCATTTCACCAGGTAATAAAGTGAAGCTAATATTTTGTAGTGCTGGTTTACCGCCAGAATACACTTTACTTACACGCTGAAATTGAATCATGACACTCTCTAACCATCTGTTTCATCAAACAAAGCATTGATAAAATCATCAGCAACAAAAGGCCTTAAATCTTCAATTTTCTCCCCGACACCAATATAACGAATAGGAATATTAAACTGATCGGCAATACTAAAGATAATACCCCCTTTTGCAGTACCATCTAATTTAGTTAATGTCATCCCAGTGACACCAACAGCCTCATTAAATAGTTTGGTTTGACTAACCGCATTTTGACCAGTACCAGCATCAATAGTCAACATAATTTCATGGGGTGCTGTTTCATCGTGTTTCTTAATTACGCGTACTATTTTTTTTAACTCATCCATTAAATGAGATTTATTTTGTAAGCGCCCTGCAGTATCGGCTATTAATATATCTATTTTTTTTGCTTTTGCTGCTTGTATTGCATCATAAATGACAGAAGCGGAATCTGCATTAGTATGCTGAGCAATAACAGGGATATTATTCCGTTCTCCCCAGACTTGTAATTGCTCAACAGCCGCTGCCCGAAAGGTATCACCCGCCGCAAGCATAACCGATTTGCCTTGTTGTTGAAATTGACGAGCCAATTTGCCAATTGTTGTTGTTTTTCCAACACCATTAACACCAACCATCAATATTACAAATGGTTTATGGCTTTCTATATCAAGGGGCTTATCTACTCCATCTAAAATAGATTTCATTTCCTGTTTTAAAAGATCATGTAATGCATCAGCATCTTTTAGCTCTTTTCTCGATGCTTGTTTAGTTAAGGAATCAATAATTTTTTGGGTTGTGTCAAAACCTACATCAGCAATAAGTAACTGCTCTTCTAATTCTTCAAATAAAGCATCATCGATCCTTTTCCCTTTAAATAAACTAAGAAAACCTGAACCAATATTTTGTTTAGTCTTAAAAAGACCTTTTTTTAAACGAGAGAAAAACCCTTCTTTTTTTTGTTCAACCATAAATAATTATCCCATAACATTTTCTAAGATCATTTTATCTTATTTTAGAATAAAGCCCAATGTATTCAATAAAAGAGACCATTCTTGTTCTTTTGTCAGATTTTTTTCTAATTACAAAATGTAGAAAAACACTAGGTTGTTTACACTTCAAGTTAAAATAATCCTATAAAAACTCATAAAGTATTTTCCTCGCAATCATTTTATGCAGTTTAGCCATATTATAATAGTTAATAAATCACTTAAAAATTTGTTTTTTATTTTTGAGTTGCTAAATGTTTATTGACAATACCACATCTTCATTTGAGTACGTATCACTCTTTTTACTTTTCCACTTATTTGTGGATAGGTAGGTTTGATCAATTTTACTTTTTTTATTCATGTTTATTACAATAGTTCCTCAAATTACTATAAACAACACGAATAATTTCTATAAATTAGTTTAAAATTTAAAATTTCATAATTATTACAATTTATTAATAATAATTATCAATATCATTTTTGTTATTACGGTAAAATGTTAAAATTATAATAAGAAAATAAAGGGTGAAAAACATTGTTAAAATTAATGAAAATTAAATATTTAATTATAGCTACTATCTTCTTTACAATTATTTATATTGTATGTTTATTCATATCTCATTCAGAGCCTACAGCTAATTATATTACCTCACCAGTTACCAAAGGTAATATTGAAAAAACCGTACTAGCCGATGGAACAATTAGTGCTTTTAAACAAGTTAGTGTTGGTGCGCAGGTTTCTGGACAAATTAAAAAACTCTATGTTGAGTTGGGCGATGAAGTTAAACAAGGCGATATGATTGCTGAGATTGACGATCTTAAACAAAGCAATGATTTAAAACAATCTGAAGCGTCACTTAATAGTTTAGAGGCACAACGTGAGGCAAAAAAAGCGAGATTAGTTAACAATCAATTAACCTATGATCGCCAGTACAAACTTGTTCATAAAGGCGTTGGCATTCAATCGGATTTAGATGCGGCAAAAGCCGAACTCGATGCAATCAAAGCCGATATTGCAGCACTTGATGCTGATATCGTTAAAGCACAAATTGCAGTCGATACCGCCAAAGTTAATTTGGGATATACTAAAATTCGCTCCCCTATCGATGGAGTGATTGTTGCAATTCCAGTCAATGAAGGACAAACTGTTAACTCTGTTCAAAGTGCACCAACCATTGTTAAAGTCGCACAACTTGATAAAATGACCATTGAAGCGCAAATTTCTGAAGCCGATGTGATCAATGTAAAAAAAGGAATGCCTGTTTATTTTACTATTTTAGGTCAACCTAATAGACGCTTTGATGGTTTAACATTACGGGCTATAGAGCCTGCACCAGACTCAATTAATACTGAAACAACCTCGTCAAGCTCATCATCAACAACAAAAAGCGCAATTTATTATAATGGATTATTTGATGTAGATAATCCCGACCATGTGTTAAGAATTTCAATGACAGCGCAAGTTTATATTGTCTTGTCTGAGGCAAAAGATGTACTAACCATTCCATCTCAAGCAATTCAAAAAAAATTGGGCAATAATAAAGCCATTATTTACCTGTTAGATAAACATAATGAGTTCGAAGAACATGAAGTTACTTTGGGTATCGATAATAATGTCAATGTTGAGATAAAATCGGGGATTAAAGAGGGTGATATGGTTGTGGTCAGTGGCACTAATGGTGCTTCACTAGGTGGTAATAATGCAAGAGCCCCAAGGATTCGATTCTAATATGGTCAATAATATACCTCTTATTAAGCTTGAGAATATTGTTCGTGAATTTCCAGCAGGCGATTCAACCATACAGGTTCTTAAAAGCATAAATCTAACAATTAATGCTGGTGAAATGGTGGCGATAATTGGCGCATCAGGATCGGGTAAATCCACTTTGATGAATATTTTAGGCTGTTTAGATAAACCGACCTCGGGCACTTATTCTATTGGAGGACGCACAACAAGTGAATTGTCACCTGATGAGTTAGCTCAGTTACGCCGAGAGCATTTTGGTTTTATCTTTCAACGTTACCATTTATTAAATGCACTAACCGCACAAGGCAATGTAGAAATCCCTGCTATTTATGCTGGCGTTACCAATGAACAACGTCAAAAAAGAGCGAACGAAATTTTAACACGTTTAGGGCTTGCCGAAAAAATCCACAATAAACCTAACCAGTTATCTGGAGGTCAACAACAGCGGGTCAGTATTGCCAGAGCCTTAATTAACGGTGGACAAATCATTTTAGCTGATGAACCAACGGGAGCACTTGACCG
Source organism: Gilliamella sp. BG1 (assembly GCF_046635625.1). Lineage (NCBI taxonomy): Bacteria > Pseudomonadati > Pseudomonadota > Gammaproteobacteria > Orbales > Orbaceae > Gilliamella > Gilliamella sp. BG1. The sequence continues at coordinate 82,217 of NZ_JBIDFG010000011.1, read as the reverse complement.
TAAAAGTGGTTTAGAAGTGATGGCTATCTTACAAGAGTTACATCAACAAGGTCACACTGTTATTATTGTTACCCACGATTCAAATATTGCCCAAAGTGCCCAAAGGATTGTTGAAATTAGTGACGGTAATATTATTTCTGATTCTATTAACCCTAATTATCAATTTGATCAAAATGATAATCGGCAAGTTAAGCAAATCGAAGCAACCAGAACCCAAGATAATCTACTGGCAAAATATTACCGTTTTCGAGATGCTTTTAAAATGGCCATGCTATCAATGCTTTCGCAGCGATTACGGACATTTTTAACCATGTTAGGCATAATTATTGGCATTGCCTCGGTAGTCTCTGTTGTTGCATTAGGACAAGGCACAAAGCAGAAAATTTTATCTAACATTAACTCATTAGGAACTAGCACGTTAGAAATCTATGCAGGATCGGGCTTTGGTGATCGTAATGCGGATAAAATTACTACATTACGCTCATCAGACGCAGATTTTTTGGCGCAACAAAACTTTGTCCACAGTACGACCCCTAACCTTGCAACCAGTGTTTATTTCCGAATTAATAATTTAGCAGTAACTGGAACAGTAAATGGTGTAGGAGAGCAATTTTTTGCGGTTCGTGGTTACACTATTTCTCAAGGAAAATCTTTTGATGAAGCAAGTATTATTGCCTCGGCACAAGATGCAGTGATTGATGACAATACTGTTAAACGGTTATTTGCAAATCAAAACCCAATTGGAAAAATTTTAATGGTTGGACAGTTACCAGTAAGAATAATTGGTGTTGCAACTAAACAACAGCAAGGATTTGGTAGCAATGAAAGCCTGAATGTTTGGTTACCTTATACTACCGTGATTAACCGCATGGTAGGTCAAACTTCGTTAAAAAGCATTACAGTACGTGTTAAAGATAATGTTAATTTATCTGTTGCTGAACAAGCTATTAATCGAATTATGTTACAACGGCATGGTACAAAAGATTTTTTCATCTTTAATTCCGATAATATACGAGAAACAATCAACTCATCCGCTTGGGTAATGACGTTATTGGTTTCGGCTATTGCGCTGATTTCACTCGTTGTTGGCGGTATTGGTGTGATGAATATCATGTTAGTATCAGTCACAGAAAGAACTCGAGAAATTGGCGTACGAATGGCCGTTGGTGCTCGGTCAAGCGACATATTACAGCAATTTTTAATTGAAGCTGTATTAGTATGTTTAATTGGCGGAACAATAGGTATTGTACTCTCGTTTGCCATTGGCTTTATTTTTAATTCAGTTGTTACATCATTTGCAATGAATTTCTCGGCAATAGCTATTATAGCGGCATTTAGTTTCTCAAGTATAATTGGTATTATTTTTGGTTATTTCCCTGCTAGACGGGCTGCTAAACTCGATCCAATTTATGCTTTAGAGCGAGAGTAACAATTGATATAATAAAAAATCCCATTGCACAAAATGATACAATGGGATTTAAAACGTCAAAAATAAGGGATTAACTTATGTTGTTTCTAAACTTGTTAACCATTTATTTTTTATCAGAATGCGCTTTTTCTTCTATTTTTGCATTAGGATCTAACCCTGCTACAAATGCAGTAACTCTTGCATAATCATTAATAAATGCATCATCACTAGTTACATTAAGTTGATTTGCTATGATAAAAAACTTACGATTAACAATAACAGTAGGGATTGAATCTGGTTTCATCTCTTTAATCGCATCTGCTTGTTGTGCCATAAATGATTTAACCAAAAAGCTATCTTTTGTTTTATCATACACTTCATTACTAACACCTAATTTTTCAAAAACAGCTTTAATGTCATCTGCTGTTTTTATTGTTTTATCTTTTTGAACCGCATTATAAAGTGCATCTGAAGCTTTATCTTCTATACCTAGTACATTAGCCACAGCCCATGCTTGCGCAAGATCTTTAGCTAATGGTCCAAAATCTTCTAAATGGTAGCGTTTGAATTTAACACCTTCTGGTAAAGCCTTGCTAATAGTTTGAGGACCTTGATTTTGAATTTCAAATCTAAAACAGCTTGGGCAATTAAACGAAAAGAACTCAATAACTTCTTTATCTGGCGATGGATTAGTTGGTAGCGCAGCATATTGTTTACCTAATTCAATCGGCTCAAATGCATTCGCTGACGTGTCGGCTTTAGTAATAGTTGGGCTTTCATTTGCAAAACAGTTTACAGAAAAAAGCAAAATACTAATTGCGATAAGTGTTTTTTTCATTTTAATGATTCTCCTTATTCTTTTATAATCCCACGAGCTTTTAACAATGCGGTTTTAAAATCTTCTTCATAATCTTTTTTTAGACCTGGAATAACATCATTCTTATCCGAACCCCGCATTTTTAAATGATAAATTAAGACTTCATCACTCAAATCTTTTAATTCACCTTCAAAACCAGCCTCTTGACCTAATTTAGCTAAAAATTGTAATAAATTAAGATCAGAATCGCCTTCCCATGCGGGTTGCAATAATTCCATTACTTCATCAATACGATGACATTTCATAATTGTTACCTTTAGTAAATCTTCAAACCTTTCGAAGATAATGATAATTAAGCAATCATTAAAAATGATACGCTACGACTTGCAATAACTTTACTATATAGTAATGTTATTTTGTTTTTTCGCAACGTAAAAGAGAAATAATTTATGGAAAAACCCTCTATTACTGCAATCATTCTAGCTGGAGGTAAAAGTACCCGCATGAATGGCAACGACAAAGGACTGTTATTATTACATCAAAAACCACTTTATCAACATGTCATTGATTGCATCAAACCTCATGTTGATGCAATCATGATTAATTGCAATCGTCACACTGAACAATACCAAAAAGCTGGTTATCCTATATTTAGTGATGACCTAGCAGGATTTTGTGGACCATTATCGGGGATTTACAGCGGTTTATTACGCAGCAAAACCGATTGGAACTTATTTGTCAGTTGTGACACGCCTTTTTTGCCAGCTGATTTAATTGACCGTTTAGCTTTTTATACGGCAAATAACAGCGCTATTTATCCACATGATGGACAATACCACCATCCAACCATCCTACTTATTCATAAAACCGTTACTCAACAACTAAAAATCTATTTAGAGCAAGGCGAACGCAAGCTGATGCTGTTTTTAGAACAAATCAGTGCTAAATCGGTTGATTTTAGTGATAAAGCAGCTTGTTTTAGCAATATCAACACGCTAGAGGTACTTAATTCATTTAATCAGAAAGAAGATAAATAATTATTTGTTTTTTTGATATTATTTTTAAACTAAAAACTAAATAAAATCAACAAGTTTTATGATAGTTTTGTGAAAAATAATGCTTTTTTTATTGGTAAATAGAATGGGTTAGATGCGGTGGCTTTGCCACAACGGCGCAACCCTAAGGGAAACGCCCCAACTACGTGAGGACGCTATTCTTTGCAGTATTTACCTCTATTTGTACCATAACCGCCCCGCACCCCAAGGATTAAGGACTATGTACTAAAATTGGAGGTGTAGAGCAAACAGCATAAGTTCTGGCAGAAATACTAAGACCAGTGACATCGCCGAAGGCCTCGTTGACAAAGAACGAGGAATCTCTCGACCAGTAGTAGAAGCCAGAAAACCCAGCATCAGGGTAATGGAGCATGTCGCCCCACTCAGTGAAAAAACCTGCATCTATTCGACGCTGGTAATATTCAGTATATGACGACGGTATGGCGCCATCTATGCCATTTATACATGGGAAATAAGGATTTACACCACACTTCGCGTTAGTTAACTCCTTGACCTGTGGCATTTGATAACCCAAAAGATCACACCAAGATAAGTGGTGAAACTGAGTATCATGTACATTACCCCGATTGACGAACCACTGTTTCAACACAAATCCATATTTAACCACCACATTACCGCTACTATCCCTACCCTCTAGCTCAAAAGTCTGCGGCAAAGATGGCACTGTTAGTGGACGAGGATTATCTGACTGAATTTGAGTGCTATCTGGCCTAGGACCGCTTAACGTTACCCGTGTTACATTTTGCGTCCAATTAACTGTAGCTGTTATCCCTTCATGCGAGACTGGAGACCACGTCAACTGACTCGCATCGATTCCACCTATATCTAGATCAAAATACAATCCATCTGCACCCGTTGTCGGAAAATTAAGACCGTAAGAGATAGAATTTGTTGACTGAACTAAAAAACCCTTATCAGGATTCCATATGTTGGATGGGCCGGCAAATTGGTTTTCGCCCCAATTAAGATTCGGCCTTGCGTAACAAACACTAACATCGTTATTCGGATTGATATAATACACCACCGAACTACCACTAAAAGTACTACTATTCGGCACGCCATACTGGGTAACTAGACTTCCACCTGTACTACTTAATTTTATTTTATAAGGGGCATTACAATTATTTAAGGTTTCACTACGACTTACAGTGCGATCATTCTTATCAGTAATATCTACCGATATACTCCCCGTCGCCGTTACACCATTAGTACCCTGACCATCCCCATCATCATCACCCCAATTACCTCGAGTAACTAAGTCATTTAAATTCACTGTATTTGCCCCCGACGGCACCACCATATGTATATCATTAAAGGTACTTCCATTGATTAACCTTATCGGATTTGTCGAACTCGATGTATTAGTCGATGGCGTAATGGTACTCCCATCCGGCAACTCAATAGCTAATAATGTATCAGTCGTTGTTGCCTTAGTTTGCCCACCATCAAAGGTTAAATAAGGTGCGGTACCGTGAATGCGATCAGAAGTCGTGGCCGATAAGGACTGCGATTCTAAAGAGTACGGCAATAACAACAATAGCGCTAATGCCAATGGAATTTTTGAAAATAATTTTATGGATAATTTCGAAAATATAAATGAGTTTCGTGCAAAAACTCGTCGAATAAGATTATTTAATAAATTTAAAACATAGGTTTGCCAGTGCTTGTGCCTAAAACGATACTGCATTACATTCCATCCATCAAGTAAATTTATATTTTATTTCGTTTTATTATGATTATTTGCTTGTTTTATAAGCTTACCTCTATAAAATGACGAAATTATATCCGTTTAAAAAATAGTTAGCTAGTTTTTTTGGCGCGTTTTTTGTAGAAAATGTAAAGATAAAAACGATTCGCCTTTATAGATGGGTGAATTTTCTAATTAAAATAAAGTGTTAGTTTTATAAGTTTTTGGCTTTTGCGGAATGATTAATATTGCTGATAACATCTAAAACACAAACACACCCAACAGCCAAGTTTGGCGTGCTAGCTTTACTTGGTTATCGGTATATTTTGATGCTGTGATAAGGCAAGCATATTAGCATTGTGGTGCTATAAGCGTGTTTTTGCTCTAAAATTGTTCAGGTAGGCTATTGATTTTATTGAACTTTTATTTGCGTTTCTAAATAAAATCAAACACTTATAGGCTAGTTATTTATTACATTGAATTTGACTTTTTAATAAAAGCGCTTTTGTTATTTGATAATAGCTATTATTGGCAACTTGTTAATAACAGCTAGTTAATAACAAAAGCGCAAACTTTAAAATTGTTTCGGTCGGGCGTTGTTTTGGCTTTTAGTCATTAAACTCAGCGCCCCAACTTGCGTTGGAGCTTTATTATTTTTTATATTTTCCTCTCAGGCACCATAATCACCTTCCGCACCTAAAGGATTAAGAAATAAACGCTAAAAATTAAGGTGCAGTACAAATAGTATAGCCACGATCGTAAACAAGATCGAAAGTACCGGTGGCGCCGAAATTCCCGGAAACAACGTTCGAACGTTTACCATCTTTTAATTCACTTGAAAAGTAAGCGTCGCCCATGAATCCCACATCAGCATAGTATTGCATACTGCCCCACTCAGTGAAAAATCCTGCTCCAATGTGACGCTTGAAAAGCGGAGTATCAGACGTCGCTATGCCACTGCCACTTATACATGAATAACACTTCCCATTGGTTAAATTCCTTACCTGCGGAGGACGATAACCCAAACTATTACACCATGCTAACTGGTCACTATAAGTTTTCCATTGACCACCACGATTGACGAACCACTGCCTCAACACAAATCCATACCTCACCTCATTACCACTTCTATCCCTTCCGACTAACTCAAAGGTTTGCGGTAAAGATGGACGTGTTAGTGAACTTGGATTATCTGAATTTATCTGAGTACTATCAGCTTTAGGACCATTCAACGTTACCCTCGTTACGTTCTTGGATTTATCAGTAATCCACTCATCAGCTGGTATAGTATTCCCTTTTGGGTCCGTGAATGTCCCTGAAAGTGGCCTTGTCCAACTCACCGCTGCCGTTATATCACCAAGCGTAGTAACTGTCCAACTCAATTGGCTTGCATCTACCCCAACTATATCCAAATCAAAATACAATCCATCTGCACCTGTTGTTGGAAAATTTAAACCGTAAGATGATGGATTAGTGGACTGAATTAAAAAACCCTTTGCTGGGTTCCACATACTAGGTGGACCTGCATACCTGCCTGTGCCATAATTTAGATTCGGCCTGACCGAACAAATAACGGGCTTTGACGGCAGAGTGATATAATACTCCGCTGTTCCTCCACTAAAAGTACTACTATTCGGCATGCCATAACGAGTCTCTAAAGTTCCCTCTGAACTATCTAAGGTTACCTTATAAGGTGCATTACATAGACTTAATGTATCACTACGATTAACGGTATTGCCATCTTTATCTTTTATTACTAACGATATACTTCCTGATGCAGTAACTTCACCTGCTCCCTGTCCATCCCCATCATCATCGCCCCATTTACCTTGTGCCACTAAGTCATTTATATTTATTGAGTTGCTTGATGGCGGGACTATCATTTCAATATCAGCCAAGGTATCCCCTACATTAGGTAACTCGATTGGCGCTGTCGGTGATGAAGAATTATTTTGCAATGTGAATGTTCGACCATCTGATAACTTAATACCTAATAAGTCCTCTGTTTTAGTCACTTTAGTAACACCACCATCAATAGTTAAATAAGGCGCAGTACCGTGAATGCGCTCAGAAGTCGTGGCCGATAATGCCTGCGATTCTAAAGAGTACGGCAATAACAACAACGGCGCTAATGCCAATGGAATTTTTAAAGATAGTTTTGTGGATAATTTCGAAAATAATTCGAGAAATGATTTCGACGATATAAATAAATTTCGAGTAAAAACTTGTCGAATAGGATTATTTGATAAATTTAAGACATAGGTTTGCCTGTGCCTAAAAGGGTACTGCATTTTGTTTCACCTGTCAAGTAATATTTTGTTTTATTTAAATTTTTTATAATTATTCACTTATTTTTCTAAAGCTGTGAAAGTATAGCCGTAAAAAAAATAGTTGGCTAGTTTTTTGGCGGACTTTTTTGTAAAGAAATGTAAATAAATTTAAAGAAACATAAAGATAGAAATGATTCAGTTATAAAAATAGGTGAATTTTTTAACTAAATTATGATGTCAGATTTCAAACATTTTGACCTTTGGTTGAATAATTAATATTGCTAATAACACCTAAAACACAAACACACCCAACAGCCCAGTTTAGCGTACTAGCTTTACTTCGTTATCGGCATATTTTGGCGATCTGATAAGGCAAACTTATTAACATTGTGGAGCTATCGATGTGTTTTTTGCTCTAAAATCGCTCAGGTGGACTATTGATTTTATTGAAGTTTTGTTTCCAATCAAATCAAACGGTTATAGTTGACTGTGGTGTTGTTTGAGTTGTGATTTTAGCGGCTTTTGCATTGGTTTTATCTCTTTCGAGGTAGAAAATAGTGTATATTAGGTTTAAATTGATTATAACCATTTTGAACCAAGAAATAATGAATATAAAAAAAACGCTCGCTATTTGTGGTTACAGTGGTAGTGGTAAAACTACCTTGTTGGCAAAGGTTATTCCGCTACTTGTTGAGCAGGGCTTTAAGGTGGCGACTTTAAAACATACGCATCACGATGTTGAATTTGATATTCCAGGAAAAGATAGCTATAAATTGCGTAAAGCTGGATCGTTACAAACAATTGTGGCTTGTGATAACCGTTACGCTTTAATTTGTGAAACACCCAATAAACCTGCCAATTTGCAGACTTTAATTAATCAATTTTCTGATGTTGATATTATTTTAGTTGAGGGCTTTAAAGATGAGCAAATTCCTAAAATTATTTGTCACCGAAGCTCCGTTAAAAAACCGTTTTTTATTGATGATTTTACTTTGGCTATTACTAGTGATGAGCCGTTAGATGCTTTTTTACCCATTTTGGATATAAACAACCCACTTCAACTTGTTGAATTTATAAAAAGTTATTTATTTAATCAATAATATATCGTATCTTATTTGCTAATTTTTTACGTTATTTTATCTAAATCAGCATGAAGCCCTTATTCAGAAAATTTTTAAACATAACTAAAAAAGCGATAATTGGATTTATGCTATTATCTATCTTTTCGACCTTAGTAATGCGTTGGGTGAATCCACCTTTCGGTTCTATGTTAATGATAGAACGTAAGATAATGCATTGGAATACACCACAACAACGAATCTGGAAAGACTTGGACGAAATTTCAGATAATATAAAAATTGCGGTAATCGCTTCAGAAGATCAAAATTTTCCTGTGCACTGGGGATTTGATTTTAACGCTATCCGCCTAGCGCTAAATCATAATCAAAATAGCAAAAATATTAAAGGTGCTAGCACAATTACTCAGCAAGTCGCTAAAAATATCTTTTTATGGCCAACTCGTAGTTGGATTCGCAAAGGAATGGAGTCTTGGTTTACATTATGGATAGAACTTTTTTGGTCAAAAGAGCGTATTCTTGAGGTCTATTTAAACTGTGCAGAATGGGGAGAAGGTATTTTTGGCATTGAAGCGGCTTCTCAGTATTATTTTAATGTAAGTGCCAATCAATTAACGTCACAACAAGCAAGTTTACTTGCGGCAGTATTACCTAATCCTAGACGCTGGAGCCCAATTAAACCAAGTGAACGAGTAAAAAAGAGAACCAAATGGATTCATGCCCAAATGAGTAATTTGGGCAACAAAAATTATCTTAAACAACTAAAGTAGCAATTTGCTTTAGATGAATTTTTTGATAAATTCAGGAACAATTTTACTTGCTGGTCCGTAAATTTTGGTTTGAAACAGACTTTCACCTAAGCTGGGCTCTAAATTAAGTTCAACCGTTTTAGCACTTATTTGGTTAGCGATTTGTACAAATCCAGCAGCAGGGTAGACATTACCTGATGTGCCAATGGATATAAAACAATCTGCTTGCGAAAGCGCATCATAAATTTGTTCCATTTGTAGCGGAATTTCACCAAACCAGACTATATGTGGGCGAATGAATTTGTTTTGTTGATAATCCACATCGTTAAAGCAATCAATTATCTGTCCTGTTTTTTCATTACGCACTTTTAATAATTCACCATGCATGTGAATAATATTTTTAGATCCAGCTTGTTCATGTAAGTTATCCACATTTTGTGTCACAATTAAGAGGTTATCACTACCTAATTTCTGTTCTAATTCAGCTAGCGCAAAGTGGGCTGCATTAGGCTTAACATCTGGATTTTGTAATTTACGGCGTAACATATTATAAAAATCATGTACCGCTGTTGGGTTGCGTATATAGCCTTCGTAAGTTGCTACATCATTAACATCATAACCTTCCCATAATCCATTTTGGGCACGAAAGGTTGATAAACCCGATTCAGCCGAAATACCGGCACCGGTTAGAATAACTATTTTTGGTATCTTCATAATTGGTATATGCTCTTTTTTCAGATTTTCGCCAAAATAAATATTAAGCAGTATTCACCTTATATAACTTAATTTCATTTTTGTGTGACAATATTCAACCATTGGCGGAATGTCGATTAACTTGATTATAATAGATTTCAATATATTCAAATAGCGCTTTATTAGTTTATTCTCGTTTGTGTCAATTGATTGCTATACAGGCTTTGTTTATGACGTGATTGGCTTACCAAAAGATGTTTATGCGACATTATTAGTAATGTCTTGTATTAGCTTATCGAATTGAAGAACTCAATTTTGATGATTGTATTCGCCCTGCCTATAAAGATATCGTTGAATTCGTGCTGTTTACACCTTATGAAGATCGTTAAACTAAACATTCGCCAGTATTTGCTGTCGGTATCAATAAAATTAAGTTTATTAAAAAAGCATGGTTATTTAAAGTAATAGTTTGTAGACTATGCTTCATTATCAGTTTTAGGCTGTATACTTTGTATATAATTTGAATATGAATCTTTTAAAATCTTTAGCTACTGTCAGCTCAATGACGATGGTGTCTCGTGTATTAGGTTTTGTGCGTGATGCCATTATTGCACGCTTTTTCGGTGCAGGTATGGCCACCGATGCATTTTTTGTTGCTTTTAAACTTCCTAATTTACTCCGCCGTATTTTTGCAGAAGGCGCTTTTTCACAAGCGTTTGTACCAATTTTAGCTGAATATAAAAATCAACAAGGAACTGAGGCAACTCGCACATTTATTGCTTATATTGCTGGATTATTAACTTTAGTCTTGGCGTTGGTCACGCTAATTGGAGTTATCACTGCGCCTTTTATCATTATGCTAACTGCGCCTGGATTTATGCAAGAATCAACTGAAAAATTTGAACTTGCAACTACCATGCTACGCATAACCTTTCCTTATATCTTTTTTATATCGTTGGCATCACTTGTTGGAGCCATCCTTAATACATGGAATCGGTTTTCTGTCCCTGCTTTTGTTCCAACACTACTCAATGTGAGTATGATTGTATTTACCCTATTTTTAACGCCTTACTTTAATCCACCAGTATTGGCACTTGCTGTATCTGTTGGTGTTGGTGGGATTTTACAATTGCTTTACCAGCTACCTTATTTAAAGAAAATTGGCATGCTAGTATTACCGCGTATTAGCTTAAAAGATAGCGGTGTTTGGCGGGTTTTAAAACAAATGGGACCAGCAATTTTAGGGGTGTCTGTAGGGCAAATATCTTTAATTATTAATACTATTTTTGCTTCATTTCTAGTTTCAGGCTCGGTTTCGTGGATGTATTATGCTGATCGCTTAATGGAGTTTCCTGCTGGAGTGCTTGGTGTAGCATTAGGCACCATTTTATTGCCATCATTAGCAAAAAGCTTTTCTAAAGGTGATCATAAACAATATTGTGAATTGTTAGATTGGGGGTTACGCCTTTGTTTTTTATTGGCTCTACCGAGTACAATTGCATTAGGGGTTATTTCTCGCCCACTTATATCAACGCTATTTGAATATGGACAATTTACCTTAAATGATACTTTAATGACCCAGCGAGCTTTAGTTGCTTATTCTATAGGTCTACTTGGGTTGATTTTGATTAAAGTGCTAGCTCCAGCCTTTTATTCGCGTCAGGATATTAAAACACCAGTTAAAATTGCAATTATTACATTAATTTTAACACAGCTAATGAATCTTGCTTTTATTGGTCCATTACAACATGCTGGTCTTTCGCTATCAATTGGCTTAGCCGCTTGCTTTAATGCTGGATTATTATATTGGCAGTTGCGTAAAAAACAGCTTTATCAACCCCAACCTGGTTGGCGTTGCTTTTTGAGTAAAATCGTCATTGCGGTAATTCTAATGTCTGCAATATTGTGGTTCGGTTCACAGTTATTACCTGATTGGTCAACTGGTTCAATGTTGATTCGTATCGGGCGATTATTTTTATTGGTTATTGTGGGTATTTTAGTCTATTTTGCATCATTGATTGCCATGGGATTTAAGATAAAACACTTTATTAAACGAATTGATTAATAATAAGCATTGGATAAAAATAAATTGACTTTTTGTCAAAAAGTTTCAGGTTACTATGTGTTTTAGTAAAAAATTAATAAAGATATAAGATAAAAGTCTCTTTCTTTACTCTATTCATTATAGGTAGTCTAATTTAATCTACTCATAGTTTAGTGGTAGAGACTTTAGTGAGTTTAATTCTGTTTGGATTTTGTTGTATCACTTTAAACTGTTAATCTGTTATCAAGAAGATTTATCAACTTTACCTATTCAGTCAGTTTAAGTATATAATAGTCGCCTTGCTGATAAAATAGTCAAATGGAGGTTGTAATGATCACCCATATTAGCCCATTAGGATCAATGGATTTACTTGCTCAGGCAGAAGTCGATATTCTGAAAAAATCTGCCAATAGCGAACTTTATAAATTATATAGAAATTGTTCGTTAGCAACACTAAATGCAGGTAGTAAAACCGATAATACGAAAGATCTATTAGATAGATTCCAGTCTTTCGAAATTAATGTGATTAGTAAAGAGCGAGGCGTCAAGTTGGAGTTGGTTAATGCTCCAGAAAGCGCTTTTGTTGATGGTCGAATTATTCGTTCAATTCAAGCTAATTTGTTTGCAGTGTTACGCGATATCCTTTTTTTGAATAGTCAAATCAGTGCAGTTAAAGAGCTTATTTCCGATTTCAAATTTGAAAGGGATCATTCGTTTTATATTACAAACCTTGTTTTTTCTATTTTACGCAATGCCAATGCGCTCCATGTGGGTGAAGAGCCAAATTTGGTTGTCTGCTGGGGTGGACATTCGATTAACGAAAATGAATACTATTATGCCCGTCAAGTAGGTATGCAACTTGGTTTGCGTGAACTTAATATTTGTACTGGTTGTGGTCCAGGTGTTATGGAAGCACCAATGAAAGGAGCTGCCGTTGGTCATGCGCAACAGCGTTATAAAGAAAGCCGTTTTATTGGTATGACCGAACCGTCAATTATTGCAGCAGAACCGCCTAATGCATTAGTCAATGAATTGATTATTATGCCCGATATCGAAAAACGCCTTGAAGCGTTTGTGCGAATGGCTCATGGCATTATTATCTTCCCTGGTGGACCAGGCACCGCTGAGGAGTTGCTTTATATTCTGGGTATTTTATTAAACCCTGCAAATAAACACCAAACCCTACCTCTTATTCTGACTGGACCTAAAGAATGCGAAGATTATTTTGCTTCAATAGATAATTTTATTCGTAGCACATTAGGCGATGAGGCCACTAAACTTTATCAAATTATTATCGATTCACCTGAACAAGTAGCTCATATTATGAAAGAGGGTGTTAAGCATGTTAAAGCTTCACGCTTAAAAACAGGCGATGCTTATGGGTTTAATTGGCTATTAAAAATCGATGAATCGTTACAACATACTTTCGAACCTACTCACGCTAATATGGCCTCATTAAATCTTCATCGTGAGCAACCTGTCGAGCTGTTAGCCGCTGATTTGCGTCGTGCGTTTTCTGGTATTGTTGCAGGAAATGTTAAAGAATTTGGTATGAAGCAAATTGCCGAAAATGGTCGATACAAATTACAAGGTGATATTGAAATTATGCAGCAACTTGATAATTTATTGCGTAGTTTTGTTAAACAAAACCGAATGAAATTGCCAGGAGGAAGCGCTTATCAACCTTGTTATGAAATTTGTTATTAAACAATAATATTAACCCATTTAATAGAAATTGAATCCAACTTTAATCCGCCGATAATCTTATTGGCGGATTAATTTTAACTATTACTATTTTATCTGGTTTTTAAAAATCACCTAAAATATCTAGTGCTTCTGATACTTTTTTAACTGCAAAAATCTGCATATTTTCGGGCTTCTTCTTCGGCATATTGGCAATAGGTACAATTGCTTTTTTAAAACCATGTTTAGCCGCTTCAGAGATTCGTTCTTGTCCGCTTGGTACTGGTCGAATTTCGCCACCAAGACCAATTTCACCAAAAATAACGATATCTTGTGGCAACGGGCGATTGCGAAAACTTGATACAAGTGCTGCAATCAATGCCAAATCCGCACTTGTTTCGGTAACTTTTACACCACCAACAACATTAACAAAAATATCTTGATCGGCCATTTGCAATCCCCCATGCCTATGCAATACTGCAAGCAATAATGCAAGCCGATTTTGATCTAATCCTACAGTCACTCGTCTTGGATTACCATACATCGAGTGATCGACTAGTGCTTGGATTTCAACCAGTAATGGGCGAGTACCTTCCCACAATACCATTACCGAACTACCTGGTAGCATTTCATCTCCACGGCTTAAAAAGATTGCTGATGGGTTGCTAACCTCTTTTAAACCTTGTTCGGTCATAGCAAATACACCCAGCTCATTTACTGCTCCAAAACGGTTTTTATGGCTGCGTAGAGTTCTAAAACGAGAATCAGCATCACCATCTAATAAAATTGAGCAGTCAATACAGTGCTCAAGTACTTTTGGACCAGCAAGAGAGCCATCTTTAGTAACATGCCCAACCATAATAATGGCAATGCCTTTTGTTTTAGCAAAACGTGTTAAATAAGCCGCTGTTTCGCGTACTTGTGCAACACTACCTGGCGAAGATTGGATATCAGTAAGGTGCATCACTTGGATAGAGTCAATCACCATTAATTTAGGCTGGGACTGCTCAGCCAATAAACAGATTTGCTCAATACTGGTTTCGGACAACATATTAATATTATCCGCAGGTAAACCTAATCGATGGGCACGCATCGCAACTTGTTGGAGGGATTCTTCACCAGTAACATAAAGTGTATTCATTTGTGATGAGAGTTTACTCATGGTTTGCAGTAACAACGTACTTTTACCTGCTCCGGGATTCCCTCCTATGAGAATGGCACTCCCCGGTACGACACCACCACCAAGCACACGATCAAATTCTGAAAAACCAGTTGAAAATCTTGGCAGTGCCTCTAAACTGATCTCGGACAATTTTTGAATTTTAGCTTGCCCAATCCCGCTACCTGCATAACCCGTTAATCTGTCGTTACGTGAAGAGGTACTTGCAAGCCTAACTTCGGTAATGGTGTTCCAAGCATGGCATGAGCTACATTGCCCTTGCCAACGTGGGTAATCTGCTCCACAATCATTACAAACATAAGCACGTTTTACTGCTTTTGCCAATTTAATCTCCTAACCTTCACTTAATAAACTAGTGGATAAAATACACCATAAACCCGTTAAATCAGCATAATTAATACTAATTCGTGCTTTTTCGACAACTTTAGGTTTACCATGATAAGCAACACCTAGACCAGCAATACGAATCATCATCAAATCATTGGCTCCATCACCAATTGCGACAGTTTGTTCAATGGGAATTTCCAACGATGCTGCTAGTTGTTGTAATGTCCTTGCTTTATATTTTGCATCAACAATTTGACCAGAAACTTTACCAGTTAATTTACCATGTTTGATTTCTAATTCATTAGCATAAACGTCAACTAATTTTAACTTTTGCTTTAAATGATCCGCAAAATAGGTAAAACCGCCTGAGGCAATAGCTACATGCCAATTTTTTTTATGCAGTTCTTTTACTAAATAAGTAAGCCCAGGAGTAAGTGGTAAATTATCTTTAACTTGATCTAAAATAGCTTGATGTGCGCCTTTTAAGGTTGCCACACGTTTTCGCAAACTTGTGGCAAAATCAAGTTCACCACGCATCGCTTGTTCAGTTACCGCTGCAACTTGCTGCCCTACACCATGCAATTTGGCCAGTTCATCAATACATTCAATGCCAATCGCTGTCGAATCCATGTCCATAACAAGTAACCCTGGGGAGCGTAGCGTGGGTAAATTATCGATTGGGGCAACATCAATACCTAATGCTAATGATATCGATTTAGCTTTTTTAGGTATCACCCCTGCAATACGAACAATCTGATAAGTTTTGATTTTCCATGATGAAACAATCACCATTGGCATAGCAAGTTGATCTTGGAACTTTGATAAGACTGTTTTATTTAACTTTTTACCATAAATAATCCAGCCTGTTTTACCTGCATTATAATCTAAAGGAACCACTTCACAGCCATTTAATGACAGCGGTAAACCTTGCCAATGTTGGATATTTTCAGGTAAATCATTGTAGGTGAGAGTATAAGCCATATCTGAACATCTTTATAAGATAAAACAAGCCCAAAATTTATCACAACTACTAAAGATTGTCCAAATTAGGATTGTGTGATTTTTTTAGTTTTTTATACTTAAACACATAGTTACCTGAAACTTTTTAACAAAAATAAAAGGGAAAATTATACTTTCTTTAATACTGCATAAAAGAAACCATCACCACCATTTTCAGTAGGTAAAAATTGTTTAAGTTCACCTTGTAATTTGGCGCTGGTGTTTTCTTGTAAAAAACGCTCAATTTGTAATTTATTTTCGTCTGGTAGAATTGAACAAGTGGCATAAACTAAAGTACCACCAGTTTTTAAATAAGACCAAATATTAGTTAAGATTGCATGTTGTAGCTCAGTTAATTGGGCAATATCACTATCTCGGCGTAACCATTTTATATCTGGATGACGGCGGATAACACCTGTTGCTGAGCAAGGCGCATCAAGTAAAATGCGATCAAATTGTTGCCCTTTACACCATCGTTCTGGGGTTAATCCATCACCAACTTTAACTTCGGCATGTAAGTTTAATCGAGTTAAATTTTCGTGAATGCGCTTCACTCGGCTAGGCTCAATATCCACAGCTAAAACTTGTGCTTTTGGAGCAACTTCTAAAATATGTGTGGTTTTACCACCAGGTGCTGCGCACATATCCAAAATGAGCTCGCCATTTTGCGGTGCTAACAAATAAGCGGCATATTGAGCAGACAGATCTTGTACCGTGACAGCACCCTCATCAAAATAGGGTAATTTATTTACATTGACAGGCGACAATAATCGCAGAGCACTAGGTAACTCTGGAAAGCTATCAGATTCAATTTGTCGTTCAGCAAGTTGTTGTTGGTAATCACTTACTGAATATTGGTTAAGATTAACTCGCAACCACATTGGTGGCTTTTGATTATTAGCATGAACAATAGCATGCCACTGCTCTGGATAGGCCTGCTTAAGGCGTGTTAATAACCAACTTGGGTGTAATGTCTGCTGGTTTTGTTGCTTGCTGTCTTGCATAAATTGTTGCTGTAATGATGTTTGTTGGCGCAAAAACTCACGCAATACACCATTTACAACCCCTTTAAGCTGTGTTTTTTTGAGAGTATTGACCGCATTAACTGTCTCACCAACTGCAGCATGTGCAGGAATACGGGTATAAAGAATCTGGTAAATACCCACTAACAATAGGTCATGTAAAATTCTATTTTTACCCGTTAACACTTTACTCATCAAGGTATGAATATAAAAGTTGAGTTCTGGTAATACTCGCATCACACCAAAACAGATTTCTTGTACTAACGCCTTATCTTTATCGGCTATTTTGTGGTTTAAAGTTGTCAATGTAGCGCCTAATGACTGTCCTTCTTCTAGCACATTAAAAATAGCTTGCGCACAAATAGCTCTAATATTTTGGGATGATTTTTTATTCATAATGAATAACGACCTTAATTCATTTAATTGGATTAACTTATAAAATTAACGAGCCAACCCAACCAGCAATAAATAATGGAATATTAAAATGGGTAAATGTTGGGATAACGCTATCGCGAATATGGTCATGTTGTCCATCATGATTTAGCCCAGAAGATGTCGCTAAAATAGTATCTGATGGCGGCGATCCCGCATCACCAATTGCACCTGATGCACCAATTAAGCATACGGTGGCAATTGGTGAAAAACCGAGTTGTACACAAAGTGGGACATATACTGCAGCAATGATAGGAACTGTCGAAAATGAAGATCCAATACCTAATGTAATAACCAGCCCAATTAGCATCATCACAAAAGCGGCAATCACTTTATTACCAGCAAATAATGCTGCACTGTTGTTAACCAAAGGTTCTATTTCATGAGTCTGTTTTAACACTTCGGCAAAACCTTGCGCTGAAATCATTACAAACCCAATCATAGCCATCATTTTGATGCCGTCCGTAAAAACGCCATCAGCTTCGCCCCATTTAATCGAACCCGACACAATAAAGCAAATAAAACCAATTAAGGCACCTAAAATCATTGAACCAGTATAAAGTTGAACAGTAAAAGATAGAATAATCGCCAATAATGAAACAATAAGAGAGCGCTTACTCACATCTTTTAAAGCATCTTGATTTGCCTCTCCACGAATAATTTTATATTCTCTAGGCTTACGATAACTAACAAAAATAGCCCATAATAGACCAGCAAACATGCCTAATGCAGGAATTGCCATTGCATGCATTACATTTACATGGCTAACATCCATTCCTGATGCGGTAATATTTTTTAATAAAATTTGATTTAAAAAGATATTCCCAAATCCTACTGGTAAAAACATATAAGGCGTAATTAATCCAAATGTCATAATACAAGCAATCATTCTTCTATCAAGCTGTAAGCGGGACATCACGTATAAAAGCGGTGGAATTAAAAGCGGAATAAAAGCAATATGAATAGGAATAACATTTTGCGATGAAATACTTACTAACCCAATAATAACAATCAAAATCCACTTGATACGTTTTTTGGCATCGCTTGATGTAAGTTGCTTAATAGCTTTATCAGCCAATAATTCGGGTAAGCCAGATTTTGATATTGCCACTGCAAACGCACCTAACATAGCATAAGAAAGTGCAATATTAGCTCCATTGCTGATCCCAGTATTAAATGCATCAATGGTTTCTTTTAACGATAAATGGCTAAATAGTCCACCAACAAATGCGCCAATTATTAAGCTAATAACGACATGAACACGGCAAAGAGATAAAATTAACATGCAAATTACCGCAACTACAACCGCATTTATTGAAGAAAACAAATCAAGCACTGTATTCATAAAATAAATTCTTATTTAAGAAGAAAACTTATTATTTTAGGCGATAGATGTTGAAAGTGCAATCGATAGTGTATACTCACTCTTTCATCTATATATAAATATATATAAAATTAAAAATATGTTAATAAAAAATTCTAAAAATAGAACCCTTAACTAAACTGTAGGGCTATTGTGGAGAGTTGTTAATGAGAAATAATATCGACGGACATTTTTTATTGATTGGTTTAATGGCTTACCCTATTCGCCATAGCTTATCCCCTCAAATGCAAAATACCATTTATTCTAAATTAAAGGTACCTTATGTTTATTTAGCATTTGAAGTTGACCAAAAAAAACTCCCTGACGCAATTAAAGGAGTTCGAGCATTAGGATTACGCGGCAGTGCCGTGTCCATGCCCAACAAGCAACTAGTCTGCCAATACCTTGATAAGTTAACACCTGCTGTGGAAATGAGTGGTGCGTGTAATACTATTTCAAACGATAATGGTGTTTTAACAGGCTATAACACAGATGGAATGGGCTACATGCGCATGCTCAAAGAAGCCAACATTGATGTGATAGGCAAAAAAATAACCATCCTAGGCGCTGGAGGGGCTGCAACAGCCATTGTTGTGCAAGCTGCTCTTGATGGCGTAAAAGAGATCACTGTCTTTAATCAAAAGGATGAGTGCTATACAAAAATAGAAGCTATTGCGAAAAAATTAAATCAAAATACTCAATGTTATGTACGCGTTATCGATCTGGCCGATAAAGATAAGCTACGCAAAGAAATTTCAGATAGTGTCGTACTTTGTAATGCAACAGGTGTCGGAATGAAACCATTAGAAGGAAAAAGCTTAATTACAGATCCGACAATGTTAACCCCCGATCTTGTTGTTACAGATTGTATTTATAGTCCGCGTAAAACAAAACTACTTGAAATAGCTGAGCAACAAGGTTGTAAAATATTAAATGGTATTGGCATGATGTTATGGCAAGGTGCAGCTCAAATAAAAATTTGGACAGGTGAAGATGCCCCTATTGAATATGTGAAAGAGCAAATGGGTTTTAATGATTAATAAATAATTTCTTATGCTAATGACTTCATTCTACTGTCTTATTTAATACAAAATTAAAACCAGATAAAATTATGGTCTATTAACGGAATTTTTAGCTAACAGGATACAAAATGAAAACTCTTACCATCAAAAAACTTGAAATCGGTTCAGGCGCACCCAAAATTATTGTGCCAATTATCGGTAAAACTGAGGCAGAATTAATTGATGAAGTACAGTTTTTACAATCAATTGATTTTGACGTTTTAGAGTGGCGTGTTGATCACTTTATCCACGTTGATAATCTTAATACTGTAAAGTTAGTCGCTAAAAAAATAGCAGATTTACTACCAAATAAACCTATTTTATTCACTTTTAGAACCGCAAACGAAGGTGGAGCTAAGCCATGGCCATTAACATCTTATATCCAATTGAATAAAGAAATGGCTTGTAGTGGGCTTATCGATCTGATTGATGTTGAGATGTTTATTGGTGATGACTATGTAAAAGATATTATCGATGTCGCACACAAACATCAGATATTTGTTGTGGTATCAAATCATGATTTTGAAAAAACGCCATCTAAGAGCGATATCGTCTATCGACTAAAAAAAATGCAAGAACTTGGCGCAGACATTCCCAAAATTGCAGTTATGCCCAACACCGAGGATGATGTATTAACCTTACTAGCTGCCACCACAGAAATGAACAAAAAACACTCAACCACGCCGATTATTACCATGTCAATGGCTGGGCTTGGAACTGTTAGTCGTATTTCTGGTTCGACATTTGGTTCAGCAATGACTTTTGGAGCGGCTAAGAATGCATCGGCACCAGGTCAATTAGATGTTAAACAATTACGATATATTTTAGACGCATTATACCAAAGTCGTAGTTAATTCAACTGAAACTATTTTATTAATCAATTAGCTAAAGAAAGCAAAAAACAGAGAGAGCCATGTAGTTGATATCAATAAACCTTTATATTAGACTTGGATATTGTTATATAAGTTGTTTTTATCAGCTAATTACATGGACTAAAGATTGTGCAAATTTACTAACAGATAAGCAGTAAGAAGTATATACTGCATTAACTATTAAATGCTTTTGCAGACTAAAAACAAAACTGCTTTAAATTTTTAATTTAAACATTCATTTCTCAGTTTAGTTAGAAAGTGCAGAATCTAAGTTAGTTAAATGGATAATTAATAAAAACGTATGAGGTTTATTTTTTTATGTTTTCTTGGTGGACTAAAGTTTATTTTTTTCTAATCCAAATTTTGGTGAAGCTTTTTGTTAAAAGCAAACCAATTCCTACCGATCCAATAACAGAATTAGACCTCGATACCAACAAGCCAATTTTATACGTACTTCCTTATAACTCTCAAATTGATTTGATGGTGGTTCGATCTCTTTGTTTGCAATATAGTTTACCTGATCCATTAGTTGGCATAGATATTAATGGTAAAGTTATTCCAGCTTATATCTATATTGATAAAGGACCTGGTATTTTTGCATCCAATCAACAAAAAAATAAAGCGATTGAAATTTTAAGGGATTATATTTCTGCACATCAACAAAATCATGATCTTGATATTCAGATGCTACCTATTTCGGTCATGTTTGGTCGCCGCCCTGATAAAGAAGGAGAAAAAAAACTTTCACTGCAAGTACTTGGTGCACCTAGTAAATTATTAAAAATAATGACATCAGGCAGAGACTGTTATACACGCTTTTCTCGTACTGTTTCCTTTAAAGATATTCATGTCGATAAACAAGATCTTTCAGTGTTAGCACATAAATTGGCTCGCGTTGCGCGTATTCATTTTGCAAAGCAAAGGATAGCTTCTGTCGGCCCCAAACTGCCCATTCGCCAAGAAATGCTTAATAAATTATTAAATAATCCTGGACTGTCAGAAGCAATACAAGAAGAGGCTAAAAGCAAAAATATTGATATTGATAAAGCGAAAAAAAATGCTTTAGCAATGCTAAACGAAATTGCCGCAAATTTTTCTTATCGTATGTTAAGAATAACTGATTTTGTTCTCACTTGGGCATGGAATAGGCTCTATCAAGGTCTTAAAGTGACAAACGCAGATCCAGTTCGTGAGCTTGCGCAAAACGGACACGAAATTGTGTATGCTCCTTGTCATCGTAGTCATATGGATTACCTTTTATTATCCTATGTGCTTTATCGACAAGGTTTAGTTCCTCCTCATATTGCTGCTGGCATTAATTTAAACTTTTGGCCAGCAGGTCCTATTTTTAGGCGATTAGGTGCATTTTTTATTCGCCGCTCATTTAGAGGAAATAAGCTCTATACTGCCGTTTTTCGTGAATATTTGGCTGAACTATTTATCCGTGGTTATTCTGTTGAGTATTTTATTGAAGGTGGACGCTCACGCACAGGCCGGTTACTCGATCCTAAAACAGGCATGTTGATGATGACAATCCAAACATTATTGCGTGGTGATGCACGCCCAATTACTGTTGTTCCTGTTTATATTGGTTATGAACATGTTTTAGAAGTTGCAACTTATGCCAATGAACTCCGTGGTGCAAAAAAAGAAAAAGAGAGTTTAGGACGCACAATTAAAGCATTTTTCAAATTAAAAAAATTAGGGTTTGGCTATGTTAATTTTGGCCAACCTATACCTTTAAATCAATTTTTAAACCAACAAGTTCCTGATTGGCGAAATGAAATAGAACCAACTGGTACACAGCGCCCTAGTTGGTTAACACCAACAACCAATTTACTTGCTAAACAAATTATGGAGCATATTAACTCTTCAGCTGCAATTAATGCGATGAACTTATGCTGTTCAATATTATTGGCCGCAGACCAACGCGCACTAACCAAAGTAAGGTTACTGGAACATATCGATTATTTTTTAAAATTATTAAAAAATATTCCTTATTCAGATTTGATAACTATTCCAGATCAAACACCTGAAGAATTATTTGAACACGCCAAACAAATGGGTAAATTCATTATTACTACCGATGAAGTTGGTGAAATGGTTGGACTTACAACTGAACAAGCAGTATTAATGACCTATTACCGAAATAATATTCAGCATTTACTGATTATTCCTGCAATCGTAGCTAGAATTGTGCTCAAATATAACCAAATATCATCTGGCGAAATATTAGAACAAGTAAGACGGTTTTTCCCTTTAATAAAATCAGAACTATTCCTTTATCATAATGATGAACAGCTAACTGTATATGTACAACAAATCATAGCAACTTATGCCAAATTGAATTTAATTAGCGACTCGACAGATAAATTGACAGTAAATTCTTTAAAAATTTCGGGATTACAATTAATTGCTTCATCTTCTAAAGATACTTTACAACGTTATGCTATTGCGTTTTCTTTATTGCAAAAAGATCCAACTATTAGCCGTGCAAAACTAGAAAAAGAGGCGCGTCTCATTGCTGAACGGTTATCTGTTTTGCATGGTATTAATGCTCCAGAATTCTTCGACAAAGGTGTATTTTCAACATTAGTCGCATCACTACGAGAGCAAGGTTATTTAGATGATCAAAATGATACCAACTTAGGAAAAATTGAAACCATGAATACAATACTTAAGCCTCTAATTACAGCACGAGTAATGCAAACTATCGACGAAATCAATTTATAACTCAAATAATAAAAAGTCCATAATGAAGCTATTAAACAAAAAAATAATAAGTCATGCTTTTTAGTTAATATGGTTTGGGTGAAAAAGAAAAAACAAATGATATTGAAACTTGAAGAAACACAACAACAATTAACTGATGAAGAACTCAACGAATTTAGTCAATTCGTTGGGAATAAAATTCACGATGATTTTATCAACTTTTACCGCCAATTTAACGGAGGAACTTTTATACAACTTGATAGTAAAATGAGTAATTATGTTGATGACAAGTTTTTGATTAATTTTTTTAGCATAAAATATGGCCTTACAATAGAAAATATTTATGCGCAGTTTAAACGAGATTTCCCGCAGCTACAAGATATGCTCCCTTTTGCTTCTGATCTATACTTGAATTGTTACCTGCTTTCATTAAGGCCTCAAGATAATGGTTGTGTTTACTACTGGTCAGTCGTAGAGCAAAAATTAACACTGCAATTTGAATCATTTAACTGTTTTATTTTATTTTTGGATGAGGTATTACAATCTCTTGACAAAAAATATAAGAAAGATCGCCAGCTAGATATTCTTATATGGGTTTGGGTTATTGCTTCAATTGCGCTTTACATTTATTTCAAAAAATAACCGTTTGTGATAATTATATTTTTGCTAAATAGATAATTAGCATTATAGCGTTCATTTAACTATGAGCTTAATAGAGGCATAGCAACATTATGTGTATATCTTTTTTGCGTAATGAGGTCATCAATTTTTTAAGTTATCATGCGTTATTTAGTTTAAGCTTACAAGCTAGAACAACATATTTGTTTGAAAATGGCATAATAAACCAGCAATCTTGCGAGCATGCTAAACAAGCAATATTTAATAATGATATTTTTGATAATTATAAACCCTCACCGTTATTAAAAAATCGTTATCTCGAAACAAAAATAGAGCAAATTACCGGTAATAAAATAAAGATTATAGATCACCCAGATAGTGGAATATCAGGGGTAGCTTGTGCTTGTTGCCAATTTGTGGTGTTCGAAAATGCTGAAGATGCTATTTTTGAAATATGCCCTGTTTGCAATTGGCAGACGGATACATTGGATAAAAATGGTTATAGCAAATTAAACAAAAGTTACTTAACAGATTATAAAAATAATATCGTCACAAAAGAATTGATTGAGCAATACAGTGATGTATTTATAAGAAGGTATTCACCTACCAGCTTAAAATTGAAGCAAGTGTAATTTTCTATATAAATTTTCCTATCACAATGAAAGTATGTAAAATCTGATTTTTTAAACAAAAAACAATCTTTATGGCTAAATAAAATTTGATAATTTATTATTAAGAAGGCTATTAAATAAATTGGTAAACACATTAAAAAATAACAGAATAACAAATGACTAAATAGGAATCTAAAAATGCTACATTCGACAGTTAATGTCAAAATTTATTGGCGATCCATACAACAAGGTGGAAAAAAAACGCTTCCTATAAATACAAAATACTATCCGATCACTGAACCGCTTAAAGATAAGCAGGGTGATATGACAAGTTGGTCATTGGTAATAAATGTTAAAAATAATGAGGACATTAATACTCATGAAAGAATAGGTTTTGGTGAAGCCCATTTTTTAATGAAAAATGCGCCCAGTTACTTACTCAATAAAGGGTTTAAAATAATTATTTATGAGGGACCTAAACAAGTGGCAACTGTTGAAGTACTTTAATTACTGTCTTAAAATACAATTACAAGCTAAAAACATCTACCAACTAGAAAAATAAAGGTAAAATCACATTGAATAAATGGGAGTTTAATCATCAACTCAATCAATTAATTGCTATATTGACTTCCAAAGGTTTTGTTACCAAAGGCTGTAATGACCAACAATTGGCTCAACTTGAACACCAATATGGTCGGCTTCCTGTATATTATAAAATTTTTTTGTCAAAACTAGGCATTAATGCAGGTGATTTTAAACTTGGTACAGCTATATTATTTCATGAAATTGATGATATAAACCAAGGCTCTTTAGTTTTACTGGTCGAGAACAATATTTCTATTCCCACTAATTTCTTTGCTTTTTTATTACATCAAGGTTATTCAAGTCTATTCTTTATGGATAGACATGATGATCCTATGGTCTATTGTTATACAGAAGGTGACGTAATAAAAAATTTAAATTGCAAATTTAGCCAATGTATATCGGCTGAAATAGCATTGTATAAAACGTATCAGACTGAGTAAATGATTTGTTTTTATGCTTTAGTGCATGACAAACCTATTAGGCTCTAAAATCATATTGAATAAAAAGGTTATGGTTATATGAAATATACTAAAAATGAATATATTCGATTAGGGCGAACATTACAAACAACAATTATTGATGATCTTCCCAATAATGCTTCACAATTTACTACTATTGCTATAAATTTTAAAAATAAAAAGTATAGGGTTCTTTACGAAGTTATAAAACTAGTCGATGGTGTGGATTTTTTCGACGAACATGAAACGATTATTGATGAAATTCATGAATTCAATTTGTATCAACAAATGATAGATTATTTAGGCTCTATTGGTATTGATATAGATCAATTGGGGCCAGCAAAAGGATCAAAGATAATATTTTGATTTGGGAAAAGTGTTAAGGTTATTAAATTCATTTTTTATATCAAATCATTCATTTCACGAAATAATGCATTAATATCATACAATTACAAACCAAGATAATTATAGGATAATACAACTGAATTTTAGTGATCTTATGCATCTGGATGTTCTGTTATTATATCCCCTAATTATGCGATCACTCACTAGTCACAATCAAACATGGAAAAAACAATGAAATATTACGCAAAGCTAGTTGCTATAGATCCATATATTGAGGAGCAGGCTACTTTTGATTTTGGTCAATATCAACTTTGCTGTTTTATCAATTCTTCCGCTTGTGCGCTAAATCAGGACAATATTTATCTATTAGAACTTAATTTGTGTTTTATTGACAAGATAAAGCCTGAACTATCTGGAGATAAGCATTTTTCTATTATGCAACAAGCTGATACTTTTGTTCATCATATTAATGGTTATCTATTTGAAAATAGATTAATACTATCGAATCTTGTTTTTCAAGATGATTTATTTTATGATTTTGCTTACTTAAGTGGTGATTTTATTAAGTTTAGTGTTAATAGGCTTTCTATTGATATTTTAAATAACATTTTTTAGATTAAGTATGATAAAAATGATATCCAATGTTGTAGTAAAGCGATTACCTCTCAGGAAACCTGGCGAAATCTATTCACTTGTTGAAGTTGATGGTGTTTGCTGTAATGAAAAACTGAAAGGGGGCTATTTAGAAGCGGCTTTTAGTTATAATGATGATTATATCTTACTTTTTTTGTCACAAAATGGTGACGCTTGGGAAGAGATTTTATCTATTTATTTACTTGATTTAAAAAGGAATAAATTTGTCGATCGAGCTAGAATTGGTGGTGGCTACTCTTCTTGGTTTGCTGGGAATGGTATTGATGATATTAAAATTTTATCCGATAATACGATAAGTTTTGAATTTATGTCGTTTAAGGATTCTGATGGTTGGTTACTCGAACTTTTTAACAAACCTATAAAAACCTTTCCGTTTGCACTTAGATATCTACCTTACATTTCCCGTCCAATTTCTTCCAAACGCTATTTTTTGATTAAAAAGAATAAAATATCACTTAACTAAAATCTTTGTATTGAAATACTAGATAGTTGTTAAGATGAAAAATTGTTTATAATAAATTATCTATATATTTTTTGAATATTGGTAATCAATATAGCGATGATCGTTGTTGCGAGTTAGGATTTATCTTTAAATAACAATTATATTTACCTTACAATATTACTAAAGAGGCGAAATGGTAGCTAAAATCATTCTGCAAGATACGTTCAATGAGCAAGATTTTCTACGGTTTGCCGAAAATTGGCAGCAAAATGCATCGATCATCATTGAATCAATATTACAACACAACGATGCAAAAAATCGTATTTTTAACTTTGTCTTAAATCATATTCCAGATTCATTTGCCGAAGCAGTGATTGATATTTTTCTGGAAGATAGTGATTTTATTATTAGTGATGAGGATCTGCTAAAATGTGTAAGGCAAGGCTCCATCGGTTTAAAACAGAGCATACGTTATCGAAAAAAGACACCTCAATATATTCTTAATTTATGTAACCAAGAATAATCAACGCATTACCAATATCAAGGAATATAAAAGATGCTAGATTTTTCCTACTTATCAGATCAAAAAGACAGTAAGCCATCTCTTGTTTTAAGTGATAAAAAAGTGCAATTACTTGAGCAAGCTTTTATCGATTTAAAGCGGAAAACAGGCATCATGATTGATGTCTATGGGCGAAACAGAATCTATCCCGATCATCAAAAAATATTAATCAACTTGTTACAAAAACATAACGACAGCGAAATCCAAAAACTAATTATGCTACTTAAGCAAGCTGTGAGTGAAGACGAAGTGATTATTGCCGATGGTGATTAAATGAATACATTGCTTATTGAAATATACTGACAATCATTTAATATGCCATTATACTGATGTCTGAATATTGAAAGTATCTTAACCTTTTAATTTTTTTTGAAAATGATGAATTTTATTACTATACGAGATATGCTTTCTAACATAGAAGACATGCCATACAGTTTTTTTTATCTTCCCGCTGATCACTCATCTTGGACACTTGATACCCAAGGAGTTTTTAGTCTTGAGGATGAAGATATTTTAGATGATGATGATTCAAACCTGCCTAAACAAGCTATAGAAGAAGGTTGGATACCAACGCTAGAAAAAGCCGAAATTGAAGATATTATTAGCGTGGCTAACAATGAATTAGATAATCCAACATTAGAGGATTTATTTAGCTCTTTTGTCTTTTATTTTAAAAACGATGCTTTTTTACAGTATGATGATTTATAACAATAAAAAAACAGTTGACTTGATATCAAACTTATCTGATAAACTCAATCAATTAGGTATTTTATTACAATCGAATATTGCTAGGCAGTTTAAATTAACTGATATGGCTAGTTATGTACATGTTAATATCTTGAAACAACAAATTTATCTGCGTTTCAAATTATCAATTAACAGTATGGAACTATTTGATAATGATATTGTTAATATTCGCATCACAAACGATATGATACATATAACTTGCCTTGTCTATTCAAATTATGGTGTGGATAAAGTAATGGAATATCAAGATAATCTTAATAATTTTGAATTATCTATTTTCGACAACATTGCTCTTAAACTACTGTCATGTTTTAAATCACATATTAATTTTATAGCATAATACCATGTTGCAACCAGAATTGATTAAATAGGATAGCAAAAATGAACGAAATATGGGTATTTAATGGTGAAGGAGCAAACTTTCCTGCTGGTATATTCACCTCGTTAACTGAAGCTAAAACTTGGATTGAAAAACATCAATTATCTGGTGTGTTAACCCGTTATCCTGTGAATACTGGGGTGTATGATTGGGCGATTGCTAATGATTTGTTTACTGCCAAACAAACGTGGCATACAAAACCTGCCTTTATTGAATCTTTTACCTGTGCCTCAATGGAACACTACCATTTTGAAGCAGGACAACAGCAATAGCACTAAAACATTACTAATCATTAAAACTATTCTGTATAGAAAAAAGCCAAGTTATGTACACAACAATCCATTAACGCATTGACAAAAAAGGAAATAAGTGGTGGAAAAATTTTTCATATTACTTAAAAAAAAGGGAATAAATTATTTTATTAAAAACAATAAAATAACCATTAATGGTAATGTGGACTTATATCATACAAATATTAAGACACTTCCTAATAATTTATCAATTAGTGGGCATCTAAATTTAGCTCATTCACATATAGAAGAATTACCTCAAAATTTAACGACTGGTGGCAATCTAAATTTAAATTATACCCATATCCAGACATTGCCTGATAATCTATCAGTTGGTGGTAATTTATATTTAGCTTACAGCGATATTAAAACATTACCTAACACTTTTTTTTGTGGAGGAAATTTAGATTTAGACTCATCAAAAATAGAATCGTTACCTGATAACTTAACCGTACTTGGTAACTTAATTTTGCAATATACTAAGATAAAAGCATTACCTGAACATATCACAGTTAAGGGAAATTTAAATTTATACGATACTCAAATTGAAGTATTACCAACATATTTATCAATTGGTGGGGGATTAGATTTAAGCTATACAAATATCACAAGTTTACCAGAAAAGTTCTCTATTAATGGTAATTTAGCATTAAGTGGCACTAAATTAACAAACCTGCCTGAAGGCCTTTCTGTTTCTGGAAGTTTAGAACTTGAATATACTGAGATTCAAACATTGCCACGTAATCTTACTATAGGTGGTAATTTAGATTTATTTCACACGCAAATCAATAAATTATCAGAAAATTTATCAGTTGGAGGTTATCTAAGTTTACAAAATCAAAAAATTAACACCTTGCCCGAAAATTTATCCGTAAACGGAACTTTATACATTGATGAGACAGAGATTAAACGATTACCAGAAAGTTTACAGGTAAATCATGTACTGATTTTAGATATCGAAAAAATCGAAAATATTGTTTATTATAAAAATCTTGAAGGGTTTGCTTCAACAATTTTCGCTTGTTGGATCAATAATGAATTTACTATTGTTGCCGCTCGTTTTTTAGGTGCACTTAAAACATTTGAAAAATATGTTGATAAAAATGAATCCTATGAAAATGCAATCAATTACAAAATCGCAGCTAGAGAATGTGTAGAAAAATTAGCTAAAAAACTGAATAAACCTTTTTTATCTAACAGCCTCTAATCTGTCTGATAATTATGGTAAAAACAAAGATATTAATCCAGTAATCTTGTAAATATGTAAGATAATATCTTACTATTCATTACCTAATAGGTATTTAAATTTATGGCGCTAGATTTTATTATCAACTTTGACAATCAGCAATCAGAAATATTTACCATGAGCGAAGATCTTCATGGAAAAATATTTAGTACATCAACCTGCTGGAAAAGTCTTAAACAATTAAAAAGAATTCGTGACTATTACACCGTTAATGTTGTGTTTAATGCTAGCAATTTGGCAATATTGATAACTGATTTAACGCAAATTATGTCACAAATTGAAAATTTTACTCCTGAACTGCAACGGATCATCATCACGCTCAAACAAAAAATATTAAACAATTACGTGTTACTGGTGATTAACTATTTAGTTATTGAATAATGGATATCAAATACTTAGCCATACGTTTTAGTAATAAAACTTATTATGATAGGGATAACACCACTCAATGTCAGCCGAGTTTAGATTAGTGTTTATAAATCACACATGGTATCAGCAAAATGCCTGTGATATCGCCAATGAAATTTTATCATTACCCACTTATATTGCTAAAAATAGCGCATACTGTTTATCAAGCTCACCATATTGGGATAATAGTAAGAGTAGATTGTTCGATGTCAGACTATTTTTGGAAGATACTCAAATTTTTATTGAAATAAGTGCTCATCCGCCTAGGATCGAAAAAGATTTAGCGCAGTTATTTACATGGATAAGAAGTCAGACTGAGATTAAAATATTAGACGACGATGGGCAAATATCAAGATGGTAAGTCATGATCGCATTGAATGCTAACATTATTAGCTATAAATCAATAGGAAACATTCAAATTGGTGATAACATTCTCACTTATTTGGATGAAATGTACCAACGTTTTGATGTTAAATGTCAAGAATGTGAATTGTATTCTCCACCTGGTGAGCAAAATAGATGGTGCTTCTATTCGTTAAACGATGGCACATTGACAATCACTACCACTTTTGACGGAGACATTATTGGAATAGGATGTAACCAAAATTACCAAGGCAAATATATAAATAAATATCAAAACGAGTTATATGCTGGCATTACCATGGAAGAGTTGTGCTATCTAACTAAGTTTCGAGCTATCTTACTTGGCATGCTGATTGTTGATGATGATTATGGTCTATCTTTCACACTACCTTCACCTTACGATGAAATCGCTGATAATATAAAAGACATCCCCTATGATTTAAAACTTAATGAACTTTATGTCACGGATTATTCTCAATGGAAGCCCAAAGCATATAAAAAGAAAACGCCGAAAAAACGCCGTATACCTAAACCTTATTCTTATTTTTAGTGTTAATTTAAAACATAAGCTATAAACGCCCTCTTCCTAAATTTTGTGTATTTTAAAGTTAAAGGTGACGGATGCTCAGTCAATTATTCATTTAATGCAGTTTCAATTACCTGTTTATTCATAAAACCCGTTAATTTACCTAAATCCTCCTGCATTTTTATGCTGTTAGCCAGCTAGCTACCATTCTTCTTAGTTTTTGTTCATCCATTTTAAGTTGTTGCATTAGCTCTAGTATTTGGCTTGTTCTTTTTTAAATTATTTTTAATCTTTTTAGAAAGAAATACCACAACGCTAATTAAAATAAAATTAATAACAAAATCAAAAATGAACGTACCTGCCGATGTTAATATGCTTTTTTTGTAAATGGAAAAAATAAGAAAACTAACTAATGTAATTATCCACGTTATCCTTATTATTGAAAAACATTATATATCATTCGCCCATCCCATTGATTAATTAAAATATATAAATTAAACACGCAATTAACTTAACTTGTTACTTTTTAAAAATTTTTGAAAGATTATAACGATCAGTAAGGTTAATTGTGATAGATAAAACCTATTATAATATATTTTATTGATCTGTGAAACCGATCATAATACAATAGTCAATCTTTTTAACTTAACCTTTACTTTACTTTTAATAAATTTTTATAGATAAGGAGAAAATGATGCTTGGTAGAATTTTGAACGGTTATTATTCTGATCTTGACGGAGATTATTATATTACAACGAATCCTTTAGTTAGAGATGGTATAGCTTTGCTTTATTGGATTGGGTTTACTTTAATTATTTTTGATAAATTTTTGGGACTAGATAATCCTATTAAAGTTTTTATGGCACTTTACGATATGTTTCATAATTTAGGCGGTTTACAAGGGTTTGGGATTTTGATTATTTACTTTTTCTTTACTAGCTTTATTTTTGGTTGGCTTCCAAGCATGTTTACATTAAGAATTTTAAAAATTTTAGAAAACTTATCTGGTAAATAAATAACTATTTAAATAATGAGGCTTATTTGTGTTAATTACAAGGAATAAAATAATGAAAAAAATAATTAGTTTTGTGTGTGTTAGTGTTTTAGGTTTTGTTTTGGTGGGATGTGGTGATAAAAACACAATTATTTATGATTTAAAAACAGGTAAAGCAACAGCAAGTGGTTTTGATTCTCAAGCTCCAGATTTAACTGGAGTTGGTTATATGAAAATAATGAATGAGATTAGTAAAAATTGTAATCTTGATACTGTAACACTTGCTATAAATTTAAATACTGATGGTAAATACACAACAAAAGTTTGTAAAAACGGCATTACTTACAAATTAATTAATGCTAAGTAAAAAAGAAAGGGGTTAAATAATGAAAAAAATAATTAGTTTTTTTTGTATTAGTGTTTTAAGCATGATGTTGGTTGGTTGTGGTGATGATGAGTTTGTAAAATTTGCTAAAGAAGCAATAAAAGATCAAAAAGAATGGGCTATGCTTTATGATTTTAAAAATAACAAATTCTATCAGTATCATACTTATTCAATTCGTAAAAATCAAGAACCATCTTTTATAATTGATCGTGAATTGAAAAATTGCTCAGTTTCAAAAGAAGAAATAAATAAAGTAATATTATCTGACGATTCAATTAATTTAACTTGTGATTCATACTTTGTTGGTGATTTAAAAGTAAAAGTGAAAATTGTTGGTAAAAAATCATCATATGATCAAAATATTCTTGATAATGATTTTAATTATCTATTTAACTTTAACACTAACAAAGTATATTATAAAATTTCAGGTGATACAGATGAGCAAATGAAAAAAAATGCAGAAAAAACAAAAAGTTCATGTCACTCAAAAGATAAAGAAATTTATGACGATTGCGGTCTCTTTAATTCAAGAGAGAAAATAATTGGTTTATAAGTAATAATAAAAAGAGGGGATTCCCTCTTTTTATAAAATTGTTGGGAGTTTTACCTTTTTATTTTGTATATGTTGTATATCTTCTTCTTTTTCAATTTTAAACTTATTTAATAAATACTCTTTTTCTTTCAAATTACATTTTTTAGTAATTTCACTTCTGCTAAAATATAAAAAATAACTTATTTTATAATAAGTTAGCTTTAATTTTTTATTTTTATTAAATAATGTAATTATGTTATTTTTTAAGGTATTAATGATGTTAAAAAAGGGTTTTGAAAGGAAAAAATGGTCGGCGAGAGAGGATTCGAACCTCCGACCCACTGGTCCCAAACCAGTTGCGCTACCAAGCTGCGCTACTCGCCGTTGGAAGCGCATAATACTGCGCTTCCTAAAAAGTGTCAATACCTACGATAAAAATTTATATCTGCTATGTCTTTATTTCGATAAAGGTGCTGGTGTTTTACCAATTCGTTGATAAAATTCAATGACAAAATTTTCGTAACGTTTATTCGCAACAGCTTCACGAATTTCAGCCATTAAACGTTGATAATAACGTAAATTGTGGATGGTATTTAGTCGTGCACCTAAAATCTCACCACACTTATCTAAATGATGAAGATATGATTTAGTATAATTTTTGCAAGTATAACAATCACAATGAGGATCAAGCGGAGTAGTGTCGTCTTTATATTTTGCATTACGAATTTTAATTACACCATTTGTGACAAATAAGTGACCATTACGTGCATTACGGGTTGGCATCACACAGTCAAACATATCAATACCTCGACGTACACCTTCAACTAAATCTTCAGGTTTACCCACGCCCATTAGGTAACGAGGTTTATCGGCTGGTAATTGTGGGCAAGTACCCTCCAAAATGCGATGCATATCAGCTTTAGGCTCTCCAACAGCTAATCCACCAACAGCATAGCCATCAAAGCCTATTTCGGTCAATCCTTTAATTGAGATATCACGTAATTCTTGATGTATTCCGCCTTGCACAATACCAAAGAGTGCATTTTTGTTGCCTAATTCATCAAAACGCTTTCGGCTACGTTTAGCCCAACGTAAAGACATTTCCATTGATTTTTTGACATAATCCCAATCAGCAGGAAACGGGGCGCATTCATCAAAAATCATCACAATATCAGAACCAAGATCATATTGAATTTCCATTGAAACCTCAGGTGATAAGAAAATCGAATCACCATTAATCGGATTACGGAAATAGACACCTTCCTCTTTGATTTTGCGGATATCACCTAAACTAAAGACTTGAAACCCTCCCGAATCGGTCAAAATTGGGCCATGCCACTGCATAAAATCATGTAAATCACCATGTTTTCGCATGATTTCTTGTCCAGGCCTTAACCATAAATGGAATGTGTTGCCTAGTAATATTTGAGCTCCAGTTGCAGTAACCTCTTCAGGGGTCATACCTTTTACCGTGCCATAAGTACCAACAGGCATAAATGCTGGTGTTTCAACGGTATATTCAACTCCACGACGATCGAATTTCATACGTCCTCGACGAGCAAGCCCATCGGTATTGTCTAGTTCAAATTTCATTTTTTTGTTAACCTCTTGCGACCAAATAAACAGTTTGGCGCGAATTATTGTTATAATACGTCACCGTATCATTAATTTTCGGTGTTAGTTTATCGTGCTAGGCATCAATAAACAATATTTGAAAGGATTTAAGACATTTGAAGCATATTAATTTATTTTTAATATCATGTTTTTCAATTAGTTTATTAGTTGGTTGTCAAAACTTCAATAATGAAGTTGCGCTAATTATTACATCAGACAAAATTAAACATTTATCTGAACAAGACATCGAGGCTATTGGAGCACAAGCGTGTGCTGACTCAGATAAACGATCTGTTATTGCTAATGAAAGTAGTTGGCTTACCCAAAAACTTGAAAAACTAACTCAAACGTTGCCTAAAAAGATTAATGATATTGAAGTAAATTACAAAGTTTATTTAAATACTGATCCTAATGCATGGGCAACAGCTAATGGTTGTATTCGCATAAACAGTGGATTAATAAAATTATTAAACGATAATGAATTACAGGCAGTTTTAGCTCATGAACAAGCTCATATTGCTCTTAAGCATGCTATAAAATCATTTAAACTAGCCCCTTATGTTGGGATAACCAATAAAGAGGTAATAGTTCTTGTTAAAGAAGATATTGCTCAACAATATGAGTTTGAAGCCGATCATTATGCCTTGGAATTATTAATGAGCAGTAATATTAACCCAATCGGGCTTGTAACTATGTTAAAAAAAATGCCGATTCATTCAAAAACAAAAACATCGCATCCATCAAATACAAAACGTATTGATCGTATTTTAGATCAATTAGGCAATAAATAAGTATTTATATAGATAAGCTTAATATAGCCATAAAGTTTGAACTTAGCTTAATTACATTGGATATTTATTTGATATTTATTAATATTTATTACTTTTCGCTGTAATAAACATAGCATCACCATAACTAAAAAATCGATAGTTTTCTTTAACAGCATGTTGGTAAGCTTTCATGGTGTTTTCATAACCAGCAAAGGCAGAAACAAGCATAATCAAAGTTGATTCAGGTAAATGAAAATTAGTTATGAGCGAATCAATGACCTTAAATTGATACCCCGGATAAATAAAAATTTGGGTATCGGCAAAAAAAGGAGCTATTTTTCCTGTGTTTTGTGCTGCACTTTCTAAAGCTCGAACAGAAGTTGTTCCCACAGCGATAACTTTTTTGTTTCGTGCTTTACATGCTAACACCGCTTCCACAACAGTTTCTGGCACTTCAGCATATTCAGAGTGCATAATATGGTTTTCAATGTTTTCAACCCTAACTGGTTGGAATGTTCCTGCTCCAACGTGTAAAGTGACAAATGCCATTTCGACGCCTTTCTGTTTTAGTTTTTCTAATAAAGGTTTATCGAAATGAAGACCCGCCGTGGGTGCAGCAACGGCTCCTGGCACTTTACTATACACTGTTTGATAAACTTCACGATCTTGTTCATTATCTGGGCGATCAATATATGGCGGTAATGGAATATGACCTATCTTATTTAAAACACTAAGCACATCGTCAGGAAATTGCAATTCAAATAAAGCATCGTGGCGTGTTAGCATGGTAACCTTAATAGGGTCATTTTCACCTAATATTAGTTCAGCACCTGCTTTGGGTGATTTTGAAGCTCTAATATGCGCTAGAGCTCGGTTATTATCTAATATTCTTTCAATTAATATTTCAATTTTTCCACCTGAAGCTTTTTTTCCATATAAGCGAGCAGGAATAACTTTAGTATTGTTGAAAATAAGTAAATCACCCGGATTGATTTTATCGATAATATCAGTAAATACATTATCTTCAACTTTACCTGTATGGCTATCAAGAGATAAAAGTCGGCATGCACTTCTGTTTTTTGAAGGATGTTTGGCAATTAGTTCTTT
This sequence comes from Gilliamella sp. BG1, assembly GCF_046635625.1. Lineage (NCBI taxonomy): Bacteria > Pseudomonadati > Pseudomonadota > Gammaproteobacteria > Orbales > Orbaceae > Gilliamella > Gilliamella sp. BG1. The sequence goes on along the minus strand of NZ_JBIDFG010000011.1, from coordinate 45,110 downwards.
AGGAAGATAAAAATCAAAATCGGATAGTTGCATAATCGTGTTCCTCAAAAATGAGGCATTAGTCTAAAGCCCGGATATTGTCTAATCAAGCAATTATTTGTTGATTATTATAAAAGTTACGTTAAAATTTAAATTGTCTAAAGAAATTAGGCATTTGACATTTATATTAATATAAGGAAAAGAGTATGAATAAACATCAAAAAACATTGTTAGTTGCACTACCTCTAGTTGCAGCAATGTCACTCGTTGGTTGTAAAAATATGAGCGCAGATGACTTAACTAGCCTTGGCATGAAAAGTTTGCAAGCTGCTACTCTAAGTGATAATGATGTTAAAGCATTAAGTCAACAATCATGTGCTGAAATGGATGCTCAATCAAGAATTGCTCCAGCAAAAAGCGCTTATACTAAACGATTAAATAAAATTGCAAAAACACTTGGTAATAATCTAAACGGTACACCAATCAACTATAAAGTATACATCACAAAAGATGTTAATGCATGGGCAATGGCTAATGGTTGTGTTCGTGTATATAGTGGTCTAATGGATATGATGACTGATAACGAAATTCAAGGTGTTTTAGGTCACGAATTAGGTCACGTAGCTTTAGGTCATAGTAAAAAAGCAATGCAAGTTGCTTATGCGACTGAAATTGCACGTGATGCAGCAGCAGCATCTGGTAATGCAAAAATTGCCGCTCTATCTAAATCTAGCTTAGGCGCTTTAGCATCAGCAGTGATTAATTCTCAATTTTCACAAAAACAAGAACAAGATGCGGATAACTATTCTTTCGATTTCTTAGTTAAGAAAAAAATTAATCCAGTAGGTCTTGCAACTGCATTTGATAAATTAGGTGGCGGTGACGCTTCAATCTTAAGTAGCCATCCATCTTCAACAGATCGTGCAAATAATATTCGTAAAAAAATCGCTGAACTTAAAAAATAAGCACAGTAATTTTTAATCAAAAGCGCTATTAATGGCGCTTTTTTTATTTGTTACCAATAAAATAAAATTTGAAGACGAAGCTAAGATTTAAAAGTTTCAAGGCGATTATTGATAATACATTGATCTTTAACCATTTCAAATGAAACCAAAACCCCTTCCAAATTAATACCTAGAGTAATCAAAATGTTATCGAAAACATAATAGTAACGCATGTGCTCTTCATAGATATGATCTTTAAATCTATAATTATGATTAAACTGATTGGTTAACTCAAACGGCTGACCAATTTTAAAGTCAAAACCAAGAAAATCTAAAATTTGATTTGCTTTATCACATAAGAAAGTGTTGTCTATAACTTCATCAATTGATAATGCCTCAACATTATCCGAAATATAAAAAAAGAGAATTTGATAACCACAGACTTTTCCTATTCCTGAAATATCACCATAACCGAAGTCTTCGATAATACGATACTCATCTAAATTAAAAAAAAGATCGATATCAAGTGTGGCGAATCTTGTTATTTGATACATACCAGCTAACTTACTATTAAATTTTTAGTTTTGAATGTTACTGAAAAAAGTTATTAACTCTTTACAAAGTTGCAAGTAATTTTCTTTTTAAAATAAGTCGAAGATCATCGCCCACCATAGCAATCGATTCAAATTGAAATTGTGGTGCTAATGAAAGCTTTTGCAGATTTGGCAATATACACATATCTAACGCATTATGACCAAGTAATTTTGGTGCATAATAAATAATTAATTCATCCACTAAATCTTGTTCTATTAGAGCTCCAGCCAGATGAGCACCAGCTTCAACCCAAACCGAATTTATTTGTTTTTCGGCTAATAATGCAAACAATTTAGATAAATCTATTTGTTTACAACTAGATGATTCTATAATTAATTTGGTATTTTGTTTTGCAATAAGGTTATCTTTTTTTCGTACTATCCATGTTTCACCTGGCTGATTGAAAATATTTTCAGTACCTGTTAGCTGAGCTTGACTATCAATAATTACACGAATAGGTTGCCGGATTTTTTCTGGTAGGTAGATTTTTTTTATTTCATCAGGTAATTCGTTATATCTAACTGTTAAACTTGCATTATCAGCTTGCACAGTCGCACGAGTACTTAAAATACAGCTTGCTTGAGCTCGGAACTGTTGCACATCTTCTCTTGCCTTATTTGATGTTATCCATTTGCTTTCACCAGATGCCATGGCAATTTTACCATCTAATGAGGCGGCTAGTTTAAGTTGAATATAAGGCAAACCTGTTCGCATGAGTTTTAAAAAGCCTTTATTAATAGCTTCTGCTTGCTCAGTTAAAACGCCAATGGTGACATCTATTCCTGCTTCTTTTAAGCGTTTAATACCATTACCTGCAACATTAGGGTTAGGATCTTGCATCGCAATTACTACACGAATGATGCCAGCTTTAATAAGCGCATCAGCACAAGGAGGTGTTCGACCAAAATGACTACAAGGCTCTAATGTCACATAAGCTGTTGCGCCGATTGCCTCATCACCAGCCATTTTTAGTGCATGAACTTCGGCATGAGGCTCACCAGCTTTTTGGTGATAACCTTTGCCAATTATTTGATCATCTTTAACAATGACACAGCCAACATTAGGATTTGGTGTTGTTGTAAAACGACCAAGCTTAGCCAAATCAATGGCTTGTTGCATATAGAAGTGATCTTTATTGCAAATTGCAGTCATATTGTTGATTATTTTTGTTGTAACTTAGCAATTTCATTACTAAATTGTTCGATATCGTCAAAACTAAAATAAACCGAAGCAAAACGAATATAAGCAATTTTATCTAGATTTTTAAGTTCTTCAATCACATAGTCACCAATTAATTTTGCTGGAACTTCACGTTCACCTGTTGCTCTTAGTTTAGATTTTATACGTGTAATCGCATCTTCAATGGCATCAAAACTCACTGGACGTTTTTCAAGAGCCCTTTTCATACCATTACGTAATTTATCTTCATTGAATGGTTCGCGAACTTTATTGCTTTTAATGACATTAGGCATAATTAATTCAGCAACTTCAAATGTAGTAAATCTTTCATTACATTCAACACATTGCCGTCTACGTCGGACTTGAAATCCTTCACCAACAAGACGTGAATCGATCACCTTTGTATCATCTGCATTACAAAAAGGACAGTGCATAAATGTATCCTTATGGCAACAAAATAATCATTACAATATCTGAAAATTTTGATTTAAACAAGGGTCTAATTGTTATGACGTTAATCATTATACTAGAAAAATAGGTATGGTTTATTCACCTTAAATGTTAGTTTTATCATCGATAGTATTAAAATACATGATGATGAAGATTCACCAAACATTCAAAAATTAGCCACCTATTTGGTGGCATAAAACACTTACCAATTTAATTTAATGAGAAAATCTCTTAATTTAGCAAAATCATCAGGCATACAATGAGAAAGCAATGTCATATCAGCTCGCTCTGCTAACTCTTTAGGCAATGGAACTGATTTACCTAAAATATCTTCAACCACTTCTTTAAATTTAGCAGGATGTGCCGTACCTAAAAATAGTCCATATTCACCCTCTTGTAACTGATCACGCAGTGCTCGATAAGCAATTGCACCATGAGGTTCAGATAAGTAACCTTTTTGATCAAGTTCACAAACAGTTTGCTTAGCAACTTCATCCGAAACAGTAGCATGACCGAGTGATTTAAGATCCCATCCCTCACGCTTATAAATCTCTTCGATACGTGGCCAGTTATTTGGTTGACTTACATCCATTGCATTCGATAATGTTGCAATGGTTGTGTGAGGTTCCCACTTACCGGTTTCTAAATAACGAGGTACTGTATCATTGGCATTCGTTGCAGCAATAAAGCGTTTAATAGGTAATCCCATTGTTTTCGCAAGTAGACCTGCTGTTAAGTCTCCAAAATTGCCACTTGGCACAGAAATAACCAGCTGTTCACGTTGGGTTGATGTGAGTTGTGCAAAAGCTTCAAAATAGTAACAGATTTGTGCTAATAATCGGCTAATATTAATTGAGTTAGCGGAGTTTAAACCTATTGTTTTTTTCAAATCTTCATCATCAAATGCCTTTTTAACTAAGGCTTGACACGCATCAAAGTCACTTTGAATAGCAATTGTATGTATATTATCACCTAAAGTACAAAATAACTTTTCTTGTAATGGACTAATTTTACCTTCTGGGTATAAAATCACGACGCGAATATTTGGTAAATGATAAAACGCATGAGCAACAGCCGCACCAGTATCGCCAGAAGTAGCAGTCAAAATAGTAATTTTTTTGTCAGCAGCAACTTGCACTAAAGCTTGCGCCATAAAGCGCCCACCAAAATCTTTAAATGCTAATGTTGGTCCATGATATAGTTCTAATGAACCAATATCTGCTTCCACAGAAGTTACTGGAGCAGGGAATTGAAATGCATTTTTAACAAGTCTATGCATATCATCACAGCTAATCTCATCACCAATAAAAGCAGATAAGATCTTGGCACTTCGAGTAATGAAATCAAGTTTTAATAACGACTCAATTTCGGATGATGAAAATTTAGGTAATTGTTGAGGAAAAAATAAACCTTGTCCTCTTCCTAATCCTTGTTGAACTGCTTGTGCAAAGCTAACTTGCTGGGAATGATCTTTTAAGTTATATAATTTCATAATATTTTCCGGTTATCTTTATGCTGTAATATTTCACTCTTCGTAATATCAACTTGTTGAATAATAGTTGGCAATTTTGTTATATTTAACTCTACTTTTTATAGTAAACATTAAATAACTCTTGTTCCTTGAGTATCAATTTTACAAATATGAGTAAAACCTTCATCATTTTGCAAATAATATTTTTTAAGTAATAATTCAATTTGCTGAGCTGTTTCAAGTTTATCTGCAATCACAAATATTGTTGGCCCTGAACCTGAAATACCCGATGACAAAGCACCAAGTTGCTTAACCCGTTTTTGAGTTTCATCAAAATTAGGTAATAATTGTTTACGATAAGGCTCAGCAATATTATCAAAAAGCATTGTGGCAGCCAGCTTAGGTTGTTTGGTATAACAAGCATGCAAAAATCCCCCCACATAGCGACCATGTGCTACACAATCAGACCTTTGATATTGAGCAGGTAAAATTGCACGTGCTTCAGCCGTTGATACCTTTATACCTGGATAAGCCATCACCCAATACCAATCATCAAAATGCGGAATCGACTCACTAATAATACCCATCTCATTAAGAATAAGTTGCATCCCACCTAAATAGCATGGCGCAACATTATCATAATGCACACTGCCCGAAATACGACCTTCAAGTTCTCCCATCATGGATAACATTTCAAATTCATTAAAAGGTTTATCAAAAAACTCATTTAATGCAACCAATGCACCAACTACTGAGCACGCACTTGAACCTAAACCAGAGCCAATTGGCATATTTTTTTCAAGAGTCATACTAACAGGTAAAGTTTTACCCATTGCTTGACAAAATCGCTGCCAACATTGAAATACAATATTATATTTTGGATCACGTGGTAGCTTTTTGACAAATTGACCTTTGCTAGTAAGGGAAAATTCGTTAGCAGATTCAACTGTAATACAGTCACCAAGCATAGCGCCACTAATCGGGCTAATTGCTGCGCCCAATATATCAAAACCAACGCTAATATTAGCCATTGATGCAGGCGCATAAACGGTTAAAGATTTATGACTCATTTAACCTCCGATTTTACCTGATGTTGTACGTAAAATATCAGCAAAAACACCTGCTGCAGTAACATCATTACCAGCACCATAACCACGTAATACAAGAGGAATAGGTTGATAATAACGAGTATAAAAAGCTAAGGCATTTTCGCCATTTTTGACTTTATAAAGAGGATCTTCGCTATCGACAGCTTCAATTCTAACACTGCATTGATGGTTTTCTATGCTACCCACATAACGTAGAACTTTACCTTCTTTTGCTGCTTGTTCAGATTTTGCTTTAAAATGTGCATCTAACTGCGGTAATTTGGCCATGAAATCATCAATGCTACCTTGTGCATATTCAGGAGGTAATACGGATTCGACATTGATTTGATCCAATTCTAATTGTAAACCTGATTCTCTAGCTAAAATAAGTAACTTTCTAGCTACATCGGTTCCAGATAGATCGTCTCGAGGATCCGGTTCAGTAAAACCTTTCTCTTTAGCCAATTTAGTTGCTTCAGACAGTGACATGCCTTCATCAAGTTTACCAAATATAAAAGAAAGCGATCCAGATAGAATTCCCGAAAACTTGATTAACTCATCACCTGCATTAAGTAGATTTTGAAGATTTTCAATTACCGGTAACCCTGCCCCTACATTGGTATCATATTGGAATTTACGCTTACTTTTTGCAGCTTCTTGGCGTAAGCGTAAATAGTAGGCCATTGAGCTGGTATTTGCTTTTTTATTTGGTGTAACGACATGAAAGCCATTAGCTAAAAAATCAGCGTATTTGTCAGATACTTCGCTACTAGAAGTACAATCAACAAGAATCGGATTAAGTAATCGATTAGATTTGGCAAACTCAATAATACTATCTAATGAATATTTAGTATCACTCTGTTTGATTTGATCACGCCAATTACTAAGATCAATACCGTCTCTATTGGTTATGCTGTGTTTAGAGTTAAACAAACCACATACTCGCAAATCAATCTGTTTGTTTTTAAGCCATTTCTGTTGACGTCCAATTTGGTCGACAAGCGCACCACCGACCCCACCAACACCAATAACAAAGACATCAAGCATTTTATCAGTACCAAATAACATCTGATGCGCAACACGAACGCCCATTACAGCAACATCATTATCAACTACAACTGAAATTGAACGTTCAGATGAACCTTGTGCTATAGCAACAATATTAATATTAGCTCTGGCTAATGCTGTAAAGAAATTAGCTGATAAACCTCGTAAGGTACGCATACCATCGCCCACTACAGAGATAATAGCAAGCCTTTCCATCACCTCGATCGGTTCAAGTAATCCATCTTTTAATTCTAAGAAAAATTCATCACTTAAAGCTTCTTCTGCACGATAAAGTTCTGTTTGTGGCACACAAAAACTAATGCTGTATTCAGATGATGATTGAGTAATAAGTACAACTGAAATGCCAGCATAAGACATTGCAGAAAACACACGTGCCGACATACCAACCATACCTTTTAACCCTGGACCTGAAACATTGATCATTGCCATGTTATTTAAATTGGTAATACCTTTTACAGGTGTGGTTGAGTCAACAATATTAGCACCAATTAATGTGCCTGGTGCATCAGGGTTATTTGTATTTTTGATTAAACAAGGAATCTGAAATTGGGCAATAGGTAAAATAGTTCTTGGATGAAGTACTTTTGCTCCAAAATATGAAAGTTCCATCGCCTCTTGATAAGACATTGTTTTTAGTAATTTGGCATCTGGTACAATACGGGGATCACAAGTATAAACTCCATCAACATCGGTCCATATTTCACAGCTATTTGCTCTTAAACAAGCTGCTAATACGGCTGCAGAATAATCAGAACCATTTCGTCCAAGCACAACTAATTCACCTTTTTCATTACCAGCGGTAAAACCGGGCATTAGAATAAAATTGTCTTGTGGAATGTGCATTTCAGCAATTCGATGAGCCGATTCAGGTATATTAACAGTCGATTCTAAATAACCACCTTCTGCAATAAGCATAGCAACAGGATCTATTACCGTGATCGTATGGCCTCTTGCTTTGAGAAGTTCTTGCATAATAGCAATTGATAGCTTTTCTCCACGACAAATAATTGATGCATTGATACTATCAGGACATTGACCGAGTAAACGGATACCTTCAAGTAATTGCTTAACATGCTTTAATTCATTAAGAGCAAAATGCTTCATCTCTTCATAAGCAAAATTAGGGTGAGCTTTTGCAAGACCTGCTAATAGATCTGCAAATATCTTTTCAGCATCATAAATGTTACTTTTGATATCTTGCCCAGCAACCGTTTTTTCAACCATGGCTACTAAATGGTTGGTAATTTTAGCAGGTGCCGATAAAACAGTGGCGGTTTGCTCTTGTTTAGCATTATTTTCAATAATTTCTGCAACTCGCAAAAAGCGTTCTGCGTTAGCAACAGATGTTCCTCCAAATTTTAAAACTTTCATATCACACCTTACTTATTATCTTAGTTTATGCCCATTACTATCTATAATTATAGTTTTTAGAACTTATTTATAATCTTGTAGTCTTATCATGCTAATTCTGTTTTTAATTTTTTTGCACAGGTTAACTACTTTATTTCCATGCAAAATAAAAAACCCGCCTTTAGGGGGCGGGTTTTTTAATATTTATTGAAAAAATCAACCCGCCCTAGATAGCATAATAGTACCTAAGGTGCTAATAATTCCTGTCATACTAACTAAAATTATCATGATTTTCCCTAAAAAATATTTAATTAAACTAAAAAACAAAACAGCCCAACATTTTCATGTCAGGCTGTAATTTTAAAAAACCTTTTTGCTATTTTCGTATTCATTAACAACTTTATTCAATGCTTGATATATGCACTTTTCATCTTGTTTTTTTAATGCTTCATCTAAAATATTAAGATACGATAACATTAGCTTTTGATTATCTTCGGCAAATTGCGGCGATACTTCTTGATCTTCATATAACATAACATACGTACGAGCAAATCCAAAAATCAAAAAATAAACCGATGCATTTTTTGGATCTTCTTGAATTAATGCTCTCATTGCCTTTCTTAACTTTACATAACTATCAGTACCAGGCAAACTTGTCGCAAATGTTTTCGTTACTTCAGAAAATGTCATTGCCATAAACCTCAATCAAAATCACAAGAAGAAAGAATAACAACCCATTAGCATAAGTGCAAGTCTATTTTGTTTGCCAAACAAATTTTTTTAATTTCTACTAAAAATCAACAGAAGAAAAATTAATAAAAAAGGGATATTATTTGGCCTCTTTACAAATAGACAATCCTGCCGATGCTTGTGCAACAGGCATTATTTCAATTGAGTTAACATTAAAATGATTTGGTGTATTAATTAACCAAGAGACAGTATTGGCTATATCTTCAGGAGTAATAAATTCAACACCCTGATAAACCTGTGCGGCTTTCTGGTTATCGCCATGAAAGCGAACATTTGAAAACTCTGTACCACCACATAATCCCGGTTCGATATTAGTAACTCTAACCTTTTTCCCTAATAAATCGGTACGCAAATTAGCACTAAATTGTTTAACAAAAGCTTTAGATGCACCATAAACATTTCCGCCTTTATAAGCATAAGTACCAGCCACAGATCCAAGATTAATAATATAACCAAAATTGCGCTCAACCATTTCTGGTAATATTTGTCGAGTTAGATTTACTAGCCCAATAATATTAGTTTCAATCATTGTTTCCCAATCGTTATAATCTGCTTCATAAGCAGGTTCTAAACCTAATGCTAGACCTGCATTATTTATTAAAATATCTATGGGCTTAAATTCATTTGGTAATTGCAATAAAATAGTATTTACTGCATCTTTTTTAGTTATATCTAATGGTAATGAAAAGAAATTAGCACCTAATTCATCTGCAAGGTTTTGTAATTTATCTGCACGTCTAGCTAAGCCTACAACTTTATAACCATCTGCTATAAGTTTACGGCAAATAGCTTGCCCAAAACCAGAGGATGCACCACTAACCAAAGCTATATTCATATTAAATCCCCTTATAAACTAAGTTAAAATTGGAGTATATTTCGATAAACGACTATATGCATAAACAAAAAGTAGTACATAAAAATATACTGAAACACATAGTTACCTGAAAGTTTTTTACAAAAAACTATCTAATATCTATAAAAAACCCGCTAATTAAGCGGGTTGATATTTAATACTTCATTTAGCAGGTTCTTCTGCTGGTTCTTCATCTTTTAGCGGAACAATCAAGGTATCAATATGTGTATTATTGATAAGTTGACGAGCAGAAGACATCAACTTACTCCAAAAATCCTGATGATGACCACACACGACAAGGTCAGCGCCATATTCATGAATTGCTTCGATTAATACTTGGTCAAATTCACCATTCCCAGAAAGAGTATGAGCTATAGGATATCCCGCATCATTGGCTAGTTTATTTAATGCAATATGCGCATCTTCAGTAATTCGGTCTTTCATATCATTCATATTAATATCAACTAAACCAGTATAAAGATCCGAATAATTAATACCAACATGAATCAAAGATATTTGAGCATTATAAGGCCTAGCCATAGAAACTGCTTTTTCGACAAGAACTTCACTTTCAGGTGATAAATCTACTGCAACTAATATGTGTTTATAAGCCATGATACATTACTCCTTCCAATTTAACGGTCAGATAAAACTACAAAATTGATACTCTCTTTTTACTACTAAATCAATTTTTGAGCAAGCCAAAAAAGTGACCCAGATAACAAAATTGAAATTGGAAGTGTTAAAATCCAAGTTAATGCAATATTTTTAATGGTCTTACTTTGAACGCCACCACCATCAACAATCATTGTACCTGCCACAGATGAAGAAAGAACTTGAGTTGTTGAAACAGGCATACCAGTATAACTTGCAATCCCAATTGATAAAGCCGTAGTGATTTGTGCCGACACGCCCTGTGCGTAAGTCATCCCTTTTTTACCAATTTTTTCACCAATAGTAATAGCTACACGACGCCATCCTATCATTGTTCCAATTGCTAGTGCTGAAGCTACCGAAATAATGATCCAAATCGGCGCATATTCAACAGTTTTAAGTAAATCGTTATTCAAAGATTTCAGATATTGTTTTTCCTCTGCTGTTACATTAGCTTGTTTAGCAACATGCGAAACAGTATCCGATAAACATAATAATATGCGTCTAGCTTGTGAACGTTGTTCAACAGTGAGTGATTCATAATTATTCATTTTATTAAATAAATTATGAGCAATACCCAGTGTGATAAATGAATGTGAATAGTCACAATGATACTTATTCAAATCGCCTTCTGGAATACTTGTGTCTAATGCAGGTTGTTTACCTATTATCGTAGTTAGATCATCATTGTGAGTAACAAAGTACTCCTGAATATTATCAATAGCATTACGAGTGTTAGTAATATCATAGGTAGACGCATTCATATTAACAATAAAGCCAGCAGGAGCGATACCCATCAATACCAACATTAATAAACCAATACCTTTTTGTCCATCATTAGCACCATGAGAAAAACTCACACCTGCAGCAGAAATAATAAGCATTATTCGGATCCAAAAAGGTGGCTTTTTCTTACCATAAAGTTTTTCTCGCTGCTCTGGAGTCATAAAGATGCGTTCTCTTTTTTTACTACTCTTTTTACTTTGCCCTTTACGTGTCCAATACTTACGCAGACAAAAAATCATTAACCCAGCAATAACAAGACCAACTATTGGTGAAACAATCAAGGATAAAAAGATTTGAATCATCTTAGGAATATTAAGCGCATCAATAATTGATGTATCCATAACCAATGCATTTGCAAGTGCTACGCCAATAATAGAACCAATTAAAGTATGTGAACTTGATGCAGGAATACCAACAAACCAAGTACCTAAATTCCAAATGATTGCTGCAAATAAAATAGAAAATACCATAGCAAGCCCATGAGTAGAGCTTACATTAAGTAATAAATCAGTTGGTAACAAATGCACAATGGCATAAGCCACACTAAGCCCACCAAGTAGTACGCCAAAGAAATTAAATACTCCGGCCATAAAAACGGCAAGTTGTTCTTTCAATGCCCTTGTATAAATAACAGTGGCAACAGCATTAGCAGTATCATGAAATCCATTAATAGCCTCATAAAAGAGTACAAAAAGTAAAGCTAAGACTAATAATATAATGGTTGAAAATTCTAAATCAGCAAATAGATGAAACATAATATATCTTTCTGTTGTTAATTAGCGCCACTATTATCCTTGAGAATAAGCTAATGAGCAAAACAATTTTTTACATTTTTCGTTTAGCATAACGTGCAGCCAAAAAAGCACAAATCATTAATTGGATTTGATGAAAGATCATTAAAGGTAGGATCAAAATACCCATCATCGACATGGGGAAGATAACACTTGCCATTGGAATACCACTTGCTAGGCTCTTTTTTGAACCACAAAATACAATTGTGATTTCATCTTGTTTGCTAAAACCAAAAAATCTTGCACTATAAGTGGTAATAAATAAAACTATAACTAACAGAATAATTGAGAAAAATATAATATTTAACAAAGATAAAAAACCGACTTGCGACCATATACCATTAACAACTGCATCACTAAACGCGACATAAACCACTAATAAAATCGACAAACGATCTGTTTTAGAAATAATATTTTTATACTTATCTACCCATTGACCAATAAAACGTCTAGATAAATGCCCGACAACGAAAGGCAACATCAGTTTCAGCATAATAGAGGTAATGGCATCAATTATGTTCATTGATGCCGAGGTTTGAGTATGTATTAACAATCCAACTAAAAGCGGGGTAATAAACACCCCCAATAACGTTGATGCTGAGGCACTGCAAATAGCTGCTGCCACATTACCTTTAGCTATTGAAGTAAATGCTATTGCAGACTGCACTGTTGCTGGTAAAACACAAAGATAAACAAAACCTAAATAAATATCATGTGATAAAAAAGTGGGCACTAATAACTGCATCATCATGCCTAAAACTGGGAATATTACAAATGTAGTTGTAAATATTAACAAATGTAATCGCCAATTTTTTATACCAGAGACAATTGCTTGAAAAGAAAGTTTTGCGCCATGCATAAAAAATAGCAAGCCAATAGCAAAAGTTGTAAGGTATTCAAAAACCGTTTTAGCCTGTCCTTCACAAGGAAAAAAGCTAGCTGTAATCACAACACAAATTAGAATCAATAAGAATGAATCAATCTTAACACGTTGAAATATATTCATGATTTTTAATATCTTTGATTAACAAGAATAAAAAAATCGCCACAAAAGTGGCGATATACAAGAAAGATAAAATTTATTCTAAGAAACTACGAAGCACATCAGATCGACTTGGATGACGTAATTTTCTCAGCGCCTTAGCCTCAATTTGACGAATACGTTCACGAGTTACATCAAATTGCTTACCAACTTCTTCTAGCGTATGATCTGTATTCATATCAATACCAAATCGCATACGTAACACTTTCGCTTCTCTAGGCGTTAATCCTGATAAAATATCGCGAGTTGCGCTACGTAAACTCTCAGAAGTCGCCGCATCTAGCGGTTGCTCAAGAGCTGTATCTTCAATAAAATCACCTAAATGCGAATCTTCGTCATCACCAACTGGTGTTTCCATCGAAATTGGCTCTTTAGCAATTTTAAGCACTTTACGAATTTTATCTTCAGGCATTTGCATGCGTTCAGATAACTCTTCAGGTGTTGGTTCACGACCGATTTCCTGTAACATTTGACGAGAAATACGATTTAACTTATTAATTGTTTCAATCATATGTACCGGAATACGAATTGTCCTTGCTTGGTCAGCTATAGAACGAGTAATCGCTTGTCTTATCCACCAAGTTGCATAAGTTGAGAATTTATAACCACGACGATATTCAAATTTATCAACTGCTTTCATCAAGCCAATATTACCTTCTTGGATAAGATCTAAGAATTGTAATCCTCGGTTGGTGTATTTTTTCGCAATAGAAATAACTAGTCGTAAGTTAGCTTCTACCATTTCTTTCTTAGCTCGACGTGCTTTAGCTTCGCCAATAGACATACGTCGATTAATATCTTTGATTTGCTCAATAGAAAGACTTGTTTCAGTTTCAATTTGTTGTAACAAATCAACTTGCGCAGCAATTTGAGTTTCAAAATCTTTTAAATTAGCCGCAAACGCACCTTTCGATGTTAAAGCTTTCTTAAACCAATCCATGTTATTTTCGTTGCCGGTAAAATAAGTCATAAACAGTTTTTTCGGCATTTTGCATTTTTCAACACAAATCCTCATAATAACACGTTCATGAGTTCTAACACGCTCCATCATGCTTCTCATGTTATTAACAAGAATATCAAACTGCTTAGCAACTAAACGGAATTGTTTAAATATTTCTGATAGATTTTCAATCTCTTTTTGTGCTTTTTTATGAGCACGGCCATATTTTTTAATAGCGTCAGACGTTTTATCATGTTGCTCTTTTAATTCGGCAAATTTAGCTTTAGCAACTTCGGGATCGATAGAAACATCATCATCAGTTGATGCCTCGTTTTCATCATCCTCACTATCATCATCGCTATCATCGATTTCAATTTCGGTTTCACTAACGTCTAAATCTTCAGGTAACTCTTCAACAACTTCTTCAGCATTTGGATCAACAAAACCTGTAATTAAATCAGATAAACGAACTTGTCCACTTTCGATTAAATTATATTGCTCTAAAAGATAAGTTATAGCTTCTGGATATTCGGATACCGAAGTTTGAACTTGATTAATACCATCTTCAATACGCTTAGCAATATCGATTTCGCCTTCACGCGTTAACAGTTCAACCGCTCCCATTTCACGCATATACATACGAACAGGATCAGTTGTTCTACCAATTTCTGACTCAACATTAGATAATACTAATGCTGTTGCAGCTTCAACAGCTTCTTCATCAGGGACATTATCTGAAAGTAATAACTCATCAGAATCAGGGGCTTCTTCAAGAACTTGAATCCCCATATCATTAATCATTTGGATAATATCTTCAATCTGATCTGAATCAATAATCTCTTCAGGCAAGTGATCGTTGACATCAGCATAGGTCAGGTATCCTAGCTCCTTACCTCGAATGATTAGGAGTTTTAACTGTGATTGAGAATTTTGCTCCATAAAGGTATCCATTTTAGTTATTTGGTCATTTATATTATGCATGTAGAACAATATCTGGAATCTACACGTACTCTATATATTTAGTCTTTTTTTGATAAAACAAGTATTAAAGTCGCCAATTCTTTTTTCTCTGCGGTGCTTAAGCCGGAGACTCTCTCTTTTGCGATTAGTTCATCTTGCCTTTGGGCGAGTATATTATCATATAACTCTTTTAAAGTATGTGAAAAAATTGAGCCTATTTCGCCATCTTGATAATGACACTCCCAGGTGGATAAACGATTCAACTGCTTATAAAACGGTCTATCCATACACTCTATTAATATTTGTGCAGTAGTTATATTGGGATAACGTTGACATAGTTCAAGTAATTCAACAAAAATCTCGATCCCGGCCATTTTAACCTGGCGAATCACATTTATATCAGAAACTTGCTCAGCAAGATTAGGATATTGAAGTAATAAACCAATTAAAACTCGCATCGTTGTTAATTTCATTTGTGATGTAGGCGCTTTTTCATTTGCCTTTTCATCACGTTGGGAACGATTTTCTTGAATTAATTGTTCTAATTGAGATACATCAAGTAAACCTAAATAATTACCGAGCTTCTGCAGTAAATTTAATCTAAAGGCTTTTGCCTTAATTTGATCAAGTAGCGGTAAAGCTAGCGAACTCAATTTTGCTTTTCCTTCAGCCGTTTTTAAATCAACCTGTTTCAAAAGTTCATCAAATAAAAATTTCGACAAATTTGAAGATTCATTTAAATATTTTTCAAAATTATCCTTACCGACTTTACGCACAAAACTATCAGGATCTTCATCTTGAGGTAAAAAAGCAAAAGTTATTTTCTTACCATCGATTAAGCAAGGTAATAAAACATTAAGTGCCCGCCAAGCAGCGCTTCGTCCAGCATTATCGCCGTCATAACAAAATATTACCGAATCTGTTGCTCTAAATAATAATTTAATATGCTCCTCTGATGTAGCCGTACCTAAAGCAGCAACAGCATAATCAATGCCATATTGAGCAAGCGAAACCACATCCATATAGCCTTCAACCACCATCAGTTGCTGAGGATTACGATTGACTTCTAGCGTTTCATAAAGTCCGTAAAGTTGAAAGCCTTTATGAAAAATGGGGGTTTCTGGTGAATTAATATATTTTGCAGAATCATTAATGATAGTTCGTCCACCAAACGCGATAACATTGCCTTGTCTATCGCGAATAGGAAACATGATTCTTCCACGAAAACGGTCATATTGATTACCCCTATCGTGGCTGACTTGCATGCCGGCTTGTTCATAAAGTGCTTCTTCAGCTTTTGTTTTAACCACACTTTGTGAAGTTAAACGCCACTCATTAGGCGCAAAACCAATTCTATACCGTGCTATAATTTCTGCATTGAGTCCCCGTTGCCCAAGATATTTTTGAGCATCAGTAGATGTAGATAATGCTAATTGTTGCTGATAAAAATCAGTGATTTTGCCCATCAAAGTATATAGATCTCGACGTACATTTCTAGATTCAATGTGCTTTGATTGATCAATTTGATTTTTATCGTTATCAATATAAGGGACACGAATCCCTTGCAAGCTAGCTAACTCCTCAATAGCTTCAGGAAAAGATAACCGCTCATATTGCATTAGAAAATTAACAACAGATCCTGATGCGCCACATCCAAAACAATAAAAGATCTGTTTTTTTTCATTAAGAGAAAACGAAGCTGTTTTTTCATCATGAAAAGGGCAACAACCAAAATAATTATTCCCCTTTTTTTTCATTTTAACGCGTTTACCAATCACATCAAGAATGTTAGTTCGAGCAGTTAAATCCAAGATGAAATCGCGAGGAATAAGACCTTTCATGATAAAACTTTAACCAGTTATGGTGTTATAAAAAGACAACAAGCCGTATCAAAATACGGCTTGTTAGAATTCTTTATATCAAAAAGATAATAAATTGATTTTTAATATCAATTTTAGTTTTCAGTATAAATAATCTTAAAATATTAATATAAGCGAGTACGACGAGCGTTTTCTCTTTCTAATTTTTTAGCATGGCGTTTAACAGCTGCTGCTTTAGCTCGTTTACGAATAGTAGTTGGTTTTTCGTAAAATTCACGATTACGAACTTCAGCTAAAACTCCTGCTTTTTCACAAGAACGTTTGAAACGACGTAACGCTACATCGAAAGGTTCATTTTCACGTACTTTAATTACTGGCATGTGCCTCTCACCTCAAATTTGTTTAATATCACAAGGGATTAAAATTAGTGCGCAATTTTACCCTCAATCGATATATGTTGTAAAGTAAAAAATAGAATTATTACAAGATAACAAATTAATTTGCTAATCAGCATATAGAGTCAGATAATAAATCAAATCTAATTGAGAATAAACAGGAGTATTTCATGCCATCATTAATTACTGGTCAATATCCAAAGCGCCGCCTACGCCGTAATCGTGCCCATGACTTTAGTCGTCGTATGGTTGCAGAACATAGTTTGACGGCCAACGATCTAATTTATCCGGTTTTTATTGTTGAAGGAAATAATATTACTGAATCAATTACCTCGATGCCAAACGTTAATCGAATGAGTATTGACGTATTGTTAAAAGAAGCGGAACAAGTAGCTAAATTAGGAATTCCTGTTCTTTCACTATTTCCCGCTATTGAACCATCAAAAAAAACCTCATTAGCACAAGAAGCATATAACGAAAATGGGTTAGTACCAAAAGCTGTTCGAGCATTAAAAAAAGAAATTCCAGAGCTCGGTGTATTAACTGATGTCGCACTTGATCCATATACCACGCATGGACAAGATGGCATTATTGATGAACAAGGGTATGTACAAAATGATATCTCTGTTGAAACGCTTGTTAAACAAGCATTAATGCAAGCTCAAGCAGGTGTGGATATTATCGCACCAAGTGACATGATGGATGGACGCATTGGAGCAATACGTAACGAACTCGAAAAGCACGGTTTTTTTAACACACAAATTATGGCTTATTCCGCAAAGTACGCATCAAGTTTTTATGGACCTTTTCGTGATGCTGTCGGCTCTGCGAAAAATATTAAAGGTGGTAATAAAAAAACTTATCAACTCGATCCTGCTAATAGTAATGAAGCATTACAAGAAATCTATCAAGATTTAAGTGAAGGTGCAGATATGGTCATGGTTAAACCTGGTATGCCTTATCTTGATATCGTTCGAAGAGTTAAAGACACCTTTGCTGTCCCAACTTTTGCTTATCAAGTTTCTGGCGAATATGCTATGTTAACAGCGGCAATTCAAAATGGTTGGTTAGATGAAAAATCAGCAATTATGGAATCTTTACTTTGCTTTAAACGTGCTGGTGCCGATGGAATATTAACCTATTTTGCCAAACAAGTAGCCGAATGGTTGCATCAACAAAAATAATATTTTTTGAAATACTGCTCTTTTCAAATTGGAAGGAGCATTTAATTACCTATCTAGTATCTCATATTCATCAAATCACATTATTAATCATATTATTTAATAGCACTTTTACACTTCTTTTTAATTCACCAGTATAAGAAATTTATAGATAAACATTAATTATCATATTTATACTTGGACAATTATTTTACTTTACTAGAAAATGTAAAAAAGTTTCAGGAAAGCTATATGTTTATGTAAAAATCTGATAATATTTACGGGGATAAGTGATAAGGGAATAAAAAATGATTTATGAACTCGTACCAAACGAATTACATGATGAATTTAAAGCTTTTCATCATGACCTAGAAGAAATAACATCGCAACATGTGCAATCTTGTCCCTTCTGTAAAAAAACTGAATTCTATATAATTCGTTCAAAACCTAATAAAACATATCGTTGTAAAGACTGTCATAAATATTTTACCGTTTCAACCAATACTCCTTTCTATCGTTTAATGCCCTATAATTGGTTAGAGTTTATTTTTACCAACCGAATAAATAAAATGGGCTATAAAGAAATTGCGGACCGACTCGAAACATCGCTCGAAAAAGTTATACGACGAGATCGAGCTATTATTAACTATCTTCAAAGCTATTATCCATCATTACATAACTGGTATACACATCAAAAACAAACAAAACTAATGCCATCTTTAGCGGAACAATACAATACCATTAAAGCTAAAGTAACTGCCTTATTGAATGAACAAAATCCAACTTGTAAACACTGTGGATCTAACGAAACAACCAAAATTGGTTCTCGCACTTGCTATCGCTGCAAACGGTGTCGACATAGCTTTAGTCTTTTAAGCAACACTAGTTTAAACCGTATACCCAAACCTGAATTATGGTTACAATTCATTGAGTTACTTGTTTCTGGGGCTAATAACTCACAAATAGGAAAAGCTTTAAATTTACACAATGATACAGTACGTAAATGGCGCTCTGCTTGGTACTATATGATGAAAGATTGGCAATGTGAAGCACTTGCAGTATGGTGCAAAAATAAATAAGAAAACAGGATAAAAGGAAAATAGAACTATGAGAAAAAATAATTTATTTTTATATACGTGCATAATTAGCAGTACATTACTAATTAATGGTTGCGATGATAAAAAAACATCTGACAAAAAATCCTTACCACAACTACCAACAGCAGTTATTAATAGCTACCTTTTCCATACTGAGCCAGAGCTCTTACCATTTAGTAAAATGATTAAACAACAGCATATTCAAGGCTCATCAACTAAGATAATTAACTACAATGACAAAGGCTTTGTAGCTAATTATGATTTAGAAGGGCTACATGGCGAAATTAACTACGACACAGCTAAATATAGCTACGGCATGGGCGATACCAGAAACGTTTACGATATTACTTTTGATTCTTCACAAAATATACTAGGTATGAAAAACAATGAAAATGATATCGTCGCAAGTTCAGAGTTCGATGAACAAGATCGTTTAGTTGAAACAACTCTATCGCATTTTGCAGAAAATAATATCATTTTTAACAGCAAAATTATTTATGACAACAATCGTGTAGAACTCGTGTTATATAATGCCTATATTCCTGTAGATGAAAAAACAAAATTCCCTGTGTTGGCTCAAGAAAAAGAATTTGTATATAACGCAAACAATCAATTAGAAAAAACTATTATCAAAACCTTTAAATTATCATCAAATGGAGACATCATCATTAATGATAAAAACGAACAAGAGGTAGAACTAATAGAAACTTGTACTTATTCAGATTATAATCCAAACAGTGATTGGACTAAAGCTGTGTGTATTACAACAGGTGACGAATCAAAAACAGTTAATCTAACAAGAACAATTCAATATAATTAGTCATTGCCATATTCATCATATTCGCGGCAAAGTATAATTGTATCCTCAATTAAGCGTCTAGCAATGGTGCCATACTCAGGAATTTTAGGTAACTCTGTATAATGGTACCAATTTGCTTCAATGAGTTCGTTTTTATCTACCACTATTTCACCGCTATCATAATCAGCTAAATAAGCCATCATTAATGAATTTGGAAATGGCCAAGGTTGCGAACCAACATAACGAATATTTTTAATTTTTATTTTTGATTCTTCAAATACTTCTCGTTCAACGGCTGTTTCCATTGTTTCACCGATTTCAGTAAAACCAGCTAAAACGGTATATAAGTTATCTTGATTATGCCTAACATGTTTTGCTAATAAAATTTTATTATTATGACGAATAGCCACAATAATAGATGGTGAAATTTGTGGATAATAGCGCTCTTTGCAGTGATCGCATAGACAACACCATTCCGTGCTACTGATATACATCTCATGCCCACAATATCCACAATATTTGTGGGAACGATAAAACTCAGAAAGTTGCACAGCCCGACCAGCTAAATTAAATAATGATTGATCTGTTCTATCAAGTAATGAACGAACTGAACTCATCGCATTTTTCATTTCATCACAAATCAGCCAAGCTGTTTGCCCATTCCATTCACCTATTGGTTGAGCAATTTTATTGGTAAAACCAAATTCATCAGCACACCCAACAGGAACTTCACCATTAGGCAGCCATAATCGTCCATTAGCACTTACAAACCAATAACCGTTTTCATTACCTATTAAATTAAATTGTTGCTGTATATTCATATTATTAACACCAAAGATAAAAACAAAAAAGGAGGATTACTCCTCCTTTTAATCGATACTATTTCTTTTTCTTCTCGTGAAGTCCCTTTTTCTCAAGTTCCCAGTAAATAATTCGTTGCTGAGCAATTGTGAATAAGTTACTGACGATATAATATAAAACCAAGCCTGATGGGAACCATAAGAAGAACAACGTAAAAATTAATGGCATATAAGTCATTAATTTTTGTTGTAGTGGATCGGTAACAGGTGTTGGTGACATTTTCTGAATTAAAAACATACTGACACCCATTAATAAAGGCAAAATATAGTATGGATCTTGCGCTGATAAATCATAAATCCAAAGCGCAAATGGCGCATGTCGTAGTTCAACTGTACTACTTAACATATAGAACAATGATAAAAAAATCGGCATTTGGATAATTAATGGCAGACAACCACCTAATGGATTCACTTTTTCTTGCTTGTAAAGCGCCATTGTTTCTACACTAATTTTTTGCCTATTATCACCATAACGCTCTTTTAAAGCTTGTATGCGAGGCTGTAACAACTTCATTTTCGCCATTGAACGATACTGAGCACGAGTTAATGGGAATAAAATACCTCGAACAATAAATGTGATAACAATAATTGAGAAGCCCCAGTTACCAACAAAACTCTGAATAAACTTCAACAAATAAAACAACGGTTGTGATAAAAACCATAACCATCCATAGTCAACAACTAAATCAAGATGATTGGCTGTTTCTTTCAATTGGCTTTGAATTTCTGGTCCTAACCATAATTTTGCACCAATAATTTGTGAACTCCCCGCAGGAATAACTGCTGATTCACTTTTGAAACCAATTGTTGCTTGAGAATTATTAGTCGTTGCACGAGAATAAAATAGATTATTTTTATCCTGTGCGGGTACCCATGCGGAAGCAAAATAGTGTTGCAACATCGCAATCCAACCCGTTTGAGTCTCAACCGATAAAGCTTTATCTTTGATATCATCAAAACTGTATTTACTATAATTAGAACTAGAACTAGAGTAAGCTGTACCACGGAATGCGCTTTGTCCTAATCCACTACCACCTTCGGTTGGAATATCATCAGGTAATTTAATTGTTTGTTTTAATTGACCATACATGGCAACATCAACAGGTGCACTGCTTTGGTTATTAATATCATACTGAACATCAATAGAATAACTACCACGGTGTAATATATAGTATTTAGTATAACTTACACCATTAACTTGATAAGTAAGAGGAACACGCAATTCATCTTGCCCATCAGCTAAAACATATTCTGACTTTTCAGTTTGATAGACTGGGCGTTTTGATCCTTGATTTGCATTATCAGGACCATCCCTACCTGTTAATCCGCTTTCAGCAACATAAACAAAATCTGGACGAGATGTTAATAATTGGAAAGGCGTACCAGAATGAAGCGTTTGCTCATATTTCAATAATTGTGCAGCCTGAACATCCCCACCATAAGTATTAATAGTGAGTGACAGCACATCTGATTTTACAGTAATTGTTTTACCTACTGCGCCAGCTATTGAGCCATCATCACTTTGTTGTGTTAATTGGTTTTCGATCGGGGGTTTAGGTGTGTGATCTTCTTCCCACGCTTTCCAAATAAAAAAAGATACAAAAAGTAAAGCAATGACTAAAATATTACGTTGAGATCCCATTAGTGTTTTTCTCTATTGGTTTTAATTTTTGGAGGAACAAAATCTTCTCCTCCTTCATGTAAAGGATGACATTTTAATACACGTTTAACGGTTAGCCAACCACCTTTTATTAATCCAAAGCGTCTCAGTGCAATTATTGCATACTGTGAACATGTCGGTGTAAAGCGACATTTAGGACCTAATAAAGGACTAATAAAACGTTGATAAACACGAACAAAAAACACAAAAACATTAACTATCATATAGTTAAATGCATAAGTATGCTGTTTAATAATCAATTTAAATTTATTCAAGCCTCGTATTTGGCTATGATTCGTTGGCATAATTTATTCAGTGTTTCAACGAGTTGCTGATTATCTAAGTCGATAACTGGCTGTTTGGCCATCACAATAAAATCAATATTAGGAAATTGATGTTGATGAAGCCGAAAATACTCTTTAGCCAGTCGCCTTATACGATTACGCTCATGAGCTCGTTTCACTTGTTTTTTAGCTATAGCAAACCCTAACCGCATATGATTGTAGTTATTTTTTCGTGCAACTAAAGTTAAAAACGGAGAACCAGCCCGAATGGACTCTTGGAAGACATGATTGAAATCAAAGGGAGTTAACAACCGCAACTCCCGAGGAAAAGTGAACTTAATCACCCAACTTTAAATCAGCTAGCAACAGTTAAACGAACACGGCCTTTAGCACGACGGCGAGCAAGAACTTGACGACCGTTTTTAGTTGCCATACGAGCACGGAAACCGTGAGTTCTATTGCGTTTTAATACTGATGGTTGAAATGTGCGTTTCATGACGATTTATATCCAAATCTAATTATCAACAGGTTGCAGAGTAAAAACTCCACAGCATTAATTAAAGAGGTCGGAATTATAGTGCCTATTTTATTTTTCGTCAATGAGATTTTTACAGATAAATCCCATTAACCCTTAATTACCATACGATAAAATAAAATAGAATAAATAGATTATAAAATAATAAGTTATAACTAAAAAAACAATTAACTAATTCCAAAAAGTAAGTACTTGTTTACTTTTCTCACCACCGATTTCGCGCGCTAATTTAGGCACTAAATAACCAGATACTTGCTCGGCAAGCTGTTTCATTATTAATTTAGCTGAGTTATCATCAACTAGAAAATGAGCAGCTCCTTGTACTTTATCTAATAAATGAATGTAATAAGGCAAAATGCCAATATCAAAAAGTTTATTACTTAACTGAGCCAAAACATTGGCATTATCATTAATATTTTTCAGTAATACACTTTGATTTAGCACAATCACATCACTCTTTTTTAAAAGCCCAACTGCGTCAGCAACTGCATTATCAATTTCATTTGAATGATTAATGTGAGTAATTACTACAATTTGCAACCTACTTTCAACAAATAACCGACAAAGTTCAGCCGTTACTCGTGAAGGAATAACAACAGCCAAACGCGTATGAATCCGTAAACGCTTAACATGAGGGATTTTTTCAAGTGCATTAATCAAAAAAGCCATTTCATGATCTTTTGCCATTAACGGATCACCTCCTGATAAAATAATTTCATCAAGTTCAGGATGATTTGCAATATATTCAAGCGCAATGGCAAGATTCTTCTTAGATCCTTGATTATCATGATAAGGGAAATGCCGTCTAAAACAGTAACGGCAGTTAATTGCACAAGCGGTCTTAGTGATCAATAATGCCCGATTGTGATACTTATGCAATAATCCAGGAATGGCATTATCTTGCTCTTGTAATGGGTCATGACTATACCCTTCAACTTTTAATAACTCCCTATCATCACAAAGCACCTGTAACAAAAGTGGGTCATTACTATTACCCTTTTCCATTCGATTAATAAAAGCCCTAGGAACTCGAAGCGGAAACGCCTTTTTTGCTTGTTGCATGCGGATTGAAATGGTATTGGGATCTAGTCCTAAATAGGAGTATAAAACGTTGATATCTGTCACAACATTGGCCAGATCAAAAATCCACTCATCTTTATTATTTGGTAGTTCAACTTTTTGCTGTATAATACGACTCATTTTTTGTAATTCAGAATTTTAGTTGGAGCTTTTATGGCATCTTATAGTACTAATGAGTTTAAAGCTGGTCTTAAAATAATGCAAGACGGCGAACCATGTGTCATTGTTGAAAATGAGTTTTATAAACCAGGTAAAGGTCAATCTATTAATCGTGTAAAAATTAAAAAATTACTTTCAGGCAAAACTGTCGACAAAACATTCAAATCAGGCGAATCAGTTGAAGCCGCTGACGTTGTTGATATGAATTTAACTTATCTTTATACCGATGGTGAATTTTGGCATTTTATGAATAACGATACATTTGAGCAACTTTCGGCTGACGCCAAAGCGGTTGGCGACAATGCAAAATGGTTAGTTGATCAAGCGGAATGTATTTTAACTTTATGGAACGGCCAACCGATTGCAGTAACACCACCAAATTTTGTTGAACTTGAAGTAATCGAAACTGATCCAGGTTTAAAAGGCGACACAGCAGGAACAGGTGGTAAACCAGCAACATTATCAACAGGTGCAGTTGTTCGCGTGCCTTTATTTGTACAAATTGGCGAGATCCTTAAAGTAGATACCCGTTCAGGTGAATACGTATCACGCGTAAAATAAATTAACATTTATCGCAGAAAAAGAGAGGTTGCACTAACCTCTCTTTTTCATCTAAACAGCATAAATTTAATCTCACCGTTTTACGCCAATACAATGATTAAAACCTTTTAAGGTCTATCCAAATTTAATTATCAACACAATTTTTACATACCCAGTAAAAAGTATAGTTTTAAGACAGCAACTAAATAAAATATCATTACTTTTCAAATATGTTAAAATTCAAATAAAATAAGATAAGGAAATAGAATGATAACAATTAATATGTTAACTCAGAATAAAAAGCTATCTGATTTTGAGGATGTAATAGAAATCTTTGATAAAATTTATGAATATATACCTTGCGAATCTGATCTAAGCACAAAGCTGGATCGCGATGCCTTTTATGCTTTTGTTGTCATTCATACCATCAGCCACTGGCAAAGTGATGGTTGGTGTAATCTTTTATGGAATTATGCTACAGCAAAATATATCGTACCCGCAATGAAAGCGGTAAATTTACCACAAATTGCAGATGCTTTTGAACAAGTAGAACAAACTTATCCCTTTTCCTATTCAGAATGTGAAAATGAAAAAGAATTATGTAGTTTAGCCAATTTTATTGAAAACCCACGGCAAAAGCGCAAATATATTTCTTCAGAAAGATTATTAGCCATTTCGGAAGAACAACGTCAAACCTACTCAAAAAATTTTATCACTAAATTAAAAATATTAGATGATCTGGTTACACCTTTATGGGATTATCAAGCACCAGAACAGGAAGTCTGGCGACCTGTCATTCATTTTATAAATCAACATATACAAAAGTAATCTATAACGATCTAATCCCAAAAAAGTAAGGGGGGGGGGCACAACCGACCATCTTAATTAATCTTTAATGGACAATATTTTGTGGTAAATTTGAACACATTCCCGAATATCCAAACTAAAATTATTTTACCTTTTCAGCGCTACACACTAATTTAGCAAGTGTTCCTTGTTGCTGATCTTGGGTATAAATTGCCCAACAAGTTTTCAGCGAGGCATCAATAGGCTTTATCAGTTGTACTTTGTTATTATAGCTATAATTGCAGCTAGCCCAAAAGCTCAATTTATTGGTATCATTACTACCATCTAACAACCAAACTGCCTTATATTTTTTCCCATTTATTGTCGCTGGCTTAGGTTTTATTTGTTTTGCGGAATCGGCTGATTTTCCTGAATATACTTCTACTTGATTTAGTCGACGTAAAGAAGTACTGTGAGCAATATCTTCTGGCAAAATTAAACTATCAATTTTTTTCATATCATAGCCTTCTTCAGACACTTCCCAACCATCAGGTACAACTTCTAAATCAGGTTTAGAATATTTTATTGTTACCGATTCGGGACAAATTATCTCTTCATTTGCGTTAACTGAATCACAAAAACTTGCCCCTATTATGGCTATTGTTGCTAAATTTAAAATTTTATTTTTCACGTTTTCTATTCCTAATTAATCGTATAAAAATAAGATGATTTTGACTAATTAACATCATCTTATTAAAAAAAATGCATTGACTATTAGCTATCCAAGCCAAGGTTATTTTTACTGTCTAATTTACTCACTGTGAAAACTTAAACTAACTTTATCATCACGTTTAATAAAAAGATTGTGGACCTTCATGTATTTTTTTATCGCAATTTAGTTTTACTTTCATTTTACCTTTTGCATCTTTTGAAGTTATTACCCAACAAGTTTTCATGGTCGAATCGATACGTTTTATCAGGCGAACTCGATTAAATGAATAAGAACAATTAAACCAGTAGCCAGTATCATTGGATGTATTATAACTAGTATCAACATGCCATGAATGTTTATATTTTTTACCGTTAATAGTAATTGTAAAAGGTATCATCTGTCCTAAATTCACTGGTTTACCAGAATATACTTCACCATCATCAACCTGCAAAAACTGATTTTTTTGTTCGAATATTTGCCACCCTTCAGGCAATATTTCTAGTTCCGTCGGAATGGATTTTACTTGAACTGAATCGGGGCAAGTTATCTCATAAATTGCGTTAACCGAAAAGGACATGCCAAACCCAGCTAATAATATTACTGTAATAGTAAAAATTTTATCTTTCATGTTAACTATTCCTTTTTAATCATAAAACATAATTTTTATTGGAAGATAATATAACTTTTTTAATAAGTTAATTCATTAATTAACTACATTATCTAATCGATTATTGATTAAGTATTATTACAAACCTAAGTTGTATTTTTAGTTTATTCTAGGGATTTTTAGTATTGTTATATTAGCAAACAAGATAATATCCTATCGTTAGAAAACTTTTCTTTGCTAGCTTAATTTAAATATAATCGCCTTCATCAATTAAGAAAGACAACGATAGTTAAGTGAACTAATTTAAGCTAACTAATAGTATTTATAGAATATGAGTTGTGACTATCAAGGCAGAAAATTACTTAAAAAATAAGCGATATATCTTACTTGTTGATAGATAATAAATGCACAAATTCAAGGCTCTATTCACACTAAACAGAGCCTAGAGACACTAATCAACAATCACTCGCCCATTCAAAGGTTGCGTTGGACGATTATTGTTGTGATGCATGATTGAGTGGAATTTTTCGATTTGTTCAGCAGATGCACTGCTTTCTTGTTCTAACACAATCCATCGAACGCCTTCAGTACAAGGTGGAGTTGTTAGTGAACCGCTAAAGCGGTAAAAATCCAATCTATTTGGCAATAAAGCCTTAATATCGACTGATTGAGATAATGTGGCGGTACTGCCTTCGTCTTCTGGCATTTGTTGCCAAGCTTTCGCTAATTCAGGATTAGGTTTTCCTTTATTAAACATCAAGGCAACAACCGTTAAGTCGCCATTTTTGTTTTTATAAACAAAATGAGCTTCCATCGGGAAGTATTTGCCTTTAATTTTATTTTCGCTTGGCGTATGAAAATGGAATTGTTGTAACGTAAACAGCTCGTTGTCAATTTCAAGCGTATTGCCATCATTAACATTAACTTGAATTGTATGACCGTTATTAATGATTTCCTGCTTGCTTAGTTTAAACGTCAGTTTAAGTTTATCGTGGTGCGTTTTAAAAACATGTTCAATGTTAATTGGTGATTGATTTTTTCCTGTTTCGCAGGTTGAAAACTCTGGCGAAAGGTGTCCCCAATTTTCTGGATTATTTTCGCCTTCATAACCCCAATGAAGGGCAGGTTCTGTTGCAGCACAAGATAGACTGGTAACCATTAAAGCCACAATTATTGCATTAAATTTCATCTTGGTTTTACAGCTAGAAAGTGATTAATGGAACCAAATTATACGCCACAAAAAATTACCTTACTAGAATCGTATATCATCACTTTTTAATATTTTTATAAAAAAAATGTTTGACATTTAAACAAAAAAGTAAGCTACAAAATAACCTGTTTTATTTGTTGCTAATTTTACTCAATATTTATTATGATAATATTTAATTATATTAAGTTATCATTGCTTTGGCATCATCAGTCAGAAGCTTTTTTGACTTTTAGTCATTAAAATACTAGCCTCGCAGGCTTTGCCAGCTCGGCGCCCCAACTTACGCGGGGGCTTTATTCTTTGTTATATTATCCTCTCAAGCACCATAACCACCCCCGCGACCTAAGGATTAAGAACTAAACGCTAAAAGCTAAGGTACGGTGCAAATGCCACGGCGGAAGAAGTTGTCATCATCATCGCGGGTGAGGACGGCGCCGGTGGACATGGCGACACGGAGCTGGTTGCTACCTGAAGCGTCGCTCGTCCAGTATACGTGGTCGATGAAGGTATGGTAGAAACCCAGGTTGCCCCACTCCGTGAAAAAGCCAGCGCCTATGTGACGCTGGTAATGATTACCTGATGAACTAGGTGTGGCGCCTACTGCGCCTTGACACCAACTTCCTGAACCCCGACCAGAACAAACTGCATTGGTTAAATCTCTTACCCGTGGCATTCGATAACCCAAACTATTACACCATGTGGTTTGATTAGAAAGGCTAAACCCGGGGGGACCTCCCCGACCGACGAACCACTGCCTTAATACAAATCCATATTTTACTACCTCATCACCAGTATTAATATCTCTACCCACTAACTCAAACGTCTGTGGTAACTGTGGCTTAGCTATTCGATTAGGATTAGGGTTGTTCCATTGATTTCCTGAATCTGGACCTGTTAGCATAACACGAGCTACGGCTTTTCCATTATTCCAAGGAGCCCACGGCTCATGATGTTCAACATTTGCCACTGTTGCAGTAATTCCCCCCAAAGTAACGGGTTCCCATGTTAATTCATTTATATCTACTCCACTTATGAGTAAATCAAAATGTAAATTATGCGCACCCGTGGTCGGGAAATTTAGGTTGTATGATTCAGGATTGGTTGATTGAACTAAGAAGCCTTTATTTTGATTCCATATGTCAGCTGGACCTGCGTATTTACCATACTCCCAAAATAGATTTGGCCTTACATAATTGATAACTGGCGACGGTATTATTATTGCATCACTACGATTACCCGCTCGAGCCTTTTTACCATTCGCCTGAACATTCCATGACGATGACAATAATAACAGTGCTAATACTAGCAAAGCTGTTTTAGGTGATTTGAACGATAATTTCGATA
Organism: Gilliamella sp. BG1; assembly: GCF_046635625.1. NCBI lineage: Bacteria > Pseudomonadati > Pseudomonadota > Gammaproteobacteria > Orbales > Orbaceae > Gilliamella > Gilliamella sp. BG1. Next base: position 15,163 of record NZ_JBIDFG010000011.1, on the reverse strand, counting down.
ATTCGTTGAGAAATAATTTGGAAGGTATAAATGAGCTTAGTGTAAAAACACGTCGAATAAGATTATTTAATAAATTTAAGACATAGGTTTGCCAGTGTCTGGTGTCTAAAATGATAATGCATTATGGTTCACCTGTCAAGTAATTATTTGTTTTATTTAAATTTTTATAATTATTTGCTTATTTAATAAGCTTGTTTTCCTACAACGATAAAAGTATAACCATAAAAAAAATGGTTGGCTAGTTTTTTGGTGGACTTTTTTGTAAAGAAATGTAAAGATGAAAATAATTCAACTTTAGGGATAGGGAATTTTTTGCACATTATCGACTGTCGATAACTAAAACTGTTTAGTATTTCAATCAGGGAGGTGTCGCTAGGCATTATGAAATTTTGCATAAAAATAACCTAATTTGGACAATATCACTGATATTATTAACTTGCGTAAAAGGCCAAAATGTTCTAAACCCTACTAAGCTTAAGAAGCATAAAAAATAAAAATGTTCAGGCTGTTATACGTTTAACTATAGGAATTAAAGCTTGATTATATTGAATATCTTTTTCAAAATATAATTTACACATAATACAAAGGAGGTATAGGTGTTATTTTCAATTACAAGATTTATTACTGGCGGATGTTTGCCACTTTTGGGGGCCTTTTCTTTTTGCAGTTTTTTATTCAAAAATTATTATATTGGACTCATATTTATCATTATTGGCGTTTTAGCTTACTATCTGGTATTTATTAAATACACAAATGTTATTATTAATAAACATATTAAAATTTTTAAAAGTGAGTTTAAGGATGAGTTTGTACGTTCAAATTTTTATTGCGATAAAACCTACGAAAATTTTATGTATTTTGATCGAATGAACAAACAAATCTGTTTTACAGATAAAGATACAAATAAAATTGTAACAAGGCTTAATTATGATGATTTATTCTCAGCTAAATTTAATTCTCATCCTCATTTTACTATTAAATTTAATTTTCATTCTTATTTTATTATAGAATTTGATTTTCATCCTTATGTTATTATGAAATTTAAATTAATAAGCCAAGAGATAGAAATTAAATTTAATTATTTTTCAAAAGATTATATTTCATTAAGAACAAGATTTTCTCGATTAACAACTATTTATGAATAATTAAGTTATTTAGACAGTAATAACGTTGCTTTTAGTGTACAAAGTATCTGTTTAGCCTCAAAGATTCGAGGCTATCACACGAGTAATTTAAAAATATCTTAGAATTTGTTAATTAACGGTGTAGACGATAAGGTTCATCCACCACAATAAAATCTTTTTCTTGCATTGCCTCACTTATCCATTCTTTAACACTATGAGTTTGACAAATAGTGTTAATGTAGTTGGTTAACGTTGCCGATGTTTTGATACCGAAATTTTTTAGCCTTAAACACATTGGTGCATAGAAAGCATCAGCAATAGTAAATTCACCAAATAAGTAGTTAGATTGAGGTAAATTAAAATTTAAGAAAGAAGATAATAATTCATCAACAAGAGAAATTTCATTTTTGACATCAGCATGATCACGTAAAATAATTTGCCCAATTTCGAAAAACTCAGCTTCAATATTCATTGGTAAATGTTTTCTAATAGCAGAAAATCCTGAATGCATTTTAGCCACTAAACTGCGAGCATTAGCCCTTTTTTTAGTATCTATCGGCCATAAAGCTAAGTTGGGATGTTTTTCGGCCAAGTATTCACAAATAGCCAAAGAATCAGATATCACCACATCATTATCAACTAAAATTGGTACTGTACCATATTTTGATATTGAGGATACTGTTGCTTTAAAAGCAGATTTATCGTCAAGGTTATCAAATCTAACAAACTTTTCATCAAAAGGAATACCAAAGTGTTTCATTACAACCCAAGGGCGCATAGACCACGTTGAATAGTTTTTATTGCCTATATAAAGTTTGTAATTCACTTTCAATCTCCATCCAATTCAGTAATGTAAAGTTTGTTAATATTTATCTACTTGCTTAGTTTTATTGGTAAAGAATTTTAAGAATGATTATTTTTATTACAAATAAACCACATGAGTGCCTTTTTCGGGTTGAAAAGTAGCTTTGCCAAATTCATCTAAGAAATAAGCAATATGATCGGCTTTATCCCCTACTAATCGTCCTTTTACTTTGTTCCATGTCATGAGGACTATCATGGCATCAGGTTCACAGCAAATTAACATGGGTTGTTGAAATTCTTCGTTCCAATAAAATTCACCTCCGTATATTTTATGGGCGGTGAGCAATAAATAACATCCGTATTCTTGCGATATCATGTTGAGTTGTTCTTCTGGAATGCTAAAGTTTTTTTCAGCCAGCTCACTGATGATCATTTCAACAACCGTAATACTTTTTTCAGAGTAATCGAGCTGATTAATGCTCCATTTTGGACTATTTAATATCGCATTTTGTGCCCATGCTTCGATCTCTTGATATAATTCATTTTTTTGTTCAGTCATTTTTATTCACTTCGCTATTGAGTTTAATCTGTTCTAATTGCTTAACACTTTGCCACGCGTCTTCCATTTGTTCAAGCGTTGCATCAATTAAAGATAAGTTTTTTTGTTTGAGTATCGATTCTACTTGTTGAAATCGTCGGGTAAATTTTTTATTGGCTTGCTGTAAACAGAGTTCTGATTTAACCTTTAAATGTCTAGCTAAATTGACAGTCGCAAACAATAAATCACCAAGTTCTTCCTCAATTTTTTGTGGATCTTGTTTAGTGCGTTCTAATTCTTGCTCGACTTCACCAATTTCTTCTTTTACTTTATCAAGCACAGGTTTTATATCATGCCAATCAAAACCAACCGAGGCACAACGCTTTTGAATTTTTTCTGCTTGCATTAACGCTGGTATTGCTTGGGGTATATCGTCAAGCAATGAGTATTGCGCTTTTTGGTCTCGTTCTTTTTGTTTAAGTTGTTCCCAGTTAGTTTTTTCATTCTTTTTTTCAGTAAAAATATGAGGATGACGATAAACTAATTTATCTACAACCGATAAACAAATCTCATCAAAATTAAAGCTTCCTTGTTCTTGGGCTAAATCAGCATAAAAGACAATGTGAAATAGTAGATCACCAAGTTCTTTTTTTAGCTCATCCATGTCTTGTTTATCAATTGCATCTAAAACTTCATAGGTTTCTTCTAAAGTATACGATTTTAGTGATGCAAAAGTTTGTTGCCGATCCCATTGACAACCATTAACAGGATCACGAAGTTGTTTGGTTATGGCTTGTAAGCGTTGTAATGCGTTCAAAATATCTCTCATAAATCAATCATTGATTGAACTATTGTAAATGGTTTCATAGCAAAACGGTTACTCTTTTAAACATTGGCGCTTATATATTTTGCTATTATTGATAATTATTTCACCAAAAATAATAATATAAATTGTAAAAATAGCCTTAAAGACGGAACTTCTAGCCGATAAATGTGAATTAAGTATATAATACCTGCTTATTAATTTAACGTTATTAAACAATATGAATAATTTACGCGAGCTTACTTTAAGAGGTACCATTCTCGGCGCTCTTATTACTGTTATTTTTACTGCATCGAATGTTTATCTTGGCTTAAAAGTTGGATTAACTTTTTCGTCAGCAATCCCTGCTGCAGTAATTTCAATGGCTGTATTGAAACTGTTTTCAGGCTCAACTATTTTAGAGAATAATATGGTGCAAACTCAGGCATCAGCAGCTGGCACTTTATCTTCAATTATTTTTGTGCTACCAGGGTTGTTAATGATTGGTTATTGGCAACACTTTCCTTTTTGGCTAACCTTTGCAATATGTGCCGCAGGCGGAATGCTTGGGGTTTTATTTTCAATTCCTTTACGTCATGTAATGGTCGTTAAAAGTAATTTACCTTATCCTGAAGGTGTGGCTGCCGCTGAAATTTTAAAAGCTGGATCTAAAACCGATAATAATGAAGCTAATGATGGGCTAAAAGATATTTTATTTGGTGGCGTGATTGCATCCATTGTTAGCCTTTTTACTAATGGTTTTCGTGCGTTATCAGAAAGCACTGCTTATTGGTTTACTGCTGGTAAGTCTATTTTTCAACTGCCTATGGGATTCTCATTAGCTTTACTTAGTGCTGGTTATTTAATCGGAATTATGTCTGGAATTGCTATTTTAATTGGTACTATTATTGGTTGGGTATTTGGCGTTCCAATTTTAAGTGCAATTACCGATTATGATACTAGTCAACCGTTATCTGAAGTTGCTATGGGATTTTGGGCAAAAGATATTCGTTTTATTGGTGCAGGGGTAATCGCAATTGCAGCCGTTTGGACATTACTCACGTTAATCAAACCGATGGCCGAAGGGTTAAAAATCTCGTTTAAAAGTATGCGTTCAGATGCGTCTGACAGTGATATTGCATCAACCGAGCGGGATTTATCACCTAAAACTATTTTAGTCATTATGGGCAGTATGTTAGCTATTTTGTTAGTGACTTTTTATAGCTTCATTGACAATAGTGGGTTATCAGCAGGCGTTGCTTGGACATTAGTTTTTTGCGCTGTATTATTTGCTTTTATTATGGGTTTTTTAGTGGCTGCCGCTTGTGGTTATATGGCTGGACTTGTTGGCTCATCAGCAAGCCCAATATCAGGAATAGCAATTGTTGCTGTGGTAGTCATTTCATTGATCTTATTAGGTTTAGGCGAAGCTAATGGTATGCTATCTTCTATTGAAGGTTCTAATTTTGCAACCGCACTTGCGCTCTTTACAACCAGTGCTGTATTGGCGATCGCTTGTATTTCAAATGATAATTTACAAGACCTAAAAACAGGTCATTTGGTTAATGCTACCCCTTGGAAACAACAAGTCGCATTATTACTTGGCTGTGTTGTTGGTGCAATTGTTATTGCGCCTATTTTAGAGATTTTATATAACGCTTATGGCTTTACTGGTGCTTTACCTCGCCAAGATATGGATGTAAGCCAAGTTTTAGCTGCACCACAAGCAACATTGATGACAACAATTGCTAAGGGAATTTTTTCTCATCAACTTGACTGGACGATGATTTTAATAGGACTTGCTTTAGGTGCTGCTATTATTATTGTTGATTTAATTCTTGCCCAAAATAAATCTAATTTTCGCATACCTGCTCTTGCTGTTGGGTTAGGCATTTATTTACCGCCAAGCATTACAACACCAATTATTATTGGTACTTTTTTATCATGGATAATTAAACGTAATGCGTACAAAAAAGCCCAAGCGCAAAATTTAGATCCAGAAGAACAATACCAAAAAGTTGATCGTAAAGCGGCGCTAATTGCATCGGGCCTGATTGTTGGCGAGAGCTTAGTTGGCGTGTTATTGGCTATTGTAATTGTGATTAGTATCACCAATGGCGGAAATGATGCTCCACTCGCAATACCGTTCGATTTAGGTATGTTACCGCAACTTTTAGGGCTTTTTGTTTTTGTTGGTATATGTACGTTCTTTATCCGTCGTGCTTTATCAGCAATTAAGAAATAGTCCTATTGAATAATTAAATTTAAGCCCTTTTCGTTTCAACAAAGGGCTTTTTTGTTTGAATTGATTGTTTTATAACGTTCCTGATTTTAGATGATTAAAACAATTTTTATTAACCTACTTTATTTTGAATAATAGACATAAATATCATGATAGTTTTTGATTCGATCCAAGTGCGCCGTGGCGTTAACCTGCTATTAGATAATGCATCAGCAACCATTAATCCTCAACAAAAAGTGGGGTTAGTGGGTAAAAATGGCTGCGGAAAATCCACCCTTTTTTCGCTAATTAAAGGTGAAATCCAAGCTGATGCAGGCACATTGAGTGTTCCATCTCACTGGCAACTGGCTTGGGTCAATCAAGAAACACCAGCCTTGGATATTCCTGCGATTGAATATGCGATTGATGGCGATCGTGAATATCGTCAATTAGAAAAGCAGTTAAATATTGCCAATGAGCAAAATAATGGTCAACAAATTGCGGTCATTCATGAAAAGCTTGATACCATAGATGCATGGACAATTCGTGCACGAGCTGCAACATTATTACATGGTCTTGGTTTTTCTAATGAGCAATTAATGTTACCGGTTAAGTCCTATTCCGGTGGTTGGCGAATGCGATTGAATTTGGCACAAGCGTTAATGTGTCGTTCTGATTTATTATTGCTTGATGAACCAACCAATCACCTTGATTTAGATGCTGTCATTTGGCTTGAAAAATGGCTAAGCAACTATCAAGGGACTTTAATTTTAATTTCTCACGATCGTGATTTTTTAGATCCTTTAGTCAATAAAATTATTCATATTGAACAAAAAAGTTTATTTGAATATACGGGCAATTATTCCTCCTTTGAGATCCAACGTTCAACTAAACTTGCTCAACAACAGTCTCTTTATGAAAGCCAACAACTCAAAGTTGCACACTTACAAAATTATATCGATCGCTTTAGAGCCAAAGCAACAAAAGCTAAACAGGCACAAAGCCGTATAAAAATGCTAGAAAGAATGGAACTGATTGCACCAGCGCATGTCGATAATCCATTTCATTTTAATTTTAAACCATCAGAATTCTTACCAAGCCCTTTGTTAATGATGGACAAAGTCGTAGCGGGTTATGATGATAAAATTATACTAGAGAAAATTAAGATTAATTTAGTTCCTGGTTCACGCATTGGCTTATTAGGACGCAATGGTGCAGGTAAATCAACACTGATTAAATTGCTAGCTGGTGAACTTGCACCTAAAGAAGGCCATATTAATCTCGCTAAAGGTGTTCAATTAGGCTATTTTGCTCAACATCAATTAGAATATCTACGCCCCGATGAGTCACCACTTTGGCATTTAACGCAACTTGCTGAACCGAAAAATACAGAGCAAGAACTACGTAATTATTTAGGTGGATTTGATTTTCAAGGCGACAAAGTCACCGAGCCAGTTAAAACTTTCTCGGGTGGTGAAAAGGCGCGACTTGTTTTAGCTTTAATTGTCTGGCAAAAACCAAATCTTCTTTTATTAGACGAACCAACTAACCACCTAGATTTAGATATGCGACAAGCATTGACTGAAGCGCTAATTGATTTTGATGGTGCATTAGTTGTGGTGTCACATGATCGCCATTTACTACGTTCGACCACCGATGAATTCTATTTAGTCCATGATCATAAAGTGGAACCTTTTGATGGTGATCTTGATGATTATCAAAAATGGTTAGCCGAAGCACAAAAAAATGATAACCAATCAAATGACGAAATAAATTCACCAAAAAAAGAAAATACAAGTAATATATCAGCTCAAGATCGTAAAGAGCAAAAACGTAAACAAGCTGAATTACGTGCACAAATGCAGCCAATAAAAAAACAGTTACAAAAAGAAGAACAGATGCTTGATAAATTAACCCATCAATTAAAGCAAATTGAAGAACAACTGTCTGATCCTGCAATCTATGATGCGAGCAAAAAAAACGAACTTACAACTTTGTTACTAGAGCAAAGCCAACTTAAAAATCAATTAGAAGAAACAGAACTACAATGGTTAGAATTACAACAACAATTGGAATCGTTTAACTTAGATTAAATTGATCATTTCGGTTAATAGGCTTGAGGTAATGGCTATCCATTGTCTATAAGCCAGCTATTTAAATTCATAGGTTATCCTCACCAATGTTATCGACAATATCATAGATGTACATTTTTGCCTGTTCAAAATCATATCCCTCAATACCAAAAACGGATGTGCAAGATATCATACCTTCAAGTATTAACATAATTAGGCAAGATGCTTGTTCACATGACTTTGTGCCTCCTAGACATTCAAAAATCCTATCTTGAATCCACTTTTTATGTTCACTAACAATAGCGCATATTTCTTCGCTTTTATTGTTATATTCAGACTTGGCTCGTACAAACATACAACCACGGTAATTATCATTCTTAAACCATTTTATATGCCATGAAATAATTGCATTGATTTTGTCTTTTTTTTCAGAAAAAACAGCGATAACATCTGTAAGTAATTTTTTAAAACAATCATTCCGCCTAAGTAACACTTTACTTACAAGCCCATTTTTGTCACCAAAATATTTATATAATGTTCTTTTTGATACACCTGCATTTTCTGCAATAAGCTCTAAACTAACAGGATGATAACCATATTCATTAAACAGCGATTCAGCCGCAGCAAGTATCATATCAACAATTTCAGGCTTCAATTTCATTTTTTATTATTTGTAATTGCTAGAATATTTTTGATTCTATCACAACAACTCTAATATAGTTAATTATAAATAATGTTTGACCTTTATAGTTAATAAATACACATTAAGTAAACGATGCAGTTTACTTAATAGACTTACTAGTTTTATTAAAATCCCACATTAACCAAACAGGAGAGATTTATGCTAGAAAAATTAAAAGGAGGAGAGGTGATGTCACCTAAACCTAACGCAGTAGCTATATTGAGAGGATTTATTGGGGGTGCTTTAGGGATTTTAACTTTGCTCGTAAGCACTCAGTGGGGAGGTACATTAGCAATTATGGCTCCATTTGGTGCAACATGCGTCTTGTTATTTGCTGCACCTAAATCTCCATTAGCACAACCAAGAAGTGTTATAGGAGGGCATTTTATTTCGTCTTTTATAGGTGTGTTGTTCATTAATTTATTTAGTAATGGAATTATACCGATAGCATTAGCAGTTGGGACATCTATCGCATTGATGCAGTTACTACGTGTAGTTCACGCTCCAGCTGGTGCAAACCCTATTTTAATCATGATGTCTGGAATTACTGACTATTCATTCTTGATAACACCAGTACTTATAGGTTCAGTTTTATTAGTCATGGTTGCTTTAATAGTTAATAATATAGGAATCGAAGCACGTTGGCCTAACTATTGGTTGGGATATCACTTTGATATGGGTAAAAGAATAAAAAAATCTAAAAAAGAATAGATTGCCTGTATTATATTAATAATAAATTATGATCCTATAGTGGTTTTATCTACCTTGGCAACTCACTTTGATTAAATATATTAGAAACAGAACTATTATTCTCAAATTCTGGAAAGGCATTATATTTCTTTCATAAAAACAAAAACCACAAGATAGACTCTTGTGGTTTTCTAAAAGATACAGCTAATTCAGTGAAAAACTATATCAAAAGATTAGCTCTTTTCAACTTGACTAAAATCTAGCTCTACAGGCGTTGAACGTCCAAAAATAGAAACCGATACTTTTAAGCGACTTTTTTCGTAATCAACTTCTTCTACTACACCATTAAAGTCAGCAAATGGACCTTCGTTAACACGAACAAGCTCGCCTGGTTCAAATAGTGTTTTAGGGCGTGGTTTATCACCTATTTGTTGTAAACGATTCATGATAGCATCAACTTCACGTTGGCTGATAGGCGCTGGTCGATCCGAAGTACCACCAATGAATCCCATTGTTCTTGGTACACTTTTTACTAAATGCCAAGTTGCATCATTCATCATCATTTCAACTAGCACATAACCAGGAAAGAATTTACGTTCACTTTTACGGCGTTGACCACTTTTCATTTCAACAACTTCTTCAGTGGGTACTAAAACTTCACCAAATGCATCTTCCATATTATGTAATTTGATGTATTCACGTAATGATTGTGCAACCCTCGCTTCATACCCAGAATAAGCTTGAATAACATACCATCGCTTTTGTTGTGTTTCGCTCATATTAACGCCCTATTGATGTTAAATAAAAGATGACTAAACGGAATACTGTATCCATCCCCCAAAGCGCTAAACCAACAAAAAGTGTAATAGCTGCAACAAGTAAAGTTGTTTGTGCTGTTTCTTTACGTGTTGGCCATACAACTTTTCTTAATTCTTTTCTAGATTCTTGTAAAAATAACAAAAATGACTTACCCATGTTTGTTGTAATCGCAATTAACAGCGTTAATAACGAAATTACAACAACTGCAATAATCCGAACGATTGTATTAGGTTGATATATATCATTTGGTTCAGCAAAATAAAAATTTCCCCAAACAACAAATGCAATCAATACTAAAACTAAACACCACTTAAATTTGTCTAGAATAGTATTTGAATCTTGACTCTCGTTACTTACTAGCATATAAAACCCATAATTATGTTATTTATAGTAATATCTATTTTCCAAAATGCTCTTTTATCAAAAACATTTTGCTAAACAGACTAGATAAGAAAGGGCATCTATTGATACCCTTTCTATTGGTAGCTAATACTAGATTATTTAATAACCCTAGCAACAACACCCGCACCAACAGTACGACCACCTTCACGAATCGCAAAACGTAAGCCGTCTGCCATTGCGATTGGGTGAATTAATGATACTGTCATTTTGATGTTATCTCCAGGCATTACCATCTCTACACCTTCTGGTAATTCGATAGTACCAGTTACGTCAGTTGTACGGAAGTAGAACTGTGGACGGTAACCTTTGAAGAATGGAGTGTGACGACCACCTTCATCTTTACTTAAGATATACACTTCTGATTCAAAATCAGTATGTGGAGTGATTGAACCTGGTTTTGCAAGTACTTGACCTCGTTCGATTTCTTCACGTTTTGTACCACGTAGTAATACACCAACGTTTTCACCTGCACGACCTTCGTCAAGTAATTTACGGAACATTTCAACACCAGTACAAGTTGTTTTAGTGGTTGGCTTGATACCAACAATTTCAACTTCTTCACCAACTTTGATTACACCGCGTTCAACACGACCAGTTACTACTGTACCACGTCCTGAAATTGAGAATACGTCTTCAATTGGTAATAGGAATGGTTTGTCGATATCACGCTCTGGCTCTGGAATGTAGCTATCTAATGCTTCTGCTAATTCAACAATTTTGTCTTCCCATGCTGCATCGCCTTCTAACGCTTTAAGCGCAGAACCACGAATTACTGGAGTATCATCACCTGGGAAATCATATTGAGATAGAAGTTCACGTACTTCCATTTCAACTAATTCTAATAATTCTTCGTCATCAACCATATCACATTTATTTAAGAATACGATGATGTAAGGAACACCTACTTGACGACCTAAAAGGATGTGTTCACGAGTTTGTGGCATAGGACCATCTGTTGCTGCTACTACTAAGATAGCACCGTCCATTTGTGCCGCACCAGTGATCATGTTTTTAACATAGTCAGCATGGCCTGGGCAGTCTACGTGTGCGTAGTGACGAGTTGGTGTATCGTATTCAACGTGTGAAGTGTTGATGGTGATACCACGTGCTTTTTCTTCTGGTGCGTTATCGATTTGATCGAATGCACGAGCTTGACCGCCGTATTTTTTAGCAAGTACAGAAGTAATTGCAGCAGTTAAAGTTGTTTTACCGTGGTCAACGTGGCCGATTGTACCAACGTTAACGTGGGGTTTTGTACGTTCAAATTTTTCTTTAGACATTTATCGTCCCTCAAATGTAATACAAATCGGTGGTGAATCACCACATTAACCAAGTATCATATTTAATATCAACATAATACTAACTTAAAATTAGCTCTGAATAATAACAGATAAAGTTACCTAGTGACAAGCTATAAAGCAGGCAAATTTGATATTTTTAGAAGTTTAGGAGATTAACAAGAATGGTGCTGATAGGCAGATTTGAACTGCCGACCTCACCCTTACCAAGGGTGCGCTCTACCAACTGAGCTATATCAGCAATTGGAGCGGGCAGCGGGAATCGAACCCGCATCATCAGCTTGGAAGGCTGAGGTAATAGCCATTATACGATGCCCGCATGTTCAAACTCGGCTACCTAAATGCTTCAATTAGCTATTGCTAATGTTAGATGATGGTGGTGGGGGAAGGATTCGAACCTTCGAAGTGTGACACGGCAGATTTACAGTCTGCTCCCTTTGGCCGCTCGGGAACCCCACCCCGAATCTTTATAAATTTGTCTACTTAGGAAAATGGTGCCGGCTGCCGGAATCGAACTGGCGACCTACTGATTACAAGTCAGTTGCTCTACCTACTGAGCTAAGCCGGCCTAAGTGCTGCGCATTATGAACTAGAACATTTAACCTTGCAAGCAAAAAAAACAAATTTTATTTTGTTTGCTTAAAAATAAATCAAAAACATAAAAAAACCCGAAATTTATGCTTATTTCGGGTTTTATTTAGTTCAAAATAAACTTATGTTATTTCTTTTTAACTACATTTTTTTAGTTGTCCCTACACCTTTAGCCGCTGTTTGTACCGCTACATCTTCGCTAATATCGCCTTTGTCTTGATATGCACGACCATAATAAGTATCAAGAAGGATCTGTTTTAGCTCAGCAATTAGAGGATAACGTGGATTTGCACCAGTACATTGGTCATCAAAGGCATCAACTGCAAGCTGATCGACTTGAGCCAAGAAAGTTTTTTCATCCACACCAAATTCTTTAATAGAAAATGGAATATCAAGATCTTTTCTAAGTTGATCTAACCAACCAATTAATTTCTCAACTTTCTTCTCATCATTATCTGTAGCTGTGGTTAGACCTAAATGATCAGCAATTTCGGCATAACGGCTAACTGCTTTAGGATAACCATATTGGCTAAACGTACCTTGTTTAGTTGGTTTGTCGGTTGCATTAAAACGGACAACATTACTAATTAACATCGCATTAGCAACACCATGAGGAATATGGAATGCTGCACCAATTTTATGAGCTATTGAGTGACAAACGCCAAGGAATGCTTGAGCAAAAGCAACACCTGCTAACGTTGCTGCACTATGCACTTTTTCTCGAGCAATAGGATTTTTTGCCCCTTCTCTATAACTTGCTGGTAAATAAGCTTTAAGTATGCTTAGCGCTTGTAACGCTTGCCCATCAGAAAACTCACTTGCCATAACTGATACGTAAGCTTCTAAAGCATGCGTTACAGCATCATAGCCTCCAGCAGCACAAAGTGAGCGAGGCATATTCATCACTAAGTTTGCATCAACTATTGCCATATTAGGCGTAATAGCATAATCCGCTAATGGATATTTTTGACCTGTTGCATCATCAGTAACCACGGCAAATGGAGTTACTTCAGAGCCTGTACCTGATGTGGTTGTTACACAAATTAATTTTGCTTTTTGCCCCATATTTGGGAAGTGGCAAGCACGTTTACGAATATCCATAAAACGTAATGCTAGCTCTTCGAATTTAGTTTCAGGGTGCTCATATAAAACCCACATAATTTTTGCAGCATCCATTGGTGAACCACCACCTAACGCAATAATTGTATCTGGTTGGAATGCTTGCATTGAATCAGTACCCTTACGCACGACACTTAATGTTGGATCTGCTTCAACATCAAAGAAAGTTTCACAAATAACACCTTGTGCTTCTAATTGATCAGTGATTTGTTTTGAGTAACCGTTATTAAATAGGAATTTATCTGTTACTAAAAATACACGTTTTGCACCTTGCTCAACCACTTCACTTAAAGCTACTGGTAGTGAGCCACGTTTAAAATAGATAGAACTTGGTAGTTTGTGCCATAACATATTTTCTGCTCTCTTAGCGATTGTTTTCTTATTGATTAAGTGCTTCGGTCCAACATTTTCAGATACCGAGTTACCCCCCCAAGAGCCACATCCTAATGTTAAAGATGGCGCTAAATCAAAATTATATAAATCACCAATACCACCATGAGCCGCTGGTTGATTTATTAAAATACGGCAAGTTTTCATTTTACTACCAAAATAAGCAATACGTTCACGATTGCTATCTTGATCAGTATAAAGGACTGAAGTGTGCCCCATTCCACCCATTTCAACCAATTTTTCTGCTTTATCAACAGCTTCAGAGAAATCTTTAGCCTTGAACATAGCAAGTGTTGGAGAAAGTTTTTCGTGGGCAAACGGTTCAGATAAATCAACTTTACTTACTTCGCCAACAAGTACTTTCGAACCAGCTGGAACTTTAAGACCGGCCATTTCAGCAATTTTAGTTGCTGGCTGACCAACAATATTGGCATTTAAGGCGCCTTTGTCATTTAAAATAATACCTTGTACTGCTTTAGTTTCTTTAGCATTTAAGACATATGCACCATATTGAGTTAATAAGCGACGTACTTCATCATAGACAGAATCAACAACAACAATTGCTTGTTCTGATGCACAGATCATCCCGTTATCAAATGTCTTAGACATAAGTACTGAGGCAACAGCACGTTTCAAATCAGCTGTTTCATCTATAACAACTGGTGTATTACCTGCACCAACACCTAACGCAGGTTTACCTGAACTATAAGCGGCTTTTACCATGCCTGGTCCACCAGTTGCTAAAATAGCAGACACATCATCGTGGTGCATTAATGCATTTGATAATTCGATAGATGGCTCGTCAATCCAACCAATAATATCTTTTGGTGCGCCAGCTTTAATTGCGGCATCTAATACAATTCGAGCAGCTTCAATAGTTGATTTTTTAGCTCGAGGATGTGGAGAGAAGACAATTGCATTGCGAGTTTTTAAGCTAATTAATGATTTAAAAATCGCAGTTGAAGTTGGGTTAGTTGTTGGAACAATTCCACAAATAATACCAAGTGGCTCTGCTATAGTAATAGTACCGAATGGTTCATTTTCAGCAACGACTCCACAAGTCTTATCGTGACGATATTTATTTAAAATATACTCAGCGGCAAAAAGGTTTTTTATGACCTTATCTTCGACAATTCCCATTCCTGACTCTGCAACAGCTTGTTGCGCAAGTGGAATACGTGCCGCAGCAGCGGCTGTCGCAGCTGCTACAAAGATTTTGTCGACTTGTTCTTGAGTATAAGTTGAATAAGTCTCCTGTGCCTTTTTGACTCGAGCCATTAACTCATTTAACTCATTCATGTTAGTTACTGCCATAGATTTCTCCTTGAAATTAAAAAATAAATCGGGATCGTTTGGCGTCTTCCTTGAAACTATTTAATGCTTAAGCATAATGACAAAACGAAATTGACGTTATCGTAAATCAGATTTTTACTTTATACAATAATATATTGAATAAAAAAAAGCATGTTACGAAAAGTAACTAATTTTTATGTATTTAGGGCGTGTTGATCTTTCGTGATTATTTTTTAGACGACATGATGTGAGTTATAATAATTCTGTCAAAAACAACCATAACTCGATTCATCATGCCAAGAACAATGCTAACAGATA